>CAUUAD010000077.1:0-7707 GCA_963542785.1 Rothia mucilaginosa
GGTCCGATTAAGTTCAATAACTACGAGCGGAACGGCACCTACATCCCTGCGACTGCGAATGCGCCGGCGCAGAACGTGCCGAAGCCTCTGATTCCGGAGAAGATGAAGGAAAACAGCCCCGAGGGCGCCTACGCTCTGATGGGTTATTGGCTTGCGTCCCAGAATTATCTGATTCTGACCGGCGATGTTGAGCCGCTGATGAAGGCGGATCCGGCGAAGGCTTTTTTGAAGAACTCTAGGACCATGATTAGGCTCTACGAGTCGGGTCTGGGTTGGATTTACGGTTCGGATCAGCCGTACAAGATTGAGATTGCGGAGAATGAGCTTCAGCCGGTGGCTAATAAGCCGGACCGTTATGAGTGGCTTGTGACCGTCGCGTATGATCCTGCCGCTAAGTACCACATTGAGGGTGAGCCTGATGCGACTATCGTTGAGGAGGAAAAGACGATTCCTCGCACGACGAAGTTCATCATGGAGTACAAAGACGGCATGTGGCGCATGCTTTTGAACAACGATAGTTAGTTTCCCTCATCTTCTGATACGCACTACTTAAGGATTTCTGATGACGACTTTTCTTTCTCGACGTGCAGCACTAGCTGCCGCTACCGGTGCCGGCGCGGCTGCGGCGTTGACTGCTTGCGCTAGCGATATCCGCCCGCTGGCTGATAGTTCCGCCTCCGGTGAGGCGTCCACTTCTGCAGGTCCTAGCGAATCTGCTAGCGCATCCGCTTCTGCGGGTGGCTCTTCTGAGAAGTCTTATCTGGGGCCGGTAAAGTTCGACAACTATGAGAAGAAGGGCGAGTACGTTCCCGCGGATGAGACGCACAAGGCGCAGAACGTGCCCAAGCCCCTCCCTCCGGCGAATATGCATGAGAACAGCATTGATGGTGCCTACTCTGCCTTTAGTTTTTGGCTTGCCAGCGTCAACTATCTGGTGCTCACCGGTGACGATGAGCCGTTGAAGCAGGCTGACCCCTCCGGCAGGGATGTGAAGTCTTTCCATGATTACGTGACTTTTTATGAGTCCAATGAGGGGTGGTTTTACGGTTCGGAGCATGCGCTTCAGGTTGAGATGATGACCCCGCAACCTGAGAAGGTGGAAGGCAGCGAGCCTCTCTATTACTGGCGTATCACGCTGTCCAAGGACCCTAATGCGATGATGCATGTTGAGGGTAAGGGCAACAGGCCTATGTACCAGAACACTTCCATGGAGCCCGAGCTTTCCAACCTGAAATTGTCGTATCAGGACGGCAAGTGGTTTACTTACCCCACCAAGGTACGCGGGCAAAGCACTGCAAGCCCGAGTGCTAAATCATCCGATGAGGCTAGCTCCAAGAACGCCTAGAGCATCTTTGCTCAGTTCGTCTTATGGGCGGGGATTTACCTCGCACATAGGCTCTAGGATTTAGTCTCATAACCCCACACATTACTTAAGGATTTTTCATGGCAACTTTTCTTTCTCGACGTGCAGCACTAGCTGCCGCTACCGGTGCCGGCGCGGCTGCGGCACTGACTGCTTGCTCTAGCGATATCCGCCCGCTGGCTGATAGCTCTTCTTCCCCTTCCGGTGAGGCTTCGGCGAGCGCTAGCGCTTCTGAGTCTGCAAGCGCATCCGCTTCAGCATCTGCGACGTCTTCCGCTAAGAAGTCGTACAAGGGTACCGTAAAGCTCGACAAGTACGAGAAGAACGGCGAGTACGTTCCTGCCACGGCTGAGAAGAAGGCGCAGAACGTGCCGAAGCCTGTTGTTCCGGAGAAGATGAACGAGGCGACCGTTGAGGGCATGTACCAGTTCCTCTGCTACTGGGTGGCAAGCTTCAACTACATGTTCATGACCGGCGATTTCGAGCCGCTCAAGAAGGCTGACCCTTATGGCCAGTACGCGAACGATCACGCCAATGCTGTTCTTATCTACTCTTCCGGTAAGGGCTGGGTGTATGACACGGATGCGCCGGTTACCATTCAGCTGCTGACTGATGCTCCCAAAAAAGTTGAGGGCGGTCCCAACCGTTACGATTGGCTCGGACGCATTATCTATGATCCCAATGCAAAGGCTCACGTTGAGGGTCATGACCCTGTTCCTCTGGTTGATGGATCGACCAAGAGCGAGGCAACCAATTTTCCGTTTGACTATAAGGATGGCGCCTGGTTCTTACTCAGTGATGAAGAAGCTGATTCCCCCTCTTCAGAGGCGAGTAGCGCTAGTGCCTAACCCGCGTTCCTAGTTATTTATAGTGATGAGGGAAGCTCTCGAATGCAGTTGAGGCTGCGTGCGGGAGCTTCCCCTTTTTGTTTGCATGGCCTGCGTACGGTCGTGTTGAACTATTCCCCCAGATGAGCAGGTGCCGGCTTTGAGCGTGTCAACAAACCTGCTCGGGTACGCTTAAAAGCACACGAACAAACTATTGAGGGGTTCTCATGCCTACCTTCGTTACCCGACGCACTGCCCTGGGTGTTGCCGCTACTGCTGCGCTCGCCTCCCTGACCGCCTGCGCCAGCGATATTCGCCCACTGGAGGACCCGAGCGTGGTTGACTCGATGCGTCCCTACAAGGGCGAGTTGAAGTTCAATAGCTACAAGTCGACCGGAACGTACCACCCCGCAAGCAGCACGAAGAAGGCGGAGAACCCGCCTATGCCCGTTCCTCCCGTGAACATGAAATCGAAGACGACTTCGGGCATGTACGCAGCTATAGGCTACTGGGTGGCGTCCCTGAATTATCTGACGGTTACAGGCGACGACACGCCGCTCAAGGCCGTGGACCTGGACGGCATCTACGTGCAGAAGATGAAGGCATACGTAGAGTTGTATGCAAAGGGTGAGGGGTGGATGTACGGCACCGATACGCCACTCTTGGCTGAGCTGACAGAGGAGACCCCTCAGAAGGTTGACGATGAGCAGTACCGTTGGAAGGGTATTGGCCGTAACCACAAAGCCGCCGTTCTCCATTACGTGCCCGAGGACAGGGACATTCGTCTGGCTGAGACGAGCGGTGATTCCAGTAATGATGAGGTCACTTTTGTGTTGAAACACCGAAACGATGCATGGATGGTCACCGTTGAGACGAAGAGTTCCTCGACGACTTCCCCCGGGTCCTCGGGCGGAAGCGGTTCTGGTCTCAACGTTTAGGATGCGGCGGCGCGGCACAATGCCTGCGTAGGGAAGCGGCGGCCTAGGAAGATGGTGGCACTTTTCCCTAGTAAACGGCACTTTTCGTTAGCTAACGTATCTTTTGTAGTATTTTCCAAGGTTTGACAACGAAGAAATCATAAACATACCCAAATACACTAAGGTACCCTGAAATAGATACACCGATAATCTATTGAAGGGTACCTTATGTCCACCTTCGTGACCCGCCGCGTCGCCTTTGGCATCGCCGCCACCGCCGCGCTCGCCTCCTTGACCGCCTGCGCCAGCGATATCCGCCCGCTTAGCGACCCGGGCGTACTTGATGCTCAGCGCGTTTACAAGGGTGATTTGAAGTTTAACAACTACGAATCGCAAGGAACCTACATTCCGGCAACCCACGAGAAGAGAGCCGAGAATCCGCGCAAACCCCTGCGCCCTGCAAACATGAGCAACAAAACTAAGGGCGGCATGTACGCAGCGTTGGGGTATTGGATGGCTTCCCAGAACTATCTCATGATTTCTGGGGATATTGAGCCTTTCAAGGTTGTAGACGCAACCGTAGACCAATACTGGGAAAAAATGAAGAAGGCATACGTAAAAATGTATGCGGAAGGCAGCGGCTGGTTATACGGCACCGAAACACCCTGCCTATACCAACTGACCGAGGAATCTCCTCGAAAGATTGACGAAGACCGCTACCATTGGGAAGCTACAACCTACATGCACAGTAGAGCTGTAATCCACACCACGGCCCAGGGTTTGGAGATTTCATTGGCCTACACAAATGACCCAGATGGTCCCCGAAAAATCATGTTCGAGCTGGTGTACCAAAATGGTGCTTGGACAGTCGGCCCTGCTAAAGGAAGCAACGTAGCAAATTCGATCCAGCCTACGGCAAGCAGTTCTTCTCCAGCTTAGAAAGCAATGATGTTACTACCTCACAGGGTCCCGTGTTTTTCGTCATCTACCGCCGCTTTTACGGTCATGGAGGCGTACACAACATTGGGCTGACCGCTCCCCTGCGATATTCTGGAATTAGTTCAATACCGGCACATACTTTATTCACCTCAGAAAGAGCCCCATGTCTACCATGTATACCCGCCGCACCGCCCTGACCGCACTGGGCCTGGGCACCGCCGCACTTCTTGCCGCATGTTCCTCGAAGTCCTCCGAATCTTCGGCAACCGCGAGCGCATCCGCTACCGAGTCTTCGACCGCAAGCGCTACCGCGTCCGTCTCCCCCACCGCGGAAGCAACCACCACTGTTGAGCCCGGCCCCAGCCTGAAGGGTGAGGTCGTTCTTGCCGACTACTCCTCCACCGGCACTTTTGAGCCCGGCACCAAGGAGCACAAGGCTGTAAACGTTGCGATCCCGGTTGAGCCGGCGAAGCTGCGTGAGAACAGCGTTGAGGGTCTGCATGCGTTCATTGCGTACTGGCAGGCTACCCTGAACTACCTGCTGCTGACCGGTGACGGTGTACGCTTCACGAACATTGACCACACCGGCGACTACTCGACTGTGGCTGAGTTCTTCCAGAGCATGTACGCTTCGGAGAGCGGCTGGGTGATCGGTTCGGAGCGTCCAATGGTTCTGTCGCTGACTGCTGACCGCCCGACCAAGGACACCCGCACCGGCTACTACACTTGGGCAACCGAGATGGTAATTGATGGTGCGGAGGGTGCTGGCGTGTACAGCAAGACTAATGATCGTGTGCAGCCGCTGACCGAGGTGTTCAAGTACCCGGGTAAGCCGGTGGCTGGTCAGATTGTGGCGCACTACCAGGACGGCACTTGGCGCATGGTGCGTCGTGCTCCGGGTACTGCGTCTGCTTCGCCGGTTCCGTCGCTGAGCCCGAGCGCTTCTGCTGAGGGTACTGCGTCTGCGGAGGCGACCGTTGCAGGTTCGGCGGAGGCTACTACTGCTTCTGCTGAGGCGTCGGCACAGTAGGTTCTGGATCCCCTATACCGGATCCCTTATACCACTGAGAAGCCACATGTGTTTCGAGAAGCCACCATTATGGTTGCTTTTCGAAACACATGTGGCTTTTCGCTTGTAATCTTTCTTGGAAAAGACAGACATAAACAAAAAAGCCTTGATTCCGAAGAATCAAGGCTTTTTCCTAGTGGTGACCCCAACCAGATTTGTATGGTGATGAGGGCGCATAATGCCGAGCGCGCGAGGGAATTCATTATGCGTCCGAATGCCACGCCGCAAGAAGTGGCGGGGCATGATGCCGAGCGTGCGAGGGATTCCATCATGCCCCGGAGTGCCGCGACGTAAGGAGCGGCGCCGTGAGAGGCTCACGGCGGCACCGTAGGATCTAAAAGATCTTCCGACAGATACAGATATAAACAAAAAAGCCTGGCTTCCGAAGAAACCAGGCTTTTTTCCTAGTGGTGACCCCAACCGGATTTGAACCGGTGTTGCCGCCGTGAGAGGGCGGAGTACTAGGCCGCTATACGATGGGGCCGTGAGATTTACATCTCTTTTACCAGGTCTCCCTGGCAACATATATAACTATACCGAGGTTCCCAGAAACAACCAAATCAAAAAGTGGTGAAATGAGTCACATATTTTACACTGAGTGCAAGGCGCTCAGCATAGGCTCTTTTCCAGCTATGCCAGGCACTCCCCCGACAGCCAACCGGCACTTCCACAGCGCCCGCCTCTTTCAGAGGCAACAACATCGAGGCACAAAAATGCGCCCCGCACAGTGTACGGGGCGCATCCGCTCAAACTAGAGCAAGAAACTATGCCTTACGGCGGCGAAGCACCATCACAGCGGCACCGGCAATCAGCGCAAACGCACCGACAGCAGCCAGGCTCAGAACGTTCTGAGCACCGGTCTTAGCCAGCGAGCCCTTGCTCTGAGGCGCAGACTTGGTTGCCGAAGCGCTCACCTGAGAATCAGAACCGGAGCTCTTAGGCTGGTCCTCAGACTTCACCGAAGAAGAGTTCTTCAGCGGCACGGTCTTCGCGGTGGTTCCCAGCTGGTCGTTAGCTTCCTCAGCCTTCGACTGTTCGTCCTTAGACTGCTCAGCCGCAGGCTTCTCTGCTACTGCAGCAGGTGCGGAAGGCGATGCCGAGGCGTTGGCGGGGAATGCCGGCTCGTCAGCCTCATCGCGGTTATCTGCATTGCCGGCGTCCTTCGCGTCGTTGACGATCAGCGAAACAGCCGAATCGTAATTACGGTTGGTTGCCACGTCAGAACCAGCGGTGACAGTGCCGAGCAGGTAGCTCTGGCTGTACTGCATGGTATTCGCGGGAACACGCAGGGTCGCATCGAAGGAGTACTTGCCGGTGCGTGCGTTGTAAACAAACGCGCTCGCCGGAACAATGGTGGACACCTTCTGGATGCTTGCCAGTTCGCTATCAGTCAGCTTGTCGAAACCCATCGACCATTCGCCTTCCTTGACGAGGAACAGGCGAACACCTTCGGCCGGGGGCTTCTCAAAGTCATAGCCGGACACGTGGAAGGTGTAGGGGCGGGTAATGTCGACGGTACCCTCAGCGAAGTTCAGGGTGGGGTCAATCAGCACCGCGGTAGCCTGCTTCGGGTAGCCCTGGAAGGGAACCTTAGCGGGGTTAATGGTCGCGGTGGAGGTGAACTCACCCTCAGAAACCTCAGCGTGGAACTTCACGATAGAATTCGGAACCAGCTTCTGCTGCGAGGAAGGAACAGCCTTGCCGTTGCGATCCACGGTCGCATTGGAGGTGTAGGTGTCGGTCATGGTGCCGTCGCCGGTCTTCGAGTTCAGCACGTAGGGCACAGCCGCGGTGGTGTTAGCGATATCCTGCTTGTCCACTGCGATGACGGAGCCGTCCTCGGTGACGGTCAGGTCGTTAGCCTTACCGCCGTTCATCTCAACCTCACCGATTACGCGGTCGGTCTTAGCGTCAAAGATAGCGATCTTGCCGGTACCGAAATCGGTCACGTACACCAGGTCGCGACCCTCGTCGTTCTCCATGGACAGCGCCTGGGTACCGAACTTAACGAACTTCTTGAACGCACCGGTGGTCAGATCATAGACGGAGATACCGGAGTTCACACCATCCACGCCCTGCGAGGAGACGTAAATTTCGTTCTCGGAGTGGTCAATAGTGACGTCAGAGGGGCGAACCTCAACGGAGGAGTTCTCGCCGCGGGTCTGAATAACCTGCTCAGTCTTGAACGTATGAGTGTTGATCACGAAGACCTTGCCGCCGGT
Source organism: Rothia mucilaginosa (assembly GCA_963542785.1). GTDB lineage: Bacteria > Actinomycetota > Actinomycetes > Actinomycetales > Micrococcaceae > Rothia > Rothia mucilaginosa_G. Next base: position 7,338 of record CAUUAD010000077.1, read on the forward strand.
GCGCTCGGGCACGTACAGCTTGTCGCCGTCAATGGTCATGTTCATGCCGATGTAGCGGGTACCACCATTGGGGGCGCCTTCCAGCTGCAACTTGGTGACCTCGAAGGTCTTCATGTCGATTGCGGACACATAGTAGCGGCCGGTCACGAACACCTTACCGGAGTTGTGATCCACCAGCACAGAGCGGGGGTGCTCAATCCAGTTCGGGTCACTCTCGGAGATACCGTGGTTAGTCCAAATCTGCTCCATGGTGCTCTGGTCAAACACAGACAGGGAGTTGTCGGTGGTGTTAGTAACCCACACGGTACCGGACACATCATCAACAGTGATGCCGTACGCGGAAATGTAGCCAAATTCGCCGTTCTTATCT
>CAUUAD010000078.1:0-7521 GCA_963542785.1 Rothia mucilaginosa
AGCAGCAGGGTCTGCGACATGGGGAAGTAGTCGTAGACGCGGCGCGGCGTCAGGTACGAGGTGTAGGCGATGCGCAGCACGGGGGAGTAGTTCTCGGCGCGCAGCACGGATGCGGTGTACAGTTCCTCGTCGAAGCCGGCAGGTTCCATGAAGGTCACACCGGCGGGGCGGCGGCGGCGCCACTGGATGGGCAGCTGCTCACGCGGTGCGAGGAAGATGCGGGTGGTGGTGTCCGCGCGGGCGGTGACGACCAGGTGCGTTGCGGTGAAGGTGAAGCCCTCCAGGCGCACGTGTTCGCTGTGGCGGATGACGGGTACCCAACGCTGCGCGTACTCTTCGAGGCTTTCACCTTCGCGCGGCATGTCTGCGAGGACCAGCTCGGAGTTCAGCGCATTGTAGTCGTGCTGAATCAGCAGGTGCTGTTCGCCGGCAATGTTGAGCGGCTCGGCGTAGTATTCGATGCCTGCGCTCTTGGGGATGAGCAGGGTCGGCTCACCCTTGGGTTCGCGGGTGGGGATGAGGCGCACCTCCGTGTACTCGGAATTCGAGCTGGTAATGACCACGGAGGAACGGTCGGAGCTCATGGCGGCGCCGAGCCACATGGTGTTGTCCGGTTCCTCGTAGATCAGGTGGTCTTCGGTGCCCTGCCCGACGTCGTGCACGTAGACACGCCAGGGGCGCCACGACTCGTCGGGCACGAGGTAGATGAGCTGTTCGGCGTGGTTGATGAAGAAGGAGCCCGCCGCAATGTTGGGGATGGTGTCTTCGAGGAAAGTGCCGGTTTCCATGTTGAGGAAGCGCTGCTCGTAGCGTTCGTCGCCCTTTTCGTCCACGGAGATGCTCAGCAGCTTGCCGTTACGTGCAGGCTGGAAGCTGCCGAGGGAGAAGAACTCCATGTCCTTGGCGTATTCGTTGCAGTCGAGGATGACGACTTCGCCCTCGAGTACTTCGCCGGGGGTGACGGTCGGCGGGGTGTAGCGCACCACCTCGTCGCCTTCGTGAAGGGCGGGGTAGCGGTAGAAGACGGGGTACTGGCCGCCGGGCACCATGCGGCTGTAGTACCACCAGTCGCCGATACGGTTCGGGACGGTCAGATCCGACAGCAGGGTGCGGTCCTTGATTTCGTTGAAGATGGATTCGCGGAGGGGCTGCTGGTCTGCGGTGACAGCTTCGGTGTATTCGGCTTCTGCCTTGAGGTAGTTGAGGACCTCTTCGCTTTCCTTGTCGCGGAGCCATTCGTAGTGGTCGATGAAGACGTCGCCGTGGTGTTCGCGGCGGTGCTCGACCTTCTTCGGTACGGGCGGGGTGAGGTTCTGTTCAGCCATGCTGCCACCTCTTTCATGAGTTATGGGTTTGTGAATGGTGTGTGCCGTCTGCGCCCGCGTTCCTGTGCCGCCGGGTGGCGGTGAGGGTGCGCGGGGGACTGTGGGCACGCCTAGTTCTAGTGTATCGAAGAGTGAGGCAGGCTACTATATTGCTGCCTGTGCAGGATTGCCCGGCTCAGCTTGTGGAAGCCTCGCCGGGATGTGCGTTCGGTAGCTAGTTGGCGCGCCCCTTAATGGACATGAGAGTGCGGCGGCCCGCCTTATTTGCCTTCGTGAAGGCACGGTTACTCTGCCGGTACTCGCGCTCCTGAGAGCGCAGGCGCAGGCGCGCGGATTCCGCCATCATCCTGCGGTAGCGTTCAAAACGTTCGGAGTCGAGGGAGCCGTCAGTGATGGCCTGCTGCACCGCGCATCCGGGTTCGGAGCTGTGGGAGCAGTCGCTGTACCGGCAGACGGAAGCGTAACCGGAGACGTCATCGAAGGTTTCGTCAATCGCGGCGCTATCGCTTGTGGCGGCTAGGGCTCGCACGCCCGGAGTGTCAATCAGTACCGTGCCGACTGAGGATTCTGCGCTGGAGCCTTCTGTGCCGGGTAGAACAATCATTTGGCGGCTGGTGGTGGTGTGGCGCCCCTTGCCGTCAGCATCGCGAACCGAGGAAGTGGCCTGCACCCGGTTCTCTGCGCTGTCTTCGCGGGGGTCGGCTCCGGGGTTGAGCAGGGCGTTGACCAGGGTTGATTTACCGGCGCCGCTGCGGCCCAGGAATACGGCAGTACGTCCGGCGACGAGCTCAGCAACTGGGGCGGGGTCGTAGCCGTTATCCGTGCAGACGGCGAGTACCGCATCCACACCACCTGCGAGGGAGTCCCTGTAGCTGGTGAGCTGTTCGGCCGTTACCAGGTCACCCTTGGTGAGAATCAGCGCGACCTGCACCCCGGAAGCGTGCGCCAGAGCGGTGTAGCGTTCAATTCGCCCAATGGACGGCTCGGGGAAGCAGGGCTCAACGATGCAGAGCATATCCACGTTGGCGGCGACGGGCTGATCCGCGGATTCTCGGGTGGCGCTGGGGCGGGTGAGGTAGCTTCGCCGGGGCAGTATCGCGAGGGGTTTGTGCTCCGCCGGGTGGGCTGCACCGCCAGTTCCGGGGATGGGCTGGGTGAGTACCCAGTCGCCGACGACGGGGTACTCTTCTTCGCCGTAGTCGTTCTCAACCGGACGCAGCGGAGCGGAAAGCTTAATGAGCTCACCCTGCTCGCAGGTCAGTAGCTCGCAGCGGGTGCGGTGCACGGCGCTGACACGGGCGAGGGTAAAGTTTTCGAGGGTACCGCCGAGGGTGAACGCGGCGCGGATTGCTGAACCCTGCCAGGAGGGGTCGAACCCTAGGGTCTCTAAGGTGTATGAAGCGGGAGCAATGGTCACAGGAATAGTCTTTCTTGGTTGCGGCGCCCGGATAGCGGGTGATTACAAGGTTCGTTCTTTTTCAGGTTTCACCGTTTACAACAGCGAGGCGCGGGCGCCGGCACGGATGCGGCGGGCGGCAAGGAAGGTTAGCCCCAGCCCGATAGCGGCGTAGAGTACTGCCAGGGCTGTGTCTGCTGCCAGGAGCGCGAAGAGCTCCGGGGTGGTGCCGTTCGCAATACCGCTAGAGGCATCTAAAACCTGCACCAGCCGGGACCCGGGAACCCAGGAACACAGCCACGCAAGCCACGCGGGGTAGGTGCTCACCGGAACAATCACACCCGCGCTCACCGGCAGAATAATCGACAGGACATTCGACCCCGTGTACGGATCGGACAGGTACAGGCCCAGCCCGGCGGCAAAAATGCCGAGGCAGACCCCGCCCAGCACCGCAACCGGCATCAGCGCGATGGCGCCGAGCAGAAGCCCGAAGGTCGCCCCGGTAGAGGGCGCCGTGAGGGAGAGTATCCACACGATACCCACATTGCTCAGCCCCGTCACGGAGGCTAGCAACGCGGGTACCGCCGCCGCGCCCAGCCAGTAGCCCGCATCCACCGCTCGTGTCGTGCACACGTACTCGAAGACGCCGATCCACCGGTCGGTGGCAACGCGCGCGACAATACCGGCTGCCACGGAGCTGAGGGTGGCAATCAGGGCTGTCGCGCAGCCGATGCGTACCGTATCGTTTGCGGCAAGATCAGCACCCAGAAGCACCGTGAAAAGCACGTTAAGACCGGGTACGAGAACCAGGGTAGTGATGGCCGTTCCGAGGGTTGCGAAGGTAATAGAAGATGACCAGCCAATAGAGGCGGTAGACAGTGCCCGACGCACCACACCGGGCAGAGAATCAGTAGAGAGAACACGCACGCTACATCGCCCCCAGGGTGCCGCGACGCTGGGCGGAGGCGAGAGCCTTCCGAGCAAAAAGGAAAGCACACAACGCCCAGATGAAGCTCACAGCCAGAGTCTGTGCCACGGGCAAGAGTGCATCCGCCGGGGTAGTGATGGCGGTACGCCCAAGTAGCAGGTGAACCGGTGCCTGCAGGGGAATGAGCACGCCCGCGGCATCCAGCCAGGCGGGCGCTTCAATGGTCGTGAAGAGAACCCCGGAAAGAATAAAAACCGGCACGAGCAATAGCTCCTCGTAGGCGATAGCGTTCGGCGTGGCCACGAAGAATACCGCAATCATGAACGTGACCGACAGGCACGCAAGCCACAGCAGGGGAACGCCCAGAACGTAACGCGGCCAGAGGACGGCAAAGTCCGTGACCTGCGGATTGAGCGTCACAAGAGCCCAAAACGCCCACGACAGAGGTAGAGCCGCCAAACCCACAATGGAGGCGCTCGAAACGATAGCCGCCAGCACCCGCACCGGAGAAATCGACCCCGAACACAGGTACACGAGGGTCCCGCGGAAACGCTCAAAATTGATGATGCCCGCAGACACGATGCAGACCGACCACATGCCCACAATGCCCGCGCGGGTCCACGCGAGGGTCGGGTCAACGGAGCGACCCGCGGAGCTCTGCGCCGCCGCATGCACGGCGAGCGCCTGAAGGATGACCGAGCCGAGTACCGTGCTAATGAGCAGCTGAATGAAGTAGGGGACCGTCAGGAACTGGCGCAGGCTAAAGCCCATGAGCCGTAGCTGCCGGGCGCACTCCTGCCGTAGGTCGTACCGTCGACCCTGCCGCTGGAACTCTTCCGAGCGTTGCGTCTGAGCGTTCATCGTTTGAGCCCCTCCGCCATTGCCAGGTATGCCTCTTCCAAAGTTGCCGGTCGCGTGTACGGTTCGGTTCGCGCCCCAATGCGTGCGGTGGCAAGTCCATCCGCCAGGATGCGGTGAGCCTCGCCCGCCTCGAACGTGGCGCGCTCGCCGTGCCAGTAGAGGGTCAGTTCCCAGCCGGAACCACGCGGGGCAAAAAGTACCGCCGCCTTATCGTGGAGGAATCCGCGTAGTGTATCAAGACCCTCGGTGGCGGTGGGATCCACCTGAACCACAGTCGTGGCGGCAATACCGGCGTGTGCGGCAACGTCCTCGAGACTGCCGCTCACCGCAACGGAACCGGCGCCCAAAACGGTGATGGTATGCGCCAGGTCCTCGATTTCGCCCAGTAGGTGACTCGTCAGCAGAACGGCGGCGCCGTCCTCCGCGAGGGAACGAATCAGCGCGCGCACGGTCAGGGCGATATCGGGATCGAGCCCGTTGGTCGGCTCATCCAGCAGGAGCAGGGAGGGGGAACCGAGCAGCGCCCTGGCGATGTGTAGGCGCTGCTTCATGCCGCGAGAAAACTCCTGGACGGGTCGCGCCGCCGCATCGGTGAGTTCCACTCGAGCTAGGGCGTGGTCCACCTCGCGCCGCCGGCTCCGCCCGGAAACCCCCGCAACGTCGGCGAAGAAGAGCAGGTTATCGCGGGCACTGGCGCGCGGGTAGAAGCCGCTATCCCCGCCCAACGCGAGACCCACGTGACGGCGCGCCCGCTGCGGGTGAGCGATAGCATCCACACCGTTCACGGTGAGGGTGCCGCTGGTGGGGGTGAGCAGGGTCGAGCACATCTGCACGGTCGTCGTTTTGCCCGCACCGTTGGGGCCGAGAAGAGCGTGAATTTCCCCGGAACTAACGCGAAGCGAGACCCGGTCGACGGCGGTAAAAGCGTTTTCACCTTTGCCAAAGACTCGGCTGAGCTGCGCCGCATCGAGAACGAGAGACATGATGGACAACCTTTGAGGTCGGTTTTCCGGCTTCTGCGCCGGAAGGGTAGGCGAGGGGTAGGCGACGTGCGCGAAGCCCCGCATGAGTGTATGCGTAGTCCCAGTGTACCGAAAAACCCCAGGTAAAAGTGATGGGGGTTACTAGGGGGTACCTCCGCATCTCGATTGCCTCGCCCTCGGATTGCCCATGCATCGTCACTAACGTTTTGTTGCAGGCGGTTTTTTGTTACGGGCGTTAAAAAACGTCATCTTTGCAATGAAATGTCTTAAAGTGCCGTTCACCCACAAAACCCTTGACCCCACCCAACGCCCTATGACACCCTGAATACAGGTCAAGAGCGCCAGCGATAAGCCCCAGCTAGCTGGCCGGCAACCCTCCTCCGCGGTGGGGTGCCCTGGGTGAAGACCAGGCGGCACGCAAAAGCGTGACGCAAGCGCGGGACCGATGTGACCGATAACGGTACATCAATCGTGACAGGATTATTCGACGACGATTCCTGTACCGTCGGCATGCGGCCCCCTAAGAATCCCCATTAGGAGCCACGCATGAGCAACAACACTACCGTCCCGACTCCCGCCAACCCCGCCGGTTGGAAGTTCGAAACCCGCCAGATTCACGCAGGTCAGGCGCCGGATGCCGCAACGGGAGCTCGGGCACTACCCATCTACCAGACCACCTCTTATGTCTTTGACAGCGCCGAGCAGGCAGCGAACCGTTTCGCTCTCGCCGAGCTGGGACCCATTTACACCCGCATGAACAACCCCACCCAGGAAGTAATCGAAAACCGCATCGCTTCCCTGGAAGGCGGCGTTGGCGCGCTGCTGCTGGCCTCCGGTCAGGCAGCTATCACCTACGCAATCCTGAACATTGCCGGCGCCGGTGACCACGTGGTCGCCTCGCCCTCCATATACGGCGGCACCTACAACCTGCTCAAGTACACCCTCGCCGACCTCGGCATCGAAACCACCTTCGTTGAGGACCCGGACGACCTGGACGCATGGCGTGCCGCAGTTCGCCCCAACACCAAGCTCTTCTACGGCGAGTCCGTGCCCAACCCCCGTAACGACGTGCTCGACATCGAGCCCATCGCCAAGATTGCGCACGAAAACGGCGTACCCCTGATCGTGGACAACACCGTACCCACCCCCTACCTGCTGCGCCCCATCGAATATGGCGCGGACGTGGTCGTCCACTCCGCAACCAAGTACCTGGGTGGCCACGGAACCTCCATCGGCGGCGTGATTGTTGACTCCGGTAACTTCGACTACGGTGCAGACCCCGAGAAGTTCCCCAAGTTCAACCAGCCCGCCCCCGGCTACCACGGCCTTGTCTACGCACGCGACCTGGGCAAGGACTCCGCATTCGGTGCGAACCTCTCCTACATCCTGAAGGCGCGCGTCTCCCTGCTGCGCGACACCGGTGCAGCCATCTCCCCGACCAACGCCTTCAACATCGGTATCGGTCTGGAAACTCTCTCCCTGCGCATCGAACGCCACATTGAAAACGCTACCAAGGTTGCCCACTGGCTCGAAGCAAATCCGCAGGTCGAGAAGGTTATCTGGGCTGGCGTGGAATCCTCCCCCTGGTACGAGCGTGCACAGAAGTACCTGCCCAAGGGCCCCGGCGCGGTTCTCGGCTTCACCCTCAAAGATGCAACCCTGGAGCAGACCCGCGACTTCGTAGACGCTCTGAAGCTGCACTCCAACGTGGCGAACATCGGTGACGTGCGCTCGCTCGTGATTCACCCCGCCTCCACCACCCACTCCCAGCTTGCCGCTGAGGAGCTGGAGAAGATCGGCGTGTACCCGAACTTTGTGCGCCTGGCAGTTGGCATTGAGAACATTGATGATATTCTCGCCGACCTGCAGCTGGGCTTTGACACCCTCTCCTAAACGGTGAGGCAACCCGCAGGTGGACCGGCAAGCTACGGCTTTTCGGTCCACCTGCGGATTCCCCGTTAGGGAGCGTTTCATAAGCGCGCGGCACCGCCGCCTCGCTGCCTCAACCCGCAGACTCAACCCGCAGAC
>CAUUAD010000079.1:0-7393 GCA_963542785.1 Rothia mucilaginosa
CAAGCCCTGGTACCCCATCGAAGGTAGCTTCACCTCCTTCCTGCACCCGGCATTCACCGACGTTGCATTCTTCAACGACGGCATGAACGGCAAGCCCCTGGACAAGTACTGGGCAGGCCCCTTCAAGGTTAGCGAATGGGATTCCTCCGGTAAGGTCCTCACCGTCGTTCGCAACGACAAGTGGTGGGGCACCAAGCCTCTGCTCGAGCGCATCACCTGGCGTGAAATGAGCTCCCAGGCAGAGCAGGCAGCATTCAAGAACGGCGAAATCGACTACGCTGACGCAAGCACCCTCAGCTCCTACACCGAGCTCTCCACCGTCGCCAACGTCGACATCCGCAAGGGTAGCGCGCTGGCCGTGGGCAACTACGAAATCAACCCCGAAAAGATGCCCCTGCCTGTACGCCGCGCGTTCGTTGCAGCCCTGAACCGTGATCAGCTGCTGAAGCTGCGCTACGAGAAGCTTGGCTGGAACGAAAACCCTCCCGGCTCCATGTGCATGCTGCCCATGCAGGAAGGCTACCAGGACAACTACCCGACCAAGCTCGGCAAGGACGTAGCCACCAAGATTCTCGAAGATGCAGGGTACACCAAGAACGGCGACTACTACGAGAAGGACGGCGTTAAGGCTTCCTACTCGGTGACCACCTTTGGTACCGATCCGGTCGTCGCCTCCACCGCACAGTTCCTCACTCAGCAGATGAAGGAAATCGGCATTGAGCTGAGCATCGACAACCACGGTGCATCCGAAATGGCAAGCATCATCTCCGCGAAGAACTTCACCATCAAGAGCGGCGGCTACGGCATCACCACCTCCCCGGTGGATGCAGCGAACTACTTCTACATCTCCGAGACCAACAACGGTCACGGTAAGGACCTGGATTCGCTGGCAGCAACCATGATGTCCACCGAGGACCCGAAGGAACAGCTCAAGATCATGAACGAGCTGGAGAAGCGCCACCTGGACGAGGTCGCAATCTACGTCCCGACCCACAACGGCCCCAACTTCAAGGCATGCCGTAAGACTCTGGCGAACTACGGCCCCATGCTCTTCGGTCTGCCCTACTACAACCCGAACGTATGGATTAACGTCGGTTGGGAAAAGTAAAAACTAAGCGCTGAGCACAGCTCACACGCCCCATCAGGGCAAAAGCGCTAAAGCGGCGTGTTACAAAAGGATTAAAACCTTCTGTAGCACGCCGCTTTTCCCTGCCCTAGAGAGCAGCGAGGATATACTTAAAAACAAATGTGGGCATTCTGCCCACCCCGGCAGAGACTGTCCTCCCGCCGGGTTGGAGCGCTGACTACGCACCGTTCGCGTACTGCCTCCACAACACTGCGAATACTCTAGGAGAAATTCCATGAAGAGCATGTCTGTCTCTCGCCGTACCCTCCTGACCGGCACCGTTGCCCTCGGCACCGTTGGTCTGCTGGCTGCCTGCGGCAGCTCGAAGGAAAAGGTTGGCGGTAGCGCCGCTAACAATGCTGAAGATATTCTGAAGAACCTTCAGGTCAACAAGCAGGACCGTTCCTCCCTCAAGCAGGGCGGCACCCTGACCCTCGCGGCTACCGCCCTGGGCCCGAACTTCAACCTGCAGACCCAGAGCGGCTACACCTCCAGCAACCTGGACGCACTGGCACCCTGCAACATCCCTGCCGTCATGGGCTTCTACACCATGAGCCCCGACGGTGAAGGTACCCTCAACTCCGAGTTCTGCACCGAGCACAAGACCGAAACTATTGATGGCGTGCAGACCGCGACCTTCAAGATCAACCCCAAGGCAGCCTTCAACGACGGCACCCCCATGGACGTGAACGCTGTTCGCGCCATGTGGACGGTCTACCGCGCAGCCACCGACAACCCCTACCACATCACCGATAGCACCATGTGGCAGCAGGTTGAAAGCATCGAGGCTGTTGACGGCGACAACTACCACGTCAAGGTCACCATGAAGACTCCGTACTACCCCTCCGAGGGTCTGTGCGCCTTCGCAATCCACCCCGCACTGGAAGACGTCAACCTCTTCAACGAAGGCTTCGTTGACAAGCCCCTCGATCAGTACTGGGCAGGCCCCTTCAAGGTCGGCGAGTGGAACTCCTCCCAGAAGGTTCTCACCCTGGTTAAGAACGACAAGTGGTGGGGCGAGAAGCCGGTCCTGGACCGCATCATCTGGCGTCAGATGGACTCCGAAGCAATCCGTGCAAGCTTCAAGAACGGCGAGCTGGACGCGTTTACCTTCGTTGGCGCAACCAGCTACAACGCTGTGAAGGGCCAGGCAGGCACCGAGATTCGCCAGAGCCAGAACACCAATGTCAACATTATTCAGCTGAACCCCAAGCGCATTGAGGACCTGGCACTGCGCCGCGCAATCCTCGCGGCCGTGGATCGCGAGCAGATCGCTAAGGCATACTTCTCGCAGCTCGGCTGGACCGAGCCGCTGCCCGGCTCCATCATCGCGATGCCGTTCCAGAAGGGCTACCAGAACAACTACGCTGGTGACACCGGTGCAGCAGCTGCAGGCAAGATTCTGGAGGCTGCAGGCTACTCCAAGTCCGGCGACTACTACGCCAAGGACGGCAAGGTTGCTGGCTTCGCCATGACCTCCTTCGGCTCCGAAGCGGTCTACCAGGCTGTTTACCAGATCCTGGAGCAGCAGCTGAAGTCTGCAGGTATCCGCCTGAGCGCTGACAACCAGCCGCAGTCCAACTCCAACTCCGTGCTTGGTCAGAAGAGCTACGAAGCAATCTTCACCGGCTGGGGCATTCTGCCCGACATGGCTTCCTCGGCACCTTACTTCTTCACCACCGAGGTGTTCGAGGTCGGCGACCCCGAAGTCGATAAGCTCATCGAGCAGCTGCAGAATACCGAGAACGAAGACGAGCGTATCAAGCTCGCTAACGAGGCGGAGAAGCTCTACTACGAGAAGGTTGCAGTGTACCTGCCCTACGCAAACGGCCCGATGTACGCCGCAGTCAAGGCGAAGGTCGCAAACTACGGTCCGTCCCTGTTCAAGCAGAGCTACACCAGCGCTGACTACTGGGTTAACGTTGGCTGGCAGCAGTAATACCGTTTTCGGTAACACTCTAGCCGTCCTATAGGACAACAAAATCCCGGGTGCTCTCACAGAGAGTGCCCGGGATTTTCTGTGTCCTCTAAGGTTCTGTGCCCGCTAAGTTTCTGCGTCCTCTAAGGGATATGTAATTACAAAAACTGGGGGAGGGGAGCACCGCCGTGACCGGTTGCTACCACTCGCCCCTGCTACCACGCACCCCTACCACTCACCCAGATACAGGGCACGCTCCTGCAGGTACCTCAACAGGTTTGGGTTCTGCCGCAGGTAGAAGATGCGGTAAATACCGCCTCCAGCGACAATGAAAGCCAAAGGGAAGCCCAGGATAACGAGCACACGGCTCATATTGGCGGACAGATCAAAAGGATCACCGCTGGTCGCCACCAGCACAATCCAGAGAGAATAACCCGCACAGGCCAGCACAGTGCCCCACATGCCGCGCACGAGCCAACTCACCAGCGTCACCGCAATGACCCACGCCAACGCCAACGTGAACTGGTGCCGCTCCGCCTGAGCCCAGGGAAGCGCCCCCACGTAGATAATGGCGGGGATGCCCAGGTACCCGGGGATGTTCAGCGAGGCAAGAATGTTCACGCAGAAATAGCCCAAGAAAATAGCGCTCAACGACGAGGACAGGAACAGGTGCAGGGGAATCATGCCGTCGCCGCTGTAGACGGCGGTGGGGCCCGCGTACACGGTTTCAAACATGAGGGTCAGCGGAGTCATCATGTACTCAATCCAGACGACCAGCGCAAAAGCACCGAAAATGCCCAGAGCCTGCATCAGCGCAATCAACCGTGAACGCGCATCGTGAGGAATGGTGAAGCTCTGGCCCTTCGCCTTGACGCCGCAGAGATGAACGACAGCCACCATTGCCGCGATGCACAGTACCCAGCGCAAGAGGACCCCCGGCAGCTCAGGAAGACCTCCATAAGCCCCCGTAGCGGGGTCGCCCCAGGCTCCGGGGAGCAGAGTAATGGCGTGGGCGCCTTCGGGGAGGCTGGTGGAGGAAGCAAGCCGGTGCGGCTCATAGATAACCCACCACAGAAGGCACGCTGGAATCAACGCGGAGAGCTTACGCAGTAGAACCGGGAACGGTGCGGACTCATAGATGAGCGCCTCAAGATTGAGCTGGCGCATCAGCCGCCGAACAGGAGAAAGAGCGCGTAGCTCTTTTTGCTGCTTTTCCCACACTCCGGTATCCCATATCCTAGTATCAGAAGACATCATCGTACTCCATATCACTTGAGAACTTCCTTGTTGAGCTTATTCTTACATTAGCAGAAATACCCCCCCCGGCTAGTGCCTAAACCCCAGCAAACCCTGCCCAAAGAATCAGCACATCAGGAAGCAGGGTATAAAGGAAAGGGGCCCCACCACAATGGTGGGGCCCCTTAGAGCCTATAAAGCGAACTACTTAGTGGTCACCTTCAGGACAGTGCTCAGGTTCTGGTGAGCAACGCCCGGCAGACCCTTAACCTCAGCGAACTTGCGGGTGTTGGTCACGATAACCGGGGTAATCAGCGGGTAACCCGCCTCCTTGATGACCTCAGGATCGAACTCAATCAGGGCGTCGCCAGCAGCAACAACATCGCCCTTAGCAACCTTCACGCTGAAGCCCTTACCGTCCAGGTTCACGGTATCCAGACCAACGTGAATCAGCAGCTCAATGCCGTTCTCCAGCTTCAGACCCACAGCGTGGCCCGAGGGGTAGGTTGCCGCAACCTTACCGGCAGCGGGAGCAACAACAGTGGTACCGGTCGGCTCAATAGCCACACCCTCACCCAGCTTGCCTGCAGCGAAGATCGGGTCCGGAACATCAGACAGAGACACAGCAGTACCCTCAATCGGGGAGTGCAGCTCAATAACCTCGCCAGCGGAGGCAGCGGAAGCAGCGGGTGCAGCAGCCTCAGCGGCGGTTGCAGTAGCGGCAGCAGCCGGAGCAGCCTTCTTCTCAGCAGCTGCAGGAGCGGACTCCTCAGCAGCCTCAGCGGCGCGCTCAGCAGCGTGCTTCACAGCATCAGCCTTCGACTCGTAACCGAAAATCAGAACACCGGTCATAGCGCCGAAGAACGCAAGAGCCAGACCAATCACGTACAGGTGAGAAGGCTGCATAGCCGGAATCGACAGCAGCGAGGTGAACGCGAATGCGTAAGACTTAACACCCAGGAAGGAAATGGTAGCGCCACCAATAACAGCGGGAACCAGAATAATCGGAATCACGCGCTTGTAGCGGAGCACAACACCGTACAGGGACGGCTCAGAAATACCACCGAGCAGACCGGACATCGACGCACCAACAGCAGTCTGACGCAGCTCGCGGTCGTGCTTAGCCTTGATAGCCACACCGGTGACCAGACCGAACACAGCGAAGTTGTAAGCACCCATGGGGGACTGAATGAAGTCAGTACCCATGGTCTGCAGGTTGTTAATCATGACAGCGTTCAGCGGCCAGTGCAGACCCAGCGGAACCATGAACAGGTACAGACCAGCAATCAGAGCACCAACCAGAGCCGGAGCCTGGTCGTTAACCATCTTCAGGAAATCAGAGATGCTCATAGCCACACCGATACCGATGGGGCCCACCAGGAAAGCGGTCAGCGGAACCAGAATGATGACCGAAATCATCGGCACGAACACCATCTGAAGCATGGAAGGAATAACCTTCTTCAGGAAGCGCTCCAGGGGAGCCAGCAGAGCAACAGCCAGCAGCGGGGGGAAGACCTGACCGGTGTAGCTGAATGCGTACAGCGGCAGATCCAGACCGAAGAACGAAACGTTCAGAATCTTGGTAGCGGGGTCAGCCAGAGCGGTCAGATCGGTGAAGGTACCGGTCATCAGCGCAGCGGGGATAGCCGCACCAACCCACATGTTCGCGCCCAGACGCTTAGCAGCGGTAGCGCCCAGCATGATAGGCATGAAGTTCAGGACCGACAGCGAAGCAGCCTTCAGGATGTACCAGAAAGCGAACTGCTGCATCCACTGATTGTTCAGAGCCTTAGCCTGCTCCGGGTCAGCCACGCGAGCACCGTTAACGATGTCGATGTTCACGCTCTGACCGGTCAAGTCAGTGTACTGACCGAAGAAGCCCAGCTGCTGCATGAACACAATCAGGGTCAGAATCATCGAGGTACCCAGAAGTGCCCACAGCAGAGGACGGAAGGAGTCAGACAGAACATCGAAGACGTTGTTGATCCAGTTAGTCTTCTTGCCCTCAGCCTCAACCTTGGTTTCACCCTCAGCGTGGCCGGACATAGAAGGCAGAGCGTTAATCTCGTTGTACACAGCCTCAACGCGCTCGCCCAGAACAACCTGAGTCTGGCCGGACTGCTCAATCACAGAGAGAACGCCGGGCAGACCCTCAATCTTCTTGTTCTGCACTGCATCGTTGGACACAGGAGTAACACGAAGGCGGGTTGCACAGTGAGTAATGTGCGCGATGTTCTCGGGGCCACCCAGGCCGTCAAGAATCTTCTCGCCAAGTTCGCGGTTATTCACGATACTTCCTTAGATATGCGGTCAATGTCTACTAAACGTTGCTACAGGAGGCTGCGCTCGCCAGAGAAGCACCCAGAGATAAACTCCCCAGAAAACACAAAAGACCCGAGTCTCTCGACCACCAGAAGCACTACACTCGTGCCCACTATGGAGCTTCGGTACAGCAAATAGAGGGGATTCTCGGCAGGTACATACTGCCGTCCCATACGGTGTTGAGTAACTCAGGTCTTGCCTGCCAAACCAGTAACAACCCTGAAGAAGGTTTCCCTTCTCAAAATAGTTCCCTGTAACTCTAAGGGTTTTCCCAGGTTAAGAGCAAGGTAGAAGCAGAGGGCTATCAGAAGCTGTTAAAAGTTTCACTCAAGCGATAGCTGAGACACGCTCCCGGCACTGCTTGCAAGAGCCACCCGGCAAGGCCTCGGCAGGCTCCGGTACGCCCCGACACGCACTGACACGCACTGACACGCACCGGACGGGGCGCTTTCAAAGACGCGAAAGGGCCCCGCATCCACAAGATACGGGGCCCATACGCTACCGAAGCAGCTACCTTTCGACTCACTACTTAGCCGGGAAGAAATTCAGCGGAGCAACCTCCAGCTCAGGGTAATGACGCTTCTGCCAGCGGCGGTTACGATGCGCATTCACCTCAATCAGCACGGCACCCAGCGCACCGGCACCCAGAGCCGTCCACAACAGGTGCGGAAGCACAGCAACGAACTGGTGGTACTCCACCAGAACCGGCACGAACAGCGCCGCGAAGAACACCGCCAGCAACGCACCAAACAGCAGAACACGAGCACGGTTGAACGGACGAGCCACCGCAG
>CAUUAD010000080.1:0-7259 GCA_963542785.1 Rothia mucilaginosa
AAGGCGCATACGAGCGAATCCTAGTCTTCGCCGTAGCGTGCGTTCGTACCTGTACTGTCACGTACTTTGCACGTCTTGTGCTTAGGAGAGCTGCTTGATGATGGTGTCAGACACTTCGCGCATGGACAGTCGGCGGTCCATGGAGGTCTTCTGAATCCAGCGGAATGCTTCCGGTTCGGTCAGGTTCATCTTGGTGATGAGCAGCGACTTTGCGCGGTCAACGAGCTTGCGGGTCTCGAACTGGTCGCGGATGGTGCCCACTTCCTTCTCGAGTGCGCGAATCTGCTCGTAGCGGCTGATTGCCACCTCGATGGCCGGAATCAGGTCGTTGGGGGAGAAGGGCTTGACGACGTACGCCATAGCGCCTGCCTCAACGGCACGGTCGACAAGTTCCTTCTGGCTGAATGCGGTCAGCAGAACGACGGGAGCGATCTGCTCCTTTGCGATTTCTTCAGCTGCGGTGATGCCGTCCATGATCGGCATCTTCACATCCATGAGGACGAGGTCGGGGCGGTGCTTCTGTGCGAGCTCAACGGCGGTCTTACCGTTATCGGTTTCTGCAACGACATCAAAACCCTGGTCCTTCAGAATTTCGACGATGTCGAGGCGAATCAGTGCCTCGTCTTCTGCCACGACGACGGTGCGGGCCGGGCCCTGCTCCTCCGCCTGGTTCTGAGTGGTCAGCTCTGACATAACTCTTCTCCTTTATCAAATTTCAGTCAATTTAAAGTTTACAGGAGGGAATAAATGTTCATCTACTTTCTCGCCTTGTCCCCCGCGTGTTATATGCATCCTATGTGCAGGTCGGAGAAGTTTTCTTTGCCATTTTGGAGCCGCCACGCAGATTTTGCACCTTAATGCATGTTTTTGCTCTATACTGCTCATAACCGCGAAAACAAAACCGCACACTATAGATGTCACGCGGCGAAATTCACACCTAAAACATAGACCCGAAAATGACTCTGACATGCACTAACGCATCATCGGGTTAGATACAAACGTAATAAACAAAATATTTATACCGAAACTCCATCACCTGCCAAAGAAGGCCGATACACTGGAATGGATTATTCTCCTCGACTTCTCCGGCACTCGCATTTGACCGACCATACTCGATACCCGGAGGGGATTCATGCCAATCACCCGTCAAGCACGCACCTTGTACTCAGACTTCGTCGAGTACAAGGAACTCGACCGCGCCCCGCTGACTTCCATTCACCCCGGAATTCTCGTCGCCTTCGACTCCACCGCGCTTGCAAGCCTCTACAACTACCCAACCCACATTAGCGACGAAATCCTCCGCGCCTACTCCCAGCTCCGCGGACACGCCTTTCTCCCTCACCAGGCGCTCAAAGAATTCTGGGCAGCACTCGACGGCGCCTCCCCCGTACCCGCCGCCGCAGAACGCGTCCGCTCAGCGCTCGCATCCTTCAAAGAAACCCTGCCCGAAGAACGCAACTCCCCCTGGAGCGCACTGCGTTCAGTCACGCACCAGCTGGACCATTCCATCGCGCAGATCATGAGGATCCTTGAACCCACCACCGACACCGGATCCATCAACATGGCACGCCGCGAAGATGACACGATTCTGCCGCGACTGAACCGCATCTTCACCGGACACGTGGGTGCCGCGCCCAGCCCCGAACGCCATGAACAGCAGTGCCGCGAAGCCCTCGCACAGGGCCACCCGCTACTCGCTAACACCAGCTTTGACGCCGACTTCGCGCTCTGGAACCAGTGCGTTACCGAAGCAACCACCCGCGTGAAAGGCACCGACTGCGTCTTCGTCACCGGCGGTGTGCGCGATACCTGGCTACGCAACGGTCAGCAGGTACGCGCCGCATCGGGTGACGAACCTGTACACCAGCTCGCGAACCGTCAGCTGTTGCGTGAATACGCGCAGGCAACCGGAGGCGGCGTATTCCGCATCTACACCGTCGAGGAGATTCTGCGGCTCGCCTCCAACCAGTACGGCGTGACCGTCAGCGACGCGACCTACAGCGCGATTCGCGCGGAACAGCCCGTAGCTGTGTAGGCAAGCAGTGTAGGCGGCTAACCATCACGCCACACTAACAACCACCATTAACCGCGAGAAGCCACATGTGTTCTGAACACATGTGGCTTCTTAGCATCTGCAGGCAGGGTGTCTATGAGCAGAGTATCTGCAGGCAGAGTACTTACCGGGTCAGAGTATCTACCGGGTGCGAAAACCTACTTCTCGCGGTTGGCGCAGTAGAGCTCCGCGGCGCGCTCCTCCGCGGACTCGTCATCACCGAGCATCAGGTAGCACAGGTACAGGGTGAAAGCGGCGCGGCGGTCGTCGGCGAGCGCGCTAGTTCCCTCACCGGGCTGGGTGCTGAAAGCGATAACGTCGTGTGCCTGGGGCAGGGCTGCAATCAGGTGCGCTGCGGTCTCATAGCCGCCCTGGTTGCCGGGCAGGGTGAACTGGTGCGGCTCCTGGTTCTTGTCAGTAGCGCCAGCTTCCGCGCGAGCAGCGGAAAAGTTAGCCTTGAGAACGTCCTCAACACGGCTCATCAGCTCAGCATCGGGCAGGGTAAGGTCATCTGCATCGAACGCAACGTGGATGCCGTTCAGAGTCTCGTAGGGGTGCTCACCCGCGTAGTATCCGGCGGCGAGCGCGTAGCCGGTCAGCAGCTGCGCCTCGGCGGCGGTGAAGGTGCCGCGCGCCTCACGCAGGGCGGGCAGCAGAAGTTCGGTCAGGAGCGGGTGCAGGGACTCGGGGGCGTTCGCGATAGCCTCCTGCAGGTATTCGCTTGCCTCCGCGGTGGGCTCGGCGTTGAGCAGGGTCAGGAAAGCCTCATCGGTGCCATCCCAGTAGCGAGCAATGAGCACGAGGGTCGCAATGAGCGCGAGCAGTTCGCGGTAGTCGCCGGAACGGTCAGCAGCGAAAGTGTTAGCAACAACGCGAGCGAGCATGCGCGCGGCAATGTTCTCGAGGACGAACTCGTCGTAGGGGTTCTCGCCGGGCCAGTTTGCGGAATCGGGCAGGTAGGTCTCATCCAGGTAGCGCAACACGGGCTCGAGGGGTGCGGGCGCATCCGCCACGAGGTCGGGGCAGCACTGCTCAACCCAGCTGTTCACGGTATCCTCGTCGGCAATGCCGGTAGCCTCAGCGAGCTGGGCGCGCGAAAGGCTGTACGGTGCAACGAGCTTGCCGAGGTCGTCGCACGCGCCGTTGGAACGGTAGGTAGGCCGGTAGTTGGGGTCGGGGAGGGTTCCGGGGAGGGTGGCTGCCATGGTAGCTCCTTCGCTGAGGTTCGGGGGGGGATTGGGTTGTATGGTGTGCGATGCTCCGGGCCGTTGAGGGACCTGCGGGTCTTCTAATTTCAGAATATCCCAGAGCTCCGCATCGTGTGCTGCCCGTCGTCATTACCCTTGTATTAACCGCGAGAAGCCACATGTGTTTCGAAAAGCAACATGTTTGGTGGCTTTTCGAAACACATGTGGCTTCTGGAAGATGCTAAGAAGCGCCCGCTCGCAGGAATTCAAAGAATATATTCCCCCAACCCCGCACCCAGCCCGACAAATTTTCGCTTACCCCGGGGTAAACCAAAAAATCTCAGCTGCCCTAAATCTCCAACATACATTTGAGACGCAGGGTCACCGCACGACCACAAATTCATCTGTCCCATGTGCAGGCCCACACGGGATGGGACAGATTCTTCTCGTAAGGAGAAAAACTCATGGACGCTCAGTTCATCGATAAGGCCGCTCTGGTCTTCATTCCCCTGCTCACCGCAATCGCAGGGTTGGCAACCGCCTTGTTCAAGACCCGGGCAGCCCGCGCCGAGGCCAAGAAGGCTGAGGCGGGCACCAACACCGGGGGTATCACGCAGAAGCTCAGCGTCGGCACCATCAACGGCAATGGCAACCGCGTGCACAACACCCACCAGCAGGTAGGCAACGGCTCCGCAGCCATCAGCGGCGACGGCAACCGCACCACCATCGACAACAGCCAGCACACGCACAACCACGCATCCTCCAAGGATGCGCAGGCAAGTGATGACGATGCCTTCGGTAGCATCGCACTTGCTGCTATTGGCGGCCTCCTTATCGCGGGCGCGTTCCTCATCAGCTGGCCCACTATCAGCTGGACCCTCGCAGCCTGCTGGGTTACCTGTCTCGCACTCATCGGTTGGCAGGTAAAGTTGCTTAGTGCCAAGAGCACTAGCTCCTCCGCACATTCCATCCTGAATGTGCTCTACCCTGCATCCCTGCTTGCGATTGTTGGCGGCACCTGGCTCGCTCTCCTCGGGGCGGGTAAGTACAACATGGCAACCATCTACACCACCGTCAGCGGACACTTCGAGTCTCACCCTCAGGGTGGCATGGTTGTGCGTTTCATCGAGGCAGTTACTGCGTCATACGGCGCTGCAGGCTTCACCCTAATCATGCTCAACCTGCTTACTGTGGTCTTCCTGGCTGCGGCTTTGTTCCAGTGCTTCAAGTACTCGGTTAAGGCGCTGAATGCACTCTACCGCGGCATTCTCATTCGCCCTTCTGTTCAGGAGGCAAGCATGAGCTTCTTCCTTGCTGTTGTGAGCCTGGTAGCATGCCAGCCTGCACTTGCTGAGCTGATTGTTTCACAGTTCAACAAGTAGCATCCGGCGGGTAAGGTGCCGAGCCGTATTCACTCAACTTATCCACACCCCTCTCGCTGAGAAGCCACATGTGTTTCGAAAAGCCACGTTTTTGGTGGCTTTTCGAAACACATGTGGCTTTTCAGCGTAATAGCTAAACGTAACACTTGAACATAAATACTCTCATTTGATGCAATTAAAGCATGATTACTAGAGAAGAACTATCAACGATGATACGCACCCGCACCGAACTCATCACCTCAGCCACCCACACGCGAATCACCCTAAGCCACGCTCTCAACCGCGGCGAACTCACCCGCGTCTCAAAAGGGCACCTTCTCCCCACCCAAACCTGGAACAACCTACACCCCAACGACCAGCACTACGTGTGCATCCTCGCGCACCTCAACGAATACCCCGCAAACATCCTGGCCGCTCAAAGCGCCGCCATCGCCTGGGGTATCTCCTCCCTCAGCCCACCGCGCCACGTTCAAGTACGAGGAGCCGGAGGCGGTCGCCGAGAAAACATCCAGCGCATCCAAGACACCCTCACCGCAGACAGCCCCATCGTGTACACGCCCGAGGGAATCCCCACCGTCACGCCGCTAACAGCTATCACCACCTGTGTGAAAACCCTGCCCTTTCGCGACGGGCTCGTACTGGCTGAAAGCGCCATCCAGCGCTTCGCTCAGGAACCGGATATGCTCACCTACGAGGAGCTCAAGAAAGAACTCTCATCTGCATCAGGCCGCGGGTGCAGGACCGCCCGCCTCGTCGGACATGAACTCAGCCCGCACTCAGAATCCATTGCCGAAACCTGCATGCGTTTACTTCTCGATGACCGAGGAATCCGCTACAAGCAGCAAGAAACCATCATCTACGCAGGTCATGCCTATCGCGTGGACTTTCTATTGCACACCACTAGCCTCCACGGCAGGCCAGTCATCCTGGAGGTGGACGGCAACGTCAAGTACAACACCAAAGAGGACCTGGTTCGGGAGAAGACGCGCCAGGATCGACTGCTCAACGCGGGGTATGCCGTCGTCCGTGTTTCTGCTAAGGACGCTATCTACCGTCCGAGGCGGGCCCTGCAGGTGCTGCGTACTGCTGGAGTGCCCCAAATTTAACCGCGAAAAGCCACATGTGTTTCGAGAAGCCACTAAAAATGTGGCTTTTCGAAACACATGTGGCTTCTCGGCGCAAAAGGGATGTTAGTCCAGCAGCGCGTCCACGAATGCTTCCGGGTCGAACGGTGCCAGGTCATCCGGGCCCTCGCCCAGGCCGATGAGCTTGACGGGAACGCCGAGCTCCTCCTGAATCGCGACCACGATACCGCCCTTAGCGGTGCCGTCCAGCTTGGTCAGCACGATACCGGTCACGTCCACAATATCGCCGAAGACCTTCGCCTGAACCATGCCGTTCTGGCCGGTGGTCGCGTCAATCACGAGCAGAACCTCGGTGACCGGCGCTTCCTTCTCAATCACGCGCTTGATCTTGCCGAGCTGGTCCATCAGACCGGACTTGTTCTGCAGGCGGCCCGCGGTGTCCACGAGCACGGTGTCAACGCCCTGCTCCTTACCAGCCTTCACGGCATCAAATGCGACGGATGCGGGGTCGGCGCCTTCCTTCTCAGAACGCACAGTCTTCACGCCCACGCGGTCACCCCAGGTGGTCAGCTGCTCAGACGCAGCCGCACGGAAGGTATCCGCAGCACCCAGAATCAGGGACTGCCCGTCAGCAACCATCACACGGGCAATCTTGCCGACGGTCGTAGTCTTACCCACGCCGTTCACGCCAACAACCAGCATCACGCCGGGGTTGCCGTCACTACCGGCGGTCTTCAGCTCGCGGTCCATATCGGGGCGAACAATCTTCACGAGCTCCTCACGGAGCATCTTCTTCACGGCGGCGGGGTTGCTCGTACCCTCAACGCGCACACGCTGTTGCAGTGCCTCCACCAGGCGGGTAGTCGGCTCAGAACCCAGGTCGGCAAGCAGCAGGGTTTCTTCGACCTCATCCCAGACGTCCTGGTCGATGCGGTCACGAGAAAGCAGAGCCAACAGGCCCTTGCCGAGCATGTTGTTGGAGCGTGCCAGGCGGGCACGCAGACGCACCAGGCGACCCGCAGACGGGTCGGGCATATCAAGTTCAATAGCGCGAGGTGCCGAGCTTTCGGGTTCTTCCGCCGAACCGCCGGAGGCCTTAGCCGCCTCCTGACGCAAAGACTGCAGGTTCGCGGTCTTCTTGGGTCGGCGCAGAACGGCGAAAAGTATACCGGCGATAACCAGTACACCCAGCACAATTGCGCAGATTATCATCATCGTTTCATTCACACTACTAGCTTACCGGTTTGGGCGGTTTGGCTGGTCGAGATTACGCGCATGCCCGGCTATCGGCGGAGTAGACTGGACACTATTGAAGTTTTTTAGCCGAACACATGATTGGCAGTTGCGGGTGGGGCCCGCGGCTACCGCACGGCACCGCACAATTTTCGAGGATGAGTATGAGGAACCCTGCCAAAACACCGCCTGTTTTTGACCCGCGCACGATTGACCCGAACCGTGTGCCGACCGGTTTGAAGGTTCTGATTGCAGCGTCGTTCATGATTGCGGTGGGTTTTGGTTTGGTGGCGCCGGTGCTGCCGAACTATGCGCAGAA
>CAUUAD010000081.1:0-7218 GCA_963542785.1 Rothia mucilaginosa
GTGCGCTTCGGGGGTTTCTTCGAGGGTGAGTTCCGCGTTGACGGCGCCTCGGAGGTTGCCAGCCTTATCCCCTACGTCGAGGGTGAGGATGCGCTCCCCTTCGGTGTTTCCTGCCGCACCTTCTGCGCCATTGGGCTGGGTGCTACGGCCAGCCTGGCTGTTGCCTGCTGCACCGGCGGCTTCGGAAGTGTTCTTGTATCCGAGGGTTGCAACGTACTCAGTATCACCGAGGGAGGGCACGATTACCTTCTGACCGCTACGAGCTTCGGGGGTGAGCCTGCCGGTGGTTCCGGTGCAGCTAAGGGTCTTGCTACCTTCTGCGATGGTGGCTATGGGGCCGTCTGCGATGGCGCCGGTTGCGCGGGGGTTGCCGGTGACGAGTCCGGCACGGTTGATGATGAGGAAATAACGGGAGGGAATGGGCTGGTCAGTCTTCACGTGCGCATAGCCGATGCTGTCGAGGAGGTTGTTGAGAGCCTCGTAGGTGTCTTCGGTGATGCGCGCGGGCTGCGGGCCCTGGCGCCCCATGGCGGTTAGTGCCTCGTTGAGGAGTGCGGCGTCGGGGCCGCTGTCGTCGAGTTTGAGGTCGCGGTAGAGCGCGAAACCGCCGGTGAGGGTGATGAGCGGTTCACCGTTGACTTCTGCGATGAGGGTGCCGTTGCCGACGGTGTCACCGTGTTTGATGGTGATTGCGGTGTACTGTCCTTCGCCGCTGTAGCGTAGCGGGGTTGAGGTGGCGTAGTTCGCGGTGCAGGTCAGGGGCACGGTGGTGCGCAGTTTTTCGCGGGTGACCGTGGCGGTGATGGTGGAGGGGTCCGGGGGCGCCGCTTCTGCGTCTTTTTGGGCGGTGGTTTTGATGTTTTGGGCGCTGATGAGCGTACCGACGGTGATGATGAGGAGCAGGGCGATAATGCCGTAGAGCCATAGGGTTTTCTTCTGGCGGGTGGGGGTGGCGCTCATGGTGTCCCTTCTTTGGGTGCGCGTACGGGAACGCTATTGTCTGTGCCGTTTGGGCATAGGCGGCGGTGCCGTGTGGGGTTAGTTTGTGCCCGGCACGGGGATACGTGCCGGGCACAATACGCTGTGACGAGGTGTAGCCGTTGCAGCTACTCTGTACGCCTGTTCTGATTAGTCCGGTCTGAATAGCCCGGTCTGATTAGTCCGCAGGATTAGCTCAGAATCTTTCGGGCGTTTTCTTCAGCGGTTTTCTTGGCGGTGGTCACCTGCTCGATGAGGCCCTGTTCCTTTTCGAGAAAGGTGCTCAGGTAAGCGATAGCCATCTTTCGCTGTTCTGCATCTAGCCCGGTTGCTTCGCGGCAGGTCGCGTCGTTGATTGCCAGTTCGTGGGTGTCTTGGTTGTTCTGGCGGTACTGTTCGCGAGCCATATCCGGACTGGTGTAGTCGCCTCCGAAGCGTTCTTTCATGCACTGTGCCCACTTCTCGGTGGCAGGCCCAAGGTCTTTGGTAATCGCGTCGTTGTTAAGATAGTGAACCGCAGTAATGTAGACCTTTCGTATGGTCGCGCGGGATTCCTCTGAGCCGAAGACTGCGCGGGTGGCTTCTTGCTGGCAACCGCCCTTTCCTTCAGTGCCGTTAAGAGCCTGCATTTCAGCGTCGCTCATAGTACGGCTCTGCTCTTCCAGTTCAGCAGTCACCAAAGAGTAGCGCTCTTTGTATCCACGAGTGCGGGCATCCGCGACGGTGAGAGGTTCGAAACCAGCGGTTTGTAGCAGCGGGATTTCAGTTTCTCCTGCAGGAACCTTGTAGTTCGGGAAGCCTCGCTCAGTCATGCACTGGCTCAGGGAGCGCTGGTAGGCACGAGCAACATTGTCAGAAAGTGAGGCGAGGTTCTCTACTTTTTCGATAGCTTGGCTATCGGGACTCGTGGAGGCGCTATACGCCTTCTCAGCGTTAGCGGACGCCGAGGAGTCGACACTGGGCTGCCCGGATGCGCAAGAGCTAAGCATCAAGGTCAGCGGGAGTAGAGCCCCGGCGAGGGTTCGTAGGGTGTTCGGTCGACGCATAGGGGCACTTCCTCGTGAAATATACGCTGCATCTTTGTTCACTCGTTCGAGGGCTCTTCATTGTTTGCCCTAGAGAGAACATATTTTGAACACTAGCCTACTATGCGCCGGGAGGGGAGGCAAGGGGGCGCGGAGGGGCGGTGTCGTCCGTAGTGACATCAGGGTGCCCGAAGCGAAGCGAGGGCGGGTGCCCCTGTAGGAACGAGGACGAACACCGTCCCTCCTGCAACAGCTGTACTTCTCGCAAAAGCAGGAAGAAAGCCGTCTCCTAGTTGCCGGTCATGCCCAGCAGCTCATTCGCGCGCACGCGAGCCCAACGCTCTGCGTTCAGCACCGCCTCCAGCGTCAAATCAGCGTCAGAGACGGCCTCAGCGCTGCCGGTGTGCTCCTCCAGCACGCGCGCAACCGAATCAACAATGTCGGTAAAGCGAATCGCGC
This sequence comes from Rothia mucilaginosa, assembly GCA_963542785.1. GTDB lineage: Bacteria > Actinomycetota > Actinomycetes > Actinomycetales > Micrococcaceae > Rothia > Rothia mucilaginosa_G. Next base: position 2,463 of record CAUUAD010000081.1, read on the forward strand.
CCGCGTGGAATGCCGCCACGGCTTCCTCATTGGCGGCGTTGAACACTGCCGGGTGGGTGCCGCCGACCTTACCGGCGTCCTTGATCATGCGCACGGCGGGGAATGCTTCCTCGTCCAGCGGCTCGAAAGTCCAGGATGCCGCCTTCGACCAGTCGCAAGCGGGCACGGCACCGGGGATGCGGTGCGGCCAGGTCAGACCCAGCGCGATGGGCAGAACCATGCTCGGCGGCGACGCCTGCGCGATGGTGGAGCCATCCACGAACTGCACCATAGAGTGCACGACGGACTGCGGGTGAACCGCCACGTCGATACGGTCCAGGTCCACGCCGAACAGGTGGTGCGCCTCGAGCACTTCGAGTGCCTTGTTGACCATGGTTGCCGAGTTGGTGGTGACGACCAGGCCCATGTCCCAGGTGGGGTGTGCGAGCGCATGCGCGGGGGTCACGTCGTGCAGCTGTTCGCGCTTGTAGCCGCGGAACGGGCCGCCCGATGCGGTGAGGATGAGGCGGTCAATTTCAGCGTCGGTTCCGGAGGCGAGCGCCTGCGCAAGGGCGGAGTGCTCCGAGTCGACGGGCACCATGGGGGTGTCCAGGGGCGATGCGTCCACGGCGGCGCGTACGAGCGGGCCGCCTGCGATGAGGGATTCCTTGTTGGCGAGTGCCACGCGGTAGCCGCTGTTGAGGGCGGTGAGGGTCGGTTCCAGGCCGATGGAGCCGGTGATGCCGTTCAGGACGGTGTCTGCCGGGTGCGCTGCCGCCTGTACGGAGGCTTCGGCGCCGTGGGCGATCTGCGGGGTGTAGCCGGTGGCTCCTGCTTCAGAGGCTGCCGCTTCGATGAGTTCGCGGAGGCGCTGCGCGTCTTCGGCGGTGCCGCTGGTGGCGACCAGTTCGGCGCGCACGTGCACTGCCTGGCGTGCGAGCAGTTCGAGGGATCGGGAGCCTGCGGAGAGGGCGACGACCTTCAGCGGTGCGTCGGCGGCGGAGGCGCTGGTGCCCTTGAGCGCGGCGAGGTGGTCGATGACCTCCATGGCTTGGGTGCCGATGGAGCCGGTCGAGCCGAGGAGAGTGACGCGCTGCGGTGCGCGGGTGAGTTCTGTGAGGGCGTCGGTGAGGCGGTCGCGGCTGCCGCCGACGCGTGCTGAGGATCCAAACTTCATGGTTCTAGTGTCTCATGAGCTCGCGGGTACGTCCGGGTACTGGCGCTGCCTCTCATGTTAGAAGGCCCAGCGTAGACGAACCCCAGAATAGATGAACCCCAGCATAGAAGACCCCAGCTTAGAAGACCCCAGCGCAGAAGAATCCCCCATCCTGGTACGGGGCGGGGGATTCAACACTTCACGTTTTAGAGCAGATCCTGCAGCAGCTCAATGCAGCGGTCCAGGAAAGCATCCACCTGGGATTCTTCGTAGCTGACGGTGCCCGAGGCGGGGCGGAACTTTGCGTGGCGCACCACGGAGGGGTCTAGCGGCTCCTCGCTGTTGAGCTGGGCGTACACGCGGTCGCAGATGGCGTCCACGTCGCCGACGAAGTAGCCCATGTGGCGGCGCTTGCTGGGGCGGCGGAAACGCTCACCAGCGGGGCGTTCCAGGCGGCCAGCGAGCAGCTCGCCGGTCTCTACGAGGGAGCGTTCCCAGTTGTCCAGGCCGTACGCCTCAATGTAGCGGCTGCGTTCGAGCTTGGCGAAGCGTTCCTCAATCTTTTCGAGGGCGCGGTCGACCACATCCAGCTGGTAGCCGCCGGGTTCTTCGCGGAAGACGACCTGGCGGATTCGTCGGGAGGTGTAGAGGTCTTCGGGCAGTTCGGAGGCTCCGCTAAGCTTCTCGTAGTCCTCGGCGAGGCGGGTGAACAGGCGGTCTACTTCACTGCGCTTGTAGCCGGGTTCGGTTTCTGCTGCACGGGCAAATCCGCCTCCGTGGGTGGTGCTTGCCAAAGGTGGGCTCCTCTCGACGATTGAACTTTAAGAATACCAATGCGCAGGCTACCTGACGCAAGGTTGGCGGGCGGTGTCTTAGATATAGTCCCTTGCTTTCCTGACTTCTGCGCCCCTATTCAGCGGGTACAGCAAAGCCGGATACAGCAAAGGCGGGACGCCCCTCCCCCACCTGTGGGAAGAAACGCCCCGCCTCCGAGCAATAAAGCTTGAAGCTTTAGAGCGGCATAATAAACCGGAAAATCAGGCAACCAGCCGCCGCGGCGAAAAGAATCGAGTCCAGGCGATCCATCATGCCGCCGTGACCGGGCAGGATATTCGACATGTCCTTCACACCCATACGGCGCTTGAACACGGACTCCACCAGGTCACCGGCAGTCGAAGCGACCACCATGACCGCAGCCAGCGGAATAGCCCAATACCAGGGCGAACCCATGACCGCCAAGGCGATAGCGCCAACCACCGCCGAGCCGACGAAGGAGCCAGCCAGGCCCTCCCAGCTTTTCTTCGGGGAGATCTTCGGCGCCATCGGGTGCTTACCCCAATTCACGCCGGCAATAAAGCCGAACGTGTCATTGCAGATGGCCATCAGCAGAATCATGAGGATGCCGCGCTCGCCGTGGTCGGTCTGGAAGTAGACCATGGCGATGCCCAGCATCAGCGGCACCCACAGCAGAGCCAGGGTGCTACCGCTCAAAGACTTACCCAGTGAGACCTGACGGTCAGCACGCACGAGAGCAGAAGAAAGCAACAGCGCCAGCAGGCTCACCGCCAGGGCGATGCCCAGCCCGGTAAAACCGAACAGATATGACACCACCACAATCGCGGCAGACAGACCACCCAGCAGGTATTCCGGGATGCCGTAGCCGCGGCGAGTATTGAGCACATGCCCAATTTCCCAGGCGCCCAGGCCAGCCGCGGCAGCTGCAAGCGCCACAAAAATCGGCTGGTAAATCAGGCCCAGCACCAATAGCACGCCGAAACCGACGCCCACACCAATGGCGGCGGGCAGGTTACGGCCAGCTTTGGCGCTGCGCGACTTCACCGGTGTTGCAGCGGTCTGCGGGCTCGGCTGTGGAGCAGGCGGCGCGCCTCTCTCTTCTTTCGCTTCTTTGCGTGCACTCATTAGGGTTTAGACCTCGAGCAGTTCAGCTTCCTTGTGCTTGTACAGTGCGTCGACCTGGTCGATGTGCTTCTTGGTCTGTGCGTCCAGTTCCTTCTCAGCGCGTGCGCCTTCGTCTTCACCGATTTCGCTGTCCTTGACGAGCTTGTCGATAGCGGTCTTAGCGTGGCGGCGGACGTTACGGATAGAGACACGGGACTCTTCAGCCTTGTGATTGACGAGCTTGGTGTATTCCTTACGGCGCTCAGCGGTCATTTCGGGCATGACAACGCGGATAGCTGCACCGTCGTTGCTGGGGTTAACACCCAGGTCGGAGTCACGCAGAGCCTTCTCGATAGCTGCCAGTGCGGTCACGTCGAAGGGAACGATCTTGACGGTACGTGCGTCCTCAACGTTGAAGGACACCAGCTGCTGCAGCGGGGTCGGTGCACCGTAGTACTCTGCGGTCAGGCCGCTGAAGATTGCGGGGTTCACACGACCGGTACGAACCTTAGCGAACTCAGTCTTGGTTGCTTCGATGGTCTTTTCCATCTTCTCGCCGGCTTCGGCAAGGATTTCTTCGATCACGAAAGGATCTCCTTTGTCGGAATTCTGGGGTATCAGAATTGTCGGTGGGCGCACGCTCAGCCCTCATGATTCCCCACCGATCCACGGCGCATCCGAGGCAAAAACCTTAGGAATAACGCGAAGTCGGTGGGAAAGAGGCAGAACGTCGTATTTGATATAAGTCTAGACGGTACCGGCGGGCATAAGCGAGTTTTAGCGCTCACCCGCGCGGTACCGTCCAGAATAAGTCCGCGCTATCGAGCACGGTCACAATCAGAGGGGGCATCAGGCATGCCCCAACCTAAAAATTTAGGTGTTAGCGAGTAACGAGGGTACCCATCTTCTCGCCCAGAATTGCGCGGGTCACGTTGCCCTCGCCCTGCATGCCGAACACGCGCATGGTCACGTTGTTGTCGCGGCACAGGGAGAATGCGGTCTGGTCCAGCACGCGGATGTTACGCTGCATAGCCTCATCGTAGGTGAGGTTGTACAGGCGCTCAGCGTTGGGGTCCTTGTTCGGGTCAGCAGTGTAGATGCCGTCCACGCCGTTCTTAGCGACCAGCACCTCGTCCGCGTGGATTTCCAGGGCACGCTGCGCAGCCACAGTGTCGGTGGAGAAGTAAGGCAGACCCGCACCAGCACCGAAGATCACGACGCGGTCCTTCTGCATGTGGCGGATTGCGCGGCGAGGAATGTAAGTCTCAGCAACCTGCGGCATGGTGATAGCCGACTGAACGCGGGTGTCAATGCCCTCCTGCTCCAGGAAGTCCTGCAGAGCCAGGGAGTTCATCACGGTGCCGAGCATACCCATGTAGTCTGCACGGGAGCGGTCCATACCCGCCTGAGAAAGCTCAGCGCCACGGAAGAAGTTGCCGCCACCAATCACGATGGAGGTCTCAACTTCGCCAACGGTTGCGGCAATCTGCTTAGCGATGCTGCGCACGACCTCGGTCGAAATGCCAACTTCACCGCCACCAAAAACCTCACCGGAAAGCTTGAGCAAAACGCGGCGGCGGCCGGTCTCGTCACGGTGCATCGGGCGGGGATTCGCTTCAGTCATGGTTCCTCCAGTGGCTTACCTAGGGATTGTTATGGGTGATTTGGGCGGGCTCCTGCCGCCTAGTCCTTATCAAGGATACAGCAAAGCCGGGTAGCCAC
>CAUUAD010000082.1:0-7062 GCA_963542785.1 Rothia mucilaginosa
ACTATAGAAGACTGGTTTTAAAACTTCGTCAAAAAACCCTGGACATTGTCTTTAAGACGCAATAACCCAAAGTCGGTGAGGTGCAGGGGGGTGCGCCTCCTCGACTTTGGGCTAGTGCATATGGAATTGATGAGACGGGCTGCTCTCGGCTAGGGTATTAGACCCCTGCGGAATTAGACCTTGCCGGAACTAGTGTGGATTTAGACCTTAGTGGAGCCTCGGCCCGAAGAACCGCTAGAACCGGCAGAACTGGAACCTCCGGAACCAGAAGAGGCGGAAGAGCCCTTGCCGCCATTCAGACGCTCGTTCAGATAATCGTTGCCGATTCGCCACCACTTACCTTCGGTGTAGAGCATCACGTGCGGAATGGCTACCTGAGTAATCGCCGGTATCTTGCGTTCGGTGCCGTCCGGCTGATGGATGGCGGTGGCAGAATACTTGGCGTCCATCATGATTTCTACGTAGCCGTCACCGTTCTTCAGGGCGGTTCGAGGCTCCGTATTCCGCATGGAAATGCTGCACGTGAACTCCATGTACCAGCCGTTCTGCTCATACAGTTCCTTGACCGCCTTGACCTCATCAATGGCGCTCTTGTCTGCCGGGTAGGTCAGCTCAATCGCCTGATCCGCATAGCGACCATCCTTGAGCGCGGTAATCTGAGCACTGTAGTAGGCACGCAACGTCTCGTAGGCGCCCTGGAAGGTCGGTTCTTCACGGTGCGGAACGGTCTTGAGGGGCTTAGGTACGTTCTTCGCCGGGGAAGAATCCGTTGCGGGCTGGTACTCGCCCATGTATTCGCCGGTCAGCTTTAGGGGACCGGGGTACTTTTCCCAACCCTCAACGAGCGCATCCTTAGATACGGGTACGCGTGCCGCGCTGGACGAGCTGCTCTTAGCGCTTGCCGAAGCGCTCGCAGAGGACGTAGCGGTAGCAGAGGGTGAACTAGACGCAGAAGCGGTCGCGCTCGCGGACGGGGTGGGGGAGCCTACCTTAGCTTTTGCTTCTTCGCTCAGCGGGCGAATATCGGAGGCGCAACCGGCCATGAGGGAAACCGCGCCACCGAGCAGTAGGGCGCGGCGGCTCATAAGGCGGGAAGCGGCGGAACGGGTGCTCGAAGAGGGTGAGAGCATCGGTGAACTCCTTGATTTTTTCCGAGGCAGGCTCGGGGCACCCGGCGGCGGGCGCGTGGTTGTATGGCGTGTTGGGTGAGGTCGTGAAAGGGTGAAAACTTCGGGCAAATGCCGCGGTTTCAGACCCTGTCCGGAAGTGACCTCGGGTGTACCTCACGCCGTGGGCGAGGGGTACTGGTGAACTCATCTTTGAGACTGCTGTGGTCGCGCCCCGGTGAGAGGGTAGATGTTATCGAATCATCATTGATGTGTTACACGATTCATTTTAGACTATTTTGAGCTCAAAATGCACGAAAAAGCACCTTAGTAATCCCTGAGAGCCTATGGGGCATTCAAGATATCAATCACTGTAAAGTATTACGGCTGCCCCCTGCTGGTGAGGAGTTATGTGATGGAGGCGACTACTTGGCGAGGGGGTTGCGCGCATGTCGAGCTAAGTGATTTCGGTCATATTTATGACTTGAAAAATAAAAGAGCTGCGCCCCAGTATTTCCAAAAGGCGGGGGAGAGGAGGGTGTTTAGTTTAATCTTCTGACCGTAAGGAAGTCTTCAATAGTCCAGAAGAAATACCCGATTCAATAAGGGGAAACCCGCTCGACAATCCCCAATTATGCACTCTATTCACCCGCTATGCATTGCTGAATCATTCAGAAAAACCGGTTCCCACACGGAATACTGAGGGGATGAAAACTTGCAGAGGTGAATATCTAGTGGAATTACATCGGTGTTCACCCCATATCTTGTGGTTACACTGACTGCAATCCCATGGGTTCCCTCGAAAAAATTGAAACCCACTTAAAGCAACACTGGGGGAATGTAAAAACATACATCCTTAAACACCCCCGAGTGCGGGGTGGGGCAAGACCCCTTAACCCCCCTACTCGCTCTAGATATCGCCGAACGAAGAACCATTCTGTTTTACGCCCTCGGCATCGGCGCATCTGAAAAGTGCTGTTCAAACCCACACCCCGCGGGGTTGCATACAGACACAAAAGCCACATAAACTATTAGTGTTTGCAACGACCCGGCCATCACCGGCGAGCAATTCGGAAGAACGGACCGCACCTGCGGACACCCGCCAATCGCTGCGGCGAGGGTGTCTTAGCGGAAGAGATGTAGTCCCAGTAGAACCGGACGGTTAAGCCCGATATAGCTGTAATAAGCGACTGATACCCGCCCAACGCGCCGCTCTTCCGGTGGCTAGGTATCGCGGACACGCGGCACCCCGTAGCCCCGGGAGGGTTCGGTGCGTTGAGCTGTTAAATCAGTAAGCAAGGTGGTACCGCGCCGCATCCTGCCCCCGGCACAGCCCGGATCAGTCAGTGATGCCCAGGCGTCCTTGCACCCGTCATGTCAATCCTCACCCGCTGAAACGGCGCGGACGACGAGTGCTACGTACCCTGTCGCCCCAGCCTCTCAGCGTTGAGAACAACAAGATAAGGGCGCACCCAATGTCTAACGTATATCCCAAGGCGAGTGCCTTCGAAGCCGCAGGAAGCGGCGTCACCGCATCGCCCAAGTTCCCCGCACTCGAAGAGGCAGTCCTCGACTACTGGAAGAAGGACAACACCTTCTCCGCATCCGTCGAGAACCGCCCCGCAGGCGAAAACGGCGAAAACGAATTCGTCTTCTACGACGGCCCTCCCTTCGCTAACGGCCTGCCCCACTACGGCCACCTGCTCACCGGCTACGCCAAGGACCTCGTCGCACGCTACCAGACTCAGCGCGGCCACAAGGTAGAACGCCGCTTCGGCTGGGACACCCACGGCCTGCCCGCAGAACTCGAGGCAATGAAGCAGCTCGGCATGACCGACAAGCGCGAAATCCTCGAAATGGGCATCGACAACTTCAACGACGCTGCCCGCGCATCCGTGCTCAAGTACACCAACGAGTGGGAAAAGTACGTCACCCGCCAGGCACGCTGGGTCGACTTCGAAAACGACTACAAGACCCTGAACGTCGAGTACATGGAGTCCGTCATCTGGGCGTTCAAGCGCCTCTACGACAAGGGCCTGACCTACCAGGGCTTCCGCGTGCTGCCCTACTGCTGGAAGGACGAGACCCCCCTCTCCAACCACGAGCTGCGCATGGACGACGACGTGTACAAGGACCGCCAGGACCAGACCGTCACCGTCGCATTCCGCCTCACCGCAGACACCGCCCTCGGCGCTGACGAGAAGGTCGCCGCGGAACTCGACGGCGTCGAAGCACTCGCATGGACCACCACCCCCTGGACCCTGCCCACCAACCAGGCGCTCGCCGTCGGACCCGAGATTGAATACTCCGTCGTACCCGGCGCAGGCAAGTTCGAGGGCCGTTCCTTCCTGATTGCCTCCGAGCTGCTCGGCTCCTACGCCAAGGACCTCGGCTACGAAGGCGACCAGCCCGAAAAGGACGCAGCCGCAGCCGTCACCGCACGCTACACCGGCTCCCAGCTCGAGCACGTGCGCTACACCCCGCTCTGGGACTACTTCGCAGACGCCGAAAAGTGGGGCACCGAAACCTCCTGGCAGATTCTCGTCGCCGACTACGTCACCACCGGTGACGGTACCGGCATCGTCCACCAGGCACCCGCCTACGGTGAAGACGACCAGAAGGTCTGTGAAGGCTACGGCATCCCCGTGATTCTCTCCCTCGACGAAGGCGCAAAGTTCCTGAACCTCTTCGCCGAGCCCACCGCCTCCGGCTCCACCGCCCTGGCTGAGATTGCAGGCGTGCAGGCATTCGACGCGAACCGCACCATCATCAACGCCCTCAAGGCAGACGATGTGCTGATCCGCGAGAAGTCCTACGTGCACTCCTACCCGCACTGCTGGCGCTGCCGCACCCCGCTCATCTACCGTGCAATCACCTCCTGGTACGTGAAGGTCACCGACTTCAAGGACCGCATGTACGAGCTGAACAAGCAGATCAACTGGATCCCGGAAAACGTGAAGTACGGCCAGTTCGGCAAGTGGGTTGAGAACGCACGCGACTGGTCCATCTCCCGTAACCGCTTCTGGGGCTCCCCGATCCCCGTGTGGGTTTCGGACGACCCGAACTACCCGCGCATGGACGTGTACGGCTCCCTCGAAGAGCTCAAGGCAGACTTCGGCCGCCTGCCCCTGAACAAGGACGGCGAACCCGACCTGCACCGCCCGTACATTGACGAGCTGACCCGCCCGAACCCGGACGACCCGACCGGTAAGTCCACCATGCGTCGCGTGGAAGACGTGCTCGACGTCTGGTTCGACTCCGGCTCCATGCCCTACGCGCAGGTGCACTACCCCTTCGAGAACCAGGAATGGTTCGAGAACCACTACCCGGCAGACTTCATCGTCGAGTACATCGGTCAGACCCGCGGCTGGTTCTACGTGCTGCACGTACTGGCGACCGCGCTCTTCGACCGCCCCGCGTTCAAGAACGTCATCAGCCACGGTATTGTGCTCGGCTCGGACGGTCAGAAGATGTCCAAGTCCCTGCGTAACTACCCGGACGTCTCCGAGGTCCTCGACCGCGACGGCTCCGACGCAATGCGTTGGTTCCTGATGTCCTCCCCGATCCTGCGCGGCGGCAACCTGATCGTGACCGAGCAGGGCATCCGCGAGGGTGTTCGCCAGGTCATGCTGCCGCTGTGGAACGTCTACCACTTCTTCGCCCTGTACGCTAACGCCGCCAACAACGGCGAAGGCTACAGCGCAAAGCTCAAGTACGACTCGCAGCACGTGATGGACCGCTTCATCCTCGGCAAGACCCGCGAACTCATCGAGCAGGTCACCGCAGCGATGGACTCCTACGACATCTGGAACGCCTGCGAATCCCTGCGCCAGTACGCCGACGCACTGACCAACTGGTACGTGCGCCGCTCCCGCGAGCGCTTCTTCAACGAAGACACCGACGCATTCGACACCCTCTACACCGCACTGGTGACCGTGTCGAAGGTCGCCGCGTCCCTGCTGCCGCTCAGCAGCGAGGAAATCTACCGCGGCCTCACCGGTGAACGCTCCGTGCACCTGGCTGACTGGCCCGAGGCATCCGCTTTCGCTGACGAGTCCGACCTGCTGGCTCTCATGCAGACCGTGCGTGAGGTCTGCTCCGCCGGTTCGGCACTGCGCAAGGAAAAGAAGATCCGCGTGCGCCAGCCGCTGCAGAAGATGACCGTGGCGATTGCACCCGAGCAGTTCGCAGCCCTGGGTACCGCTTTCGGTGAGAAGGGCGCGGAGTACTTCGCGAACATCGTCGAGGACGAGCTGAACCTGCGCCAGGTGGAGCTGGTCAGCGCCGACACCGTCGACCCCGCCGACTACGGCATCTCCCAGCAGCTGAAGGTCAACGCACGTGCGGCAGGTCCGCGCCTGGGCAAGCAGGTGCAGGTTGCCATTAAGGCATCCAAGTCCGGTGACTGGACCGTGACCGAGGACGGTACCGTCCTGGTCGGCGTGGCAGCTCTGGACGGCGGCCTGGCTCTGGAAGAGGGCGAATACGAGCTGGCAACCGTGGTTGCCGCTGACGCTGAGGGTGCTGAGCACACTGCGGCTGCGGTTCTGCCCGGCGGCTTCCTGATCCTCAACATTGAGCTGACCGACGAGCTGGTTGCCGAGGGTATCGCCCGCGACACCATCCGCGCTATTCAGCAGGCACGTAAGGACGCCGACCTGAACGTTGCGGACCGCATCAACCTGAGCATCGCGGCACCGGAGGAAACTCTGGCAGCTCTGCGCACCAACGAAGCACTGGTGACCGGTGAAACCCTCGCCGTGTCCCTGCAGCTGAGCGAAGCAGCCGAGCTGAGCATTAGCGTAGCCAAGGCATAAAACGCCTGAACCGTACGGCCGTCCCGCCCCCTTCACGGGCGGGGCGGCCCGTCGTCTATCCCGCCGCACGGTGGGCCCCTGCCGGCACTGGCTGGTTATCCCAGTCCGGCTATCCCAGTGAGGAGAACAATGAGCGAGAAGAATTACCCCGCAATTCCCGACCCCGAGGGCGTGGAGCGGGTCTACGGTGAACTGCTGGCGCGAGCACCCGAAAACAAGATGGCGCCGCGCCTGGACGCCGTGGCGCGCGCCGTCGAAATCCTCGGCGACGTGCACCGTGCCGCGCCGGTCATCCACATCACCGGCACGAACGGCAAGACCAGCACCGCCCGCATGATCGAGGCGTTGCTGCTCGGCCACGACCTGCGCGTGGGCCGCTTTACCAGCCCGCACCTCGAAAGCGTCACCGAGCGTATCTGCATTAACGGTGCGCCCGTACCGGATGCCACCTTCGTGCGCATTTGGGACGAAATCGCCCCCTACCTGCAGATTGTGGACGCGGAGATGACCTCCCGCGGCGAGCCCGCCCTGACCTTCTTCGAGTCCGTTACCGTGCTCGCCTTCGCGATTTTCGCGGATGAGCCGGTGGACGTGGTGGTGCTCGAGGTCGGTATCGGCGGCACCTGGGACTCCACGAACGTTGCCGACGGCGTGGTTTCCGTGGTCACCCCAATCGGTCTGGACCACACCGACATGCTCGGTGAAACCCTTGCCGAGATTGCGACCGAAAAGTCCGGCATTATCAAGCCCGGTGGCTTCCTGATTTCTGCCGCACAGGACCCGGAAGCGGCGGACGTGTTGCTCGCCTCCGCTCGTGAGAAGGAAGCATCCTTCGCCTTTGAGGGCGTGGAGTTCGGGGTTGTCTCCCGTGAGCTTGCGGTTGGCGGTCAGCTGCTGACCCTGCGCGGCCTGGCGGGCGAGTACCCGGATGTGCCGCTGTCCCTGCACGGTGCGCATCAGGCGCAGAACGCCGTGGTGGCTCTTGCCGCCGTGGAGGCGTTCTTCGGCGGTCAGCGTCAGCTGCCCGAGGACGTGGTGCGTACCGCGTTTGAGACGGTGCGCTCGCCGGGCCGTCTGGAGGTTGTGCGCACCGAGCCGCTGACCATCCTGGATGCGGGCCACAACCCGCACGGTGTGCG
>CAUUAD010000083.1:0-6632 GCA_963542785.1 Rothia mucilaginosa
CGGGTGATGGTTGCGGCAATCACCGCGCCGGTTGCGTCGTCAGTTTCGAGGCGCAGGTTCATGCCGTCGAGCAGCTTGATGCGCAGCGCACCCAGGTCGACGTAGTCTTCGAGGTCTTCGGCGGTGACTTCTTCAATATCGTGCGGGCCGTTGACGCGGTCGTACTTGATGACCTCGGGTGCGTCAGCTTCGGTGCCCTCAGTCTCAGTGCCCTCAGCCGCGCTGTCCTCAGCTTCAGTGGTTTCTTCGGTCGCCTCGACTGCCTCTTCGGTCTTTGCCTCTTCAACCTCGGCGGCGCGCTTCTTCTTACCAAATCCGAACATGGTATTCCTACTTTCACCGCACGCAGGGTGCGGGGGTTTCTTCTCTTCTCTCGTGCGGAAATCGCGGTGAGAGCAGACTAGTGGATTCCGCTGGAGCCGAAGCCGCTGGAGCCGCGTTCGGTCTGTTCCAGTTCATCCACCACGGTAAAGGTTGCGTGCTCGTACTTCTGAATGACCAGCTGGGCAATGCGGTCGCCGCGCTGCACGTGGAAGGACTTGGTCTTGTCAGTGTTGAGCAGGGTGACCATCAGCTCGCCGCGGTAGCCGGAATCAACGGTGCCGGGTGCGTTCACAATGGTGATGCCGTTCTTGGTCGCCAGACCGGAGCGCGGGTGCACCAGGCCCACGTAACCTTCGGGCAGGGCGATTGCCACGCCGGTGGGGACGAGGGCGCGTTCGCCCGGTTCCAGGTCGAAGTCGATGCGGGAGCGCAGGTCAGCGCCGGCGTCGCCGGGCTTTGCGTAGGCGGGTGCGGGCAGCTCGGGGTCGAGCAGCTTAATGTGGACGTTTACGGGGGTCATCATGGTCAATACTCTAACCTTTCGCGGGTGTCTGTGCCATCACCTCGCGCTGTGTTGAGGCTCTACTGCGGGGTGTTTTCGTTGTGTGTTCGCGTTCAGCGCGTGCCGCGCTGTGCCGCGTTGGATGCGACGCGGCGCTATTCTTGCGTGCGCGGCTTTCACATACTCAACGGGGCGGGTGCACTCGGCACTCGCCCCGTCATGAGGTGTATGTCGGGTGGGTGTTAGCCCTTCCCTAAAGTTTTAGCCCTCGCACTCGACGCAGTAGAACAGGCCGCCCTCTTCGCGTGCAATCTGCGAGCGGTGGCGTACCAGGAAGCAGGATGCGCAGGTGAACTCGTCGTCCTGAGCGGGCAGAACAACAACGTTCAGCTCCTCGTTGGAGAGGTCAGCACCGGGTAGCTCGAAGCTTTCTGCTGCGCTGTTTTCGTCTTCGTCCACCGCACCGGACTGCATCTCGGAACGGCGGGCGTTCAGCTCCTCGTAGGACTCTTCGTTCTGCTCTTCGTCCTGCTTGCGAGGTGCATCGTAATCAGTTGCCAAACTTTCACGCTCCGTTAGTTCTGTGGCTGTGTATTGGACTAGGCCACGCTGGTTTAATGAGTGCTCTAGGTGCCGCTGGTGTGTAATTAACCCCGACGGCATGCCAGGTATTGTTCACCATTGGCACCCTATTTGTCTAATCCTGGGTAGGCTTTGGACCGTTTAGGCGTCACATTCTAGCTTTTTCGGTCCGAAAAGTACATCTTTTTTTGGGGAAAATCCCGCCTCCGCTACTGATTTACCGCGCTTTCACGGTACCCTGGAAGGTAGTTTGCGTTCCGTGCAACACATTCACGAACGCGTCCGGTTCACCTATGGAGGTTCTCATGCTTGAACTGCGTCTGATTGGCGTTCACGATGACGGCGAAAATCTGGTGCTTGAGTCTGCTGACGGCACCCGCTTCTTGCTGCCGATTGACGCGAACCTGCGCACGAGCATCACCAAGGCTCGCCGTATTCAGCCCGCCCGCGGTCTGGGCGCTAAGGGCACCTACGGTCCGCGCGATATTCAGACCCGTTTCCGTCAGGGTGCCTCCGTTGAGGAAATCGCTGAAGAGTCCGGTTGGGAGCCGGAGCGCGTGCGCCGCTACGAGTGGCCGATCGTTGCTGAGCGTGCCCACATTATTCGTGCCGCTCAGAGCGTGAAGATTGGTCGCCGCAGCTCCGCTTCGGGTACCGCACAGATTCCCGTGACCCTGAGCGCCCGCATTGAGGAAGTCTCCGAGCGTTACGGTTTTGAGGACGCAACCCAGGACTGGACCACCCGCCAGCAGGAGAACGGCCAGTGGCGCGTTGAGGTTGATATTGCGCTGAAGGATTCGGTGCGTCAGAACCTGCCCGCGCAGGTCGTCTTCCCCGCACGTTGGGTGTACAACCCGGCGAACCAGGGCCTGTACGCGTCGAATGAGGCGGCGTACTTCCTGATGGGCAACAGTGAGGACGCTGTTGCCGCCGCCGCTAAGAAGGCTCCCGTGGAGGTTCCTCCCGCCCGCCTGCCGAAGGCACCCGAGCCCGCACCGGCACCCCTTACTTCCTCTGAGAGCGCCGACGAGCGTAAGCTCAAGGAGCTCCTGGAGCGTGCCCGCTCGGTGCGCCCGGCACAGGTTGAGGAGCCCGAGGTGTTCGTGCACCGCGAGTCCGCACAGCCCGCTGAGGCGCCCGAAGCTGCTGCACCTGTAGCTGCTGCACCGGCAGAGGCTCCGAAGGCTGAGGCGCCCGCCGCTGAGGCTCCCGTAGCACCCGTTGCAGAGCCTGCGGCACCCGTAGCACCCGCCGAGGCTGCATCTGCTCGCGGCCCGCTGACCGGCGCACCCGCCGCACACACCCCCGCGGCGCATCCGGCACCGGAAGACTACAGCGAGCACGCACCTGCTGAAGCGCCCGCTGAGTCCGCACCCGCAGAAGCTGCTGAAGCACCCGCCGAGGAGAAGCCCAAGCCTTCCTCCTCGAAGAAGCAGCGCGTGAGCGTTCCCGCTTGGGATGACATCATCTTCGGTAGCCGCAAGTAAGCGACCGCCCTCGCGCCGCCCGATAGGGGCATCGAGACGAGAGCATCTAGACATACGAAAGCCGCCGGTTATTCGCGTGAATAACCGGCGGCTTTTTCTATCTTCTCAGCTATCTTCTCAGCCTGTATCTGCTGAGCGCGGCTCGTCCGAGTCTTAGAAGGTTTTGAGCATACGCAACGGCACCAGACGCTCAGCATCCGTAAGCGAACCGTGCTGACCAACCATGTGCAGGGCACGCTCCTGGTAGTGGCGCATATCGTACAGCGCCCAGTCGTCGCGAGCGCACACCATCAGGTCGCCAATGCGGGCGCGTGCCGCATCCGTGATGACCGGACCGAAGTAGCCAGCACGCATCAGTTCGCGCGAGTCAATCACCCAGGCGCGCTCGCCCCAGTACTGCGCCCAGCGCTGAGCGGTGGCGGTGCGTGCCCCCTCCGAGGTGTCTTCCAGGTACAGGTGCACGGCGCGCGGTTCACCGGCGGTCATGGCGATGTTGCGGGTCAGATCCTCCATGCTCGAGTAGTCGATGCGCTGGTGCTCGGGCACGTTCACCATGCCGTGATCGGCGGTCACGAAGAGTGCCGCCCACGCCGGGGCGCGCTCCGCCAGACGCTTCAGCGCCGAGTTCAGTTCCTCCAGCTGCTGTAGCCATTCGTCGCTGCCCACGCCGTAGCGGTGGCCCGCCGCGTCAATCTCGCCCCAATACAGGTACACAGTGGTCGGGGTGCGGCTGGAGAGCGCCTCCAGGGCGTAGGTGACGCGGGCGTTATAGCCGACGGCATCCACGAAGTCGCCGCCGCGCAGCGCCGCCTCCGTCAGACCGGTACCGCGGTACTTACCCAGCGAAATGGTCAGCACGCGGCGGTTCGTATGGTGGCGTTCCAGCACGGTCGGCAGGGGTTGCCAGGCGTGCGGGTCCACCGACTGATCCCAGCCGGACAGGTGGTTCATGACCGAGCCCGCTCCCCCATTACCAGCCGGGTTGCGCACCTCGTAGCCCGCAACGCCGTGCGCGCCGGGTGCCGTGCCGGTACCCAGCGAGGTCAGGGAGGCGGCGGTCGTGGTAGGGAACGCGGCGTCCAGCGGGCCCAGGTTCAGGGTCTTACGCAGGGCGGGCGCGTAGCCGCCGTAGCTGTTGAGCAGCTGCTCGCCCAGGCCGTCCACCATGATCACGCAGGCGTGGCGGAACGACGCCGGATCAACATCCTGCTCCGCGAGGCGACCGGCAAGGTTCAGCGGGTCGGCAACAGCGTGGAACGCCGGGTCAGCATCCAGGGCGTGCGCGGGGCGCGCCAGGCTTCGCTGAGCCACCAGAGAGGAGGCGGACTCCAGCACATCGGCGATGCTATTGCTACCGTAGGCGGGCGCGGGAGGCAACGGCGCGCCCAGAACATCGTGCAGGGTGGGCTGTTCGGTGCGGGACGGGGCCGTCATAGGTTCCTCTCGGGTGTGTCTCAGGGTGTGGCGAGTGCTAATCGCGAGCGCCGTTGGGGGTGCAGGCGCGGAATGCCGGTGCTTATCGGCGGGTTGCGTACATGCGGGCACGGTGCAGGGCACGCGCAAAATGCTGCGCACGCTGAACCGACTCCGGGCCGTCAGCGGTCGCAGAAACACGCACCGCAATGTCCTCGCGGCGCGCATCGCCGGTGAAGCCGTGGTCGGCGTTGCACTGCGGATCCTGGCAGCCGGCAGGAGCCAGCTCCATGTGCAGCGAACCGGTCCAGGCAATCTGGAAGGAAATCTCAGTCGGGGCGGTGCTACCGGCGTTGTACGCCTGCGGCTGGCTGAAACCGTAGCTGATGGTGACCGCGTTCAGGGCGCTCAGGTGCACCGCCTCCACGCTCACGTGCGCCACGGTACCCTGCGCATCACCCTCAAGGTGCTGGTCGTCCAGGTGCGCAAAAATGACGTGCTCACCGCAGAGC
Organism: Rothia mucilaginosa; assembly: GCA_963542785.1. Lineage (GTDB taxonomy): Bacteria > Actinomycetota > Actinomycetes > Actinomycetales > Micrococcaceae > Rothia > Rothia mucilaginosa_G. The sequence goes on from CAUUAD010000083.1 coordinate 4,821, forward strand.
ACCATCACGGTGATGTGGCGGTGAAAATCATCGCGCGAGAAGTGGGTTTCATGCTGTACGAAGTGCGCGTCCGGGTTCATGCCCGCCAGCGCGTCATCCACCACTTCCAGCACGAGGTCGGGGTAGAAACCGGCATGCTTAATGTCTGCGACCAGTTGCTCGCGTTCGGGGGTGGTGGCGTACATCGTACCTCTTTCGTGCGGTGCCCTCATGAGGCGACGTCGGTCGGCGCACACGATGAAGGCGGTTAGGTATTACTCCCCTCTACCTTAGAGGGTTCCAGCCGGGCTGTGCTAGTTAGGCACGCTCTGACGGCGCATATGACGTCATACGCACCCCGCGATATCTCTGCTGTCCGTTTGTCGTTACCCCGTTGGCGTTCCCTTCTGCGCTTTGATGAAGGCTCCGCCACGTTCTTGGTACACCCCACAGGTGACGCTGACCAGCCAGCCCGTTTCATCCGCTCCCACCCGCTAAAATAGGAGGAGCGAAAACACACCGACACGAGGAGATATATGGCTCGCCGATCCAAATCCGCCGTCAGCGACTACCCGGTGGATGTGGTAGAGAATATTGTCGACATCGACGTATCCGCCGAGATGGAATCCAGCTTCCTGGAATACTCCTACTCGGTGATTTATTCGCGCGCCCTCCCCGACGCCCGCGACGGCCTCAAGCCCGTGCAGCGCCGCATCCTCTACATGATGCAGCAGATGGGTCTGCGCCCCGATAAGGGCCACGTCAAGAGCGCCCGTGTGACCGGCGAGGTCATGGGTAAGCTCCACCCGCACGGCGACGCCGCCATCTATGACGCCATGGTGCGCCTCGCCCAGCCCTTCGCGCTGCGCCTGCCCCTCGTTGACGGTCACGGTAACTTCGGCTCCCTCGATGACGGCCCGGCAGCCGCCCGATACACCGAAGCACGCATGGCGCCCGCCGCGCAGGCACTCACCGCGGATCTCGAAGAAGATGTGGTTGACTTCGTGCCGAACTACGACAACCAGTTTATGCAGCCCTCCGTGCTGCCCGCAGCGTTCCCAAACCTGCTTGTCAACGGCACCACCGGCATCGCGGTCGGCATGGCAACCAACATGGCGCCGCACAACCTGCGCGAGGTCATCGCCGGTACCCGCCACCTCATCGCCCACCCCGAGGCGACCCTCAAAGACATCATGAAGTTCATCCCCGGCCCCGACCTGCCCACCGGCGGCACCATCGTGGGTCTGGGAGGCATCCGTGACGCCTACGAAACCGGCCGCGGTACCTTCAAGACCCGCGCGAAGGTCTCCATCGAGCAGGTCAGCCCCCGCAAGCAGGGCATTGTCGTCACCGAACTGCCGTACATGGTCGGCCCCGAAAAGGTCATCGAAAAGATCAAGGACGGCGTCAACTCCAAGAAGCTCACCGGCATCTCCGACGTGGTCGACCTGACCGACCGCACCAACGGTCTGCGCCTCGTCATCGAAATCAAGAACGGCTTCAACCCGGAGGCGGTGCTCGCCGCCCTCTACAAGCACACTCCGCTTGAGGATTCCTTCGGTATCAACAACGTGGCGCTCGTGGACGGTCAGCCGCAGACCCTCGGCCTGCTCGACCTGATGCGCGTGTACATTGACCACCGCCTGAACGTGGTCCGCCGCCGCACCGAATTCCGCCTGGGCAAGCGCACCGACCGCCTGCACCTGGTGGAGGGCCTGCTCGTGGCAATCCTCGACATTGACGAGGTCATCCAGATCATTCGTGAGTCTGATGAGACCGCTCAGGCACGCGAAAAGCTGAAGGTCGTCTTCGACCTGACCGACACCCAGGCGA
>CAUUAD010000084.1:0-6225 GCA_963542785.1 Rothia mucilaginosa
AGACTTAGTACTGACCCATCTCACGAGCCTGCTGCTGCAGACGCGCAATACGCTGGTCCATCGGCGGGTGAGTAGAGAGCATGTTCTTCAGGGAGCCGAAGGGGTTCGCAATCATCATGGCGCTCGCCGCCTCCGTGTTGCGGTTGTTCGGGTCCATCGGATACATGGACACGCCACTCTCCAGCTTGTTCAGCGCCGAAGCCAGAGCCAGCGGGTCGCCGGTCAGACGTGCACCGTCTTCGTCGGCATCAAATTCGCGGGTGCGGCTAATAGCCATCTGAATAACCTGCGTAGCAATGGGCGCCAGCAGCGCAATCACAAACATGGCGAGAGGGTTCGAGCGTTCACCATCGCGGCTGGAACCACCGAACATCGCGCCAAACGAAAGAATCTGCGCAATCGTACCGATAATGGAGGCGATACCCGCTGCCACCGAAGAGGTGAGGATATCGCGGTTGTACACGTGCATCAGTTCGTGGCCGAGCACGCCGCGCATCTCGCGCTCATCCAGCAACTGCAAAATACCCTCGGTACAGCACACAGCTGCATTCTGCGGGTTACGACCGGTTGCAAACGCATTCGGGGTCATGGTCGGTGCCACGTAAAGGGCGGGCATGGGCTGACCCGCGCGGGAGGACAGCTCCTCCACAATGTCGTAAAGCACCGGAACCTCTTCGCGGCTGACCGGGTAAGCATTCATGGAACTCAGAGCAAGCTTATCGGAGTTCCAGTAGGTGTACGCGACCGAACCCAAGCTAAACAGGCCCATAACCCAAATGAAAATGGAGGTGCGGAAAGTCGCCGAAAGCAGGCCACCGATGAGCAGCATCATGCCCACCATGGAGCCCATCAACAGGGCAGTTTTCAGTCCGTTGTTATGGCTGTGCATGGGTATCCTCCTGAACAATTAGGTCAGTGCGTACAGCGTGTACTTGACTCTATAGAATACGTGCAAGCACCCGCGGGCGCACCTTATGGCGCGCGGATTCACCGAGAGCGTCACCGGCGCACTGAACTATGCGGGAGGCGTTAGGGAATAGCGCCCGGAATATTCACCAGGGGCACCTGCTCCAGCACCTGTGCCGTAGCAGTCGGAAAAATACCGAGCAGCAGAATCGTGCCGTACGCGCCCAGAAAAAGGATGAAGAGCAGACCAAGCATCAGCTGACCCTCCAGATCAAAACCGGTGGTTGTACTGCGGTACTGGCCGTAAATCACCGGGGTCACGATGGGCACACCGAAGAGCAGAATCATCAGCAGAATGTAGATGGGGTTTGTGAAGTCGTACACCATGACCCTATCCTCCTTGATGGTAATCGCCGGTGCGGGTTACTCTAGGTTCTTTGATTGTACGGCATCTCTTCACACCCGAGGCCGGGGCGAGGAGGGGGGCCACAGAGTGGATGAAAGGGACGCCCTGCCGGCTTATTATGAGCTTTTCATAAAATAATGATGAATTTCTCATAATAATGTGTAGACTTAAACCTATGACCGACGCAAAGACAACCTCCGATACGAAGAAGACCCAAAGCCCAGACCATCACAACACCGGTTGCGCCCACACCACCGGCCTACCCCTGCTCTCCGCAATGAGCCCCGAACAGCTCGAAGAAGCATGGACCACCGGCCTGCGTGCCAGGGGCCGCCGCGTCACCAAGCAGCGCCTCGCCGTACTCCATGCAGTGCAGGAGCACCCGCACTCCACCGCCGACACCATCGTGCAGGCAGTCCGCGAGCGCATCCCCGCCATTACGGTTCAGTCGGTCTACGTGATTCTTGCCGACCTGACCGATATCGACCTGCTGCGTAAGTTTGAGCCGCCGGGAACCCCCGCCCTCTACGAAACCCGCACAGGCGACAACCACCACCACGCCTTCTGCGTACGATGTGGCAAGGTCGAAGACGTGGACTGCGCGGTCGGCTCCGCGCCCTGCCTGACCCCCAGCGATTTTCACGGCATGGCACTCTTCAGCGCAGACGTGCTCTACCAGGGCGTATGTGTAGACTGCCAGACCGAGCAGGAGGCGGCACTCGCCCGCACCCAGCAGGAAGCGGCAGCACGCGCCCTAGCTTCATAACCCTATAGAGCTCGGGGAATCGGGCAGGCTCGGTCATGAGCGTTTTAAACCGTTGAGGCGGCGACACAACTCGTGTCGCCGCCTCAACAGTTTAAGCTATTCGATGCAGGGGCTTAGGCACCCATGCGGGGCTGAGAGCCCACAATCTCCAGCAGCTCGCGGATCTGCGCCGCGCTCAACACCGTGGAGGGGTTAATCGCGTTCACCTTCACGCTCGGCGCGCCAATCTCCAGGGCGTAGCGCAGAATATCCAGGGCGTTCGCCGAACGCACCTCAATATGCGGATCCAGTGCCGCAATCTCAATGGGCGAAGTGAACACCAGCAGGCTCTGCGGGTTACCGTTCTCATCCGGGTCAAACACGAAGGAGGTACCGGACGGGTCGGCCGGGTCAACGCCAACCAACAGCACGGACGCCGGGGACACCAGCGAGCCGAGCAGCATCTGCATATTGTCCTGAGTCAGCGCCATCTTCGCACCGTCATTGCGGGGCGAGGTGACAATCCACTGCACCTGAGCGCGCTCAATGTAGCACTCGTGATCGGTGCCGGGGTCAACCACAATCAGGTCCAGCGCCTCGTTGTTGAGGAAGTCGATGAAGACCTTCATCGCCGGTTCGCGCAGAATCAGCTCGTCACCCTCGGATTCCTGACGCACGTAGCTCTTGCCAATGTGCTCGGATGAGGAGAAGACACATAGCGCCTGCATACCGGTCTCGGGCATGCGAATGACCTGGTGGGTCAGCACGGATTCGGGGCCCATCAGGTCGGTTTCAGAAGGAATCAGCAGGGAACCGGTCGCATCGAGCAGAACGTCACCACCGAGCATCGTGCGGACCACGTTAATGAGGGTTCGCTCCTGCACATCGTTACGGAAGGTTTTCAGGGCCGCGACCAGGTAGGGGTTCGGAATCTCATGCTCACTCGAAGACAGCGCCGCAGCAGCAGAGTGGCGGGCACGGCCCTCCATACGCTCACGAGCCCACTGCGGGATACGCGAAGCATCACGGGGGAACTCAGCCAAGTGCTCACGCACGTCAGTTGCGGTCAAGGTGCCTTCATTCTTCCAGCTAGCGGGCTCATCGTCACGGTTATAGGAGGCACCCACGCTGAACTGCGGATTGGGCCAGCCGGTTGCCGCCACTACAATCGAGGCGGTAAACCAGGTGCCGCGGTTACCGTCGTAGGCGGCACGCTGCAGCTTGCGGACCTCCGCGATAATGGGCGAGCCGTCCTTGAGCGGGCCGATGGTACCGATGAACTCTTCACCGTCGCGGAATTCACGCACACGCACAAAAATCTGACCTGCCAGAGGTTTGACGTCCAGCACCATTTCGCTCCAGCCGGGGTCAACACTAACGACATCCAGCAGCCAACTTCCAATGTTGTTCAGCGCATCCTGAATACGCGCGGCGCGGCTACTCGTCTCGGCGAGGCGGGGTTCAGTCATAGTTCATACATCCTTGAGTGTGAATACGGCGCGGCTGGAGGCATCCGTGTTCGGTCGTAGTGTCGGCTTACAGGGTGCCGGAAGAAGCCGTCCCTTCGATTCTAACGAACACGGGCACTTCACGCAGATAGTTTACGCCGAAAGATATATGCTCTATCTCTCCCCTGCACCTTTCACAGACGGCTCAATCGACCCTCTTAGCGTCCAATACGCCTAAAGCGCACACTAAAACCGGGGATACACGGCATAGTGAACGCTAAAAGGTTGATAATCTTGAATCATGACGAATTCTCTGCAGGACCTTATCGACGCATCGATCTTTATCTCCACCGAGTACCAGGCTCGACTCGCTGAGCTCGTGGGTACCTCCGAGTGGAACGTGGATTTCACCTCCCAGTCTCTGGATTTTGAGACCACTCCCCCGCTTTCGCTCAAGCCGCACCTGCTGGGCACCGAATCCGAGAACCGCGGTACTTGGATTTGGTCTTGGCAGCAGCTGGGATACTTCCCCGACTCCGTTGTTTCCGCCGCTATTCAGGCGCGTGAAACCGGTGAGCGTGACGGCCTGGCCGAACTGACCACCGACGAACTGCCCCTCTCCGAGTCCCTGGCACGCCGCCTGACCCTGGCAACCAAGACCATCAGCGGCCTGTACGCACACTACCCGCTGCCCGCGGGCGCTGGTGTGCGTGCATGGACCCTGCTGGAGGGCGCCGAGCTGACCCTCGAGGCCCCGACCTACAAGGGTATCGGTCGCGTGATCGCAAAGACCCTGCAGAGCGAAGAGATCCACAACCAGGTTCTGGCGGTGGACTCCTACGCTCAGCAGCGCGGCTTCCACATCGCCTGGGACACCGAGGCAACCGCCGTGCTGACCGCAACCGACGGTGCCCTGCGCCTGTGGTTCGACGAGGGTCGCATCAGCGGCATCGAGCAGGCTGAGCCTCAGGTTGGCCCCGAGGTTCTGGAGCAGTGCGCAGCCGCTGCCGCACAGCGTCGCGAATCCCTCGCCGCACTGCGCACCGAGATTGAGCGCGTGGCAGCCGCAGAGGCAGCCGCTCAGAACGCACAGCGCGAGCAGGAGGCAGCAGAACGCGCCGCCGCACGTGCCGAGGCTGAGGCAGAGCGCGCCGTCGAAATTGCCGAGCACGCACCGGTCGCAGAGACCGAGGTACCCGGCGTTGAGAGCACCGAAAACCTCTACCCTGCCGACGAGGCTCCCTTCGATCAGGATCCGGCAGAGCACGCAGAGCCCGGTCTGGTCACCGTGGAGACCCTGCCCGGCGAGTACGAGGCAGAAGAGACCGAGCAGGCTCGCGTCTACACCGACGAGTCCATCGGCGCCGAGCAGCCCGAGTACGAGACCGTTGAAGCTTCCGCAGAGTACGCTGAGGAGCCGGTCGCCGTTGAGACTGTAGCTGAGCAGCCCGCAGAGGCCGAGCAGGATGCAGCAGAATACGAAGAGCAGCACGTGGAGCCCATCCGCAACGCTGGCGCAGCTCCCGACCTGCAGGCAGAGCACGAAGAGGCAGCCCGCCGCGAGCAGGAAGAAACTGCACGCCGCGAGGCAGAGCAGCCCAAGAAGAAGGGCTTCTTCTCCCGCTTCTTCGGCCTCTAAACCGAATACGCAGCATTCCTCAGGCGCGGTATCCTCGTGGTACCGCGCCTGTGGCGTACCCGGCGGGTAGAGTAGCCTCGGTGCGCATCAATGCCCCCGCTGGCGCATCCGGACGACTAGCATTAGAAGAACTTAACCGAAGAACTTAGCTCAGAAGAAGAAACCATGTCAGAAACGCAGAAGCACACCACCCGTAACGGGTTTATCACCATCATCGGCACCTACCTCATCTGGGGTCTGCTCCCCCTGTATTTTGTGGTGATGGCACCGGCGGGACCTATTGAGATCGTGGTGGCGCGAGTGGTCTTCTCCCTCATTTTCTGCGCCCTGCTGCTACCGATTTTGCGGGCAACCGCCGACTTCCGCCGCGCTCTCAAGGATCGCCGCATCATGCTGGTGCTAACGGCGGCATCGTTCCTCATCGGCGCGAACTGGCTTATCTACGTGATGGCAACGACCAGCGGCCACACGATTGATGTATCCCTGGGTTATTTCATTAACCCGCTGGTCTCTGTGGTGCTGGGTGTGATTTTCCTACAGGAGCGGCTGCGCCCGGCGCAGTGGGTGTCCGTGGCAATTTCTTGTATTGCGGTGCTGATGATGAGCCTCATCTACGGCCAGGTGCCCTGGACGGGTCTGGGCGTGGCGTTCTCCTTCGGCATCTACGGCCTGCTCAAGGCACGTGTAGCCCACGATGTGAGCCCCATCGTCTCGCTATCCCTGGAGACCTTTATCCTGGCGCCCTTCGGCGTTGCTGCCCTCTTTGTTCTCAACTCGCAGGGTCAGATGACCCTCTTCAGCGAAGGCGCCGGACATTTCTGGCTTCTCGCGTCCACCGGCGTGGTCACCGTTGTTCCGCTGATGCTCTTTGCGGCGGCTACCAAGGCCCTGCCGCTCTCGGTCATTGGCATGGTGCAGTACCTGGGCCCGACCATCCAGTTCATTCTGGCTATCACCGTTCTGCACGAGCAGATGAGCCCCGACAAGGTGCTGGGTCTGAGCCTCATCTGGATTGCACTCATCATTTTCACCGTGGATGCGTTGCGCGCCTCCCGCTCCTACCGCGCCTCCGCGCTGTCCG
>CAUUAD010000085.1:0-6197 GCA_963542785.1 Rothia mucilaginosa
ATGGTCGCGGTGGAGGTGAACTCACCCTCGGAAACCTCGGCGTAGAACTTCACGATGGAGTTCGGAACCAGCTTCTGCTGCGAGGAAGGAACAGCCTTGCCGTTGCGGTCAACGGTCGCCTTGGAAGTGTAGGTGTCAGTCATGGAGCCGTCACCGGTCTTCGAGTTCAGCACGTAGGGTACCGCCGCAGTGGTGTTAGCGATGTCCTGCTTGTCCACTGCGATGACGGAACCGTCCTCGGTGACGGTCAGATCGTTAGCCTTACCGCCGTTCATCTCAACCTCACCGATCACGCGGTCAGTCTTAGCGTCGAAGATAGCAATCTTGCCGGTACCGAAATCGGTCACGTACACCAGGTCGCGACCCTCATCGTTCTCCATGGACAGCGCCTGAGTACCGAACTTGACGAACTTCTTGAACGCGCCGGTGGTCAGGTCGTAGACGGAGATGCCGGAGTTCACGCCATCAACACCCTGGGAGGAGACGTAAATTTCATTCTCGGAGTGGTCAATAGTGACGTCAGAGGGGCGAACCTCGACAGAGGAGTTCTCACCGCGGGTCTGAATAACCTGCTCGGTCTTGAAGGTCTTGGTGTTGATGACGAAGACCTTGCCGCCGGTACGCTCGGGCACGTACAGCTTGTCGCCGTCAACGGTCATGTTCATACCGACGTAGCGGGTGCCGCCGTTGGGGGCGCCTTCCAACTGCAGCTTGGTAACCTCGAAGGTCTTCATGTCGATCGCGGACACGTAGTAGCGGCCGGTCACGAACACCTTGCCGGAGTTGTGGTCCACCAGCACGGAGCGGGGGTGCTCAATCCAGTTCGGGTCGCTCTCGGCGATGCCGTGGTTAGTCCAAATCTGCTCCATGGTGTTCTGGTCGAACACAGACAGGGAGTTGTCGGTGGTGTTAGTAACCCACACGGTGCCGGATACGTCATCAACAGTGATGCCGTACGCGGAAATGTAGCCGAATTCGCCGTTCTTATCCAGCTCGAAGGGAAGCGCTGCTACTTCTTCAATCTGAAGAGTGTCTGCGTTGACACGAGCAATGGTGGAGGCGAGGTCGCCGCGGGCACCCACGCCGACCATCCAAATCTTGTTGGTCGCCTTAGAGTAGGCAACCTGGTACTGGCCGGGCAGACCCTGGGTAATCTGCGCAACGGATGCGGAGGTGTCAACAACGCGGCTCAGCGCTGCGGTGGAAGGAGCCGAGGCGCTGGGCGAAGCGGTCTGATGTGCGGTATTCGGCGCTGCGAAGGAGGCAGGAATCATGGCTGCGCCGGAGATTGCGAGCGCGAGGGAGCCGACGGCGAGCCCCTTAAATGCTTTGCCCGAGGAGGGAGTGAGGTTCAATGTGTGTCCTTCAAATGTGTAACGGAAGTGCTCACATGCCGCATGCGAATGCTAACGAGACACCCGTGAATATGCGGTGACATATTCGACGGCACGAAAAGCAGAAGTGCAGGTAACGCATAAATTTACCTACCTTCTAATCCTCAATGTTTTCCCAGGAAAATACAAGCAGCGACGTGGGCGTGTTTTGTGTTTTTGTGAGTGATCCCCTAATTCACCTTCAGTATCACGTGAAGGTTGATGTGTATCCAGGGTTTTTCCTTGCTCTTGCGGGCAAAAACCCAGGTCGCGAGGGGTATTGTGATGCTTTTATATTTACACATTAATGTAAATGTTTAGGTGAGGCGCGCCAGCGAGATTCACCACGGGTTAAACATTTTCTCGACATTCAAAACCTATATTTTTACAGGCAAGTGCACATATATAAATATGTACTAAAACCACCTACCCAGCATTAGCCCAAGCGGGCACACAAAAGGCGGGTACTCCCTCCCCCCAGATTCGAAGAATCCGAAAGAGAAAATACCCGCCTTCTCACGCGTTATATCGAGCCTTTACGCCCGAAAACTAAACGCTACGCTTATGCCTTGCGGCGGCGCATCACCAGAGTAGCACCCGCAATCAGAGCCACAGAAGCGAAAGCAACCAGCGGCATCACAGCGTTCGCACCGGTGTTCGCCAAAGCGCCACGCGAAGAGCCAGCCTGCGAGGAACCTGCGTCGCTCTTAGCTACCGAGGAGCCACCGCCCAAATTATCGGAGCCACCTGCAGAGGAGCCACCGTTCTTCACAGCCGAACCGGACTTATCAGCCTTCACGGCATCCGGAGCAGGCTTGGAGTCAGACTTGGAGTCCTGTGCACCGGTCTTAGCGTCAGACTTCGAATCAGACTGAGATGCCTGATCCTTGGAGGTCTGATCCTTAGCCTCTGCGGTGTTCTCAGACTTAGCGTCAGACTTCTTATCCTCGGACTTAGCGTCCTCAGACTTCTTATCTTCTGCCTTCTTGTCCTCAGCCTTCGGGTCAGCCGGCTTCGGCTCCTCAGCCTTCACACCGGTCACCGTCGGGTAACCAGCGAACTGCAGCGAAGTCGGGGTGATACCCACCGGAGCTGCGCTCGCGTCGGTGTCCTTCACACCAACCTTGAACTTCAGAATCGAGTTAGCCTTCAGCTGCTGAACCGATGCGGGAACGTCGTTACCCTGGCGGTCCTTGGTGGGCAGGGTGGTGTACTCGCTGGCAGTGGTGATCTCGCCGGTGGTGCCGTTGAGCACGTAGGGCAGGGTCACCTTCTCGTCGCGGTCCTTCTTATCGAGGACCAGTACGGAGCCGTCCTTGAGCAGGGTCACGTCGTTCGCGGCTGCGCCGTTCATCTCGACCTCGCCGATGACCTCGTCAGCACGGCCGTCGAAGACAGCCACCTTGCCGGTACCGAAGTCGGTTACGTACACCAGGTCGCGATCCTCATCGTGCTCCAGTGCGAGCGCCTGGGTGCCGAACTTGACGAACTTCTTGAACGCGCCAGTGGTCAGGTCGTACACAGAGATACCGGAGTTGACGCCCTTCACACCCTGAGAAGAAACATAAATCTCATTCAGCGAGTGATCCACCGCCACGTCGGAGGGGCGAACCTCAACGGTGGAGTCCTCACCCTGAGTCTGGATGGTCTTCTCAACCTTGAAGGTCTTGGTGTCCACGACGAAGAGCTTGCCACCGGTGCGCTCGGGCACGTACAGCTTGCCGCCGTCCAGGAACAGGTTCATGCTCACGTAGCGAGTACCGCCGTCGGGTGCGCCTTCGAGCTGAATCTTCTCAACCTGCTTGGTCTTCAGGTCGATCGCGGATACGAAGAAGCGGCCGGTCACGAACGCCTTGCCGGACTCGTGGTCAACCAGAACGGAGCGGGGGTGCTCAATCCAGTTCGGGTCGTCTTCCTTCACGCCCTCGTTGGTCCAGATGAGCTTGAGGGTCTGCTGGTCGTACACTGCCACGGAGTTGTCAGTGGTGTTGGTGACCCAGACGGTGCCGTCCACGTCATCAACAGTCACGCCGTACGCGGAGGTGTAACCGTACTGGCCCTTGTCGTTCTTCTTCACGGGCAGCTCGGCGAAAGCCTCGGTCTGCAGGGTGTCTGCATCCACGCGTGCCAGGGAGGAAGCGAGGCCGCCGCGTGCACCTACGGTGGGTACGAACAGCTTGTGGTTCTTCTTGGAGTAGCCAACCTGGAACTGGCCGGGCAGACCCTGAATGATGTTCGCAACGCTAGCGTTTGCATCCACGGTGCGGTGTGCCTCGGTGGAGGGGGTGGTGGTGTCGGCTGCCTTGGTCTTGGTGGCGGTTGCCGGGTAGCCCTGGAACTCACGGGTTTCGGGGGTGACCTGCTTGACCTCGGAGTTATCACCTGCGGTTGCGGTGACCTTGAACTTCAGGATGGAGTTCGCCTGAATCTCGGAGGTCTTGGCGGGAACCTCGTTGCCCTGCTTGTCCTTAGAAGGCTTGCTGGTGACCTGGCTGGAGGTGCTGACGGTGCCGGTGGTGCCGTCGAGGACGTAGGGCACGGTTGCGGTTGCGCCAGCCTGCTTGTCGACAGCAACTACGGAGCCGTTGGGCAGTACGACCAGGTCGTTTGCCTTACCGCCGTTCATGGCGACCTCGGCGATCAGCTTGTCTGCTGCGCCGCCGTCAATCACACCGACCTTGCCGGTGCCGAAGTCAGAGACGTACACCAGGTCGTTGGCCTCATCGTTATCGAGCGAGAGCGCCTGGGTGCCGAAGGGGATGAACTTCTTGAACTCGTAGGTGGTCGCATCGTACACGGATACACCGGAGTTCTCGCCCTTCACGCCCTGCGAAGAGACGTAAATTTCGTTCTGCGAGTGGTCAATAGCCACGTCGGAGGGGCGAACCTCGCCGTCCTTATCGCCCTTCACAGAGATGGTCTTCTCGACCTTGAAGGTCTTGGTGTCGATCACGAAGAGTTTGCCGCCGGTGCGTTCGGGCACGTACAGCTTACCGCCGTCCACCAGAATGTTCATGCTGATGTAGCGGGTACCGCCATCGGGTGCGCCCTCAAGCTGAATCTTCTCGACCTTCTTGGTCTTCAGATCGATAGCCGAGACAAAGAAGCGACCGGTCACGAAAGCCTTACCCGACTCGTGATCGACACGCACCTCGCGGGGGTGCTCGATCCAGTTCGGGTCGTCCTTGCTCAGACCCGCATTGGTCCACAGCTGCTTCATGGTCGCCTGATCGTATACGGCAACGGAGTTATCGCGGGTGCTGGTCACCCACACGGTACCTTCCTCGTCATCGACGGTGATACCGTACGCACCCTCGTAGGAGTAGCCCGAGTCCCCCTTGATAATGGGCAGCTCGGCGACAGCCTCAATCTTCAGGGAGTTTGCGTCAATGCGAGCAATCGTAGAAACGTGCTCGTCGCGGTCTGCAGTGCCAGCAACCCAAATCTTGTTGGTCTTCTTGGAGTATGCGACCTGGAACTGACCGGGCAGGCCCTGGGTGATCTTTGCCATCGCCTTGTCGGTGATGGTGCGAGCGTCGCTGCTCTGGCTTGCTGCCCGGGTGGATTCTGCCGCGAACGATGCGGGGATGGTGGCAACGCCGGAAATTGCCAGTGCCAGCGATCCAACGGCGAGACCCTTGAATGCCTTGCTTGATGCGAGCTTCATATGTATGTCCTTTTTCGTGGGTGGTGTGTGGAGGTGCTTCTCTCCCCCACCGATGGTTGGTGAGGCGCCGCGTTTTTCCTGCTCTCTGGTGTGGGTTTCGTGGGCCCACGAGGAAGGAAACTAGTCTTCACACAGTATTAAGTAAGGCAAACATTAACTTGCCTTCTAGGTAATACTTACTTAGCACACAGGATTTTGCAAGATTTTAGGTATATATAACGCAAAATTTCATATGCCAGGCACAGCCTGTCACTAAAACTCCCCGAGGTGCGGCAATATAGCAGCGAGACACGACAGGGCATGACAAAACCCCCGCCTCCAGCAAAGCCAGAAGACGGGGGTTCCACGCCCCCCAACACACGGTGCCGGGGCGACACGGTGCCGAAGTGACACAGTGCCGGGGTGACTAAAAATTAGGAGACATACGAGAAGTCAGTGAACAGCAGGTTCTGCAGCTTGTAGCGGCGAATGAAACGAGCCAGCTCCGCGCGAGTAGTCGGCGCGGTCGGGTTAAACACACCCGAAGCATCCAGCACGATGTCGTTCGCGCCAGCCCACGCAACGTAACGGTGCAGAGTGCCCGCACCGAGCACATCGCGGAAACGAGAACCAGCAGCTTCGTTCATTTCGGTCAGCTGAACCTCCGCGTTGTACTGGAACAGTACAGCTGCCAGCTGCTCGTGAGAAACCGGTGCGGTCGGGTCAATCTTGTCGCCACCGGTGAGCGGCTCGGTGATCTTGCGGTCACGAGCCCAGTGCAGCGCGTTCGCGGTCGGGCGGCCTGCCGCATCCGCAAAGGGTGCAACATTAGAGTTTTCACTCACGCCAGCGTGACCAGCAGCGTGGTTCAGCAGAGCAATAAGCTCCTCACGGGTCACGGGGCGGTCCGGCTCAAACGCACCAGACTGAGGGTTCGGCATCAGCCACTTCTTCTGGTTCGCCATGCGGATATCCTCAGCGAAGGGGTGGCTACCCGGAACATCCTCGAAAGAGGTCTTCAGGATCTTAGTCTCAGCCACGGGAATGCGCGCAGCAATCTGGTGGGCAATCTCCTGGCCCCACGGGTCGGAGCAAATATCCAGCTGCAGGGCGTGCTCGACACCCTCACCCTGCATCAGCTCGATGGGGAACTGGTCGCTACCGCTGAAGCTGTCAGC
>CAUUAD010000086.1:0-6087 GCA_963542785.1 Rothia mucilaginosa
AGCAGGTTCACCTGGAGGGCGGCCCCGCCCCCGTGCGCAAGTACCTGCCGACCCTTATCGACCTGATTTACAAGGGCGAAATTGAGCCCGGTAAGGTATTCGACCTGGTTCTGCCCATCGACGAGGCAGCTAAGGGTTACGAGGCAATGGACCAGCGTACCGCCACCAAGGTTCTGCTGACCATGCCGTAATAGCCGCTCGTATCGCCGGTTCTTGTACTTTCTTGTACTAGCAACCCGGCGCGTATACGCTACTAATCCCCGCACCGACCCTGTTCACTCCATGTGAGCGTAGGGTACCGGTTGCGGGGATTCGTGCATTAAAAATTGAGTTTATTTGTCGGAGTCCGGCGAGGTGAGGGACAAATGCGTGAGCCAAGGCATAGAATAAAAGAGCATGATTCGTACAACTCGAAGGATGACAATGACGAAGAAGCCTTTCCCTTCCGACCTCGAAATCGCACTTGCTGCAGATCTCTGGCCCATTAACAAGATCGCAGCGGACAATGGCATCAGTGAAGATCGCCTTGAGCCCTACGGCAAGTACGTCGCTAAGGTCCTCCTCGACGAAACCACCAACGCAGAGACCGCCCGCAAGCGCGGCTCCAAGTACATTGTGGTTACCGCAGTCACCCCCACCCCGCTCGGTGAAGGTAAGACCGCAACCTCCGTATCCCTCGCACAGGGCTTCGCGCAGACCGGCCGCAAGGCAATCCTGGCTCTGCGTCAGCCCGCAATGGGCCCGACCTTCGGCATCAAGGGCGGCGCAGCAGGCGGCGGCTACTCCCAGATCGTTCCCATGGAGAAGCTGAACCTGCACCTGACCGGCGACTTCCACGCCGTCACCGCAGCACACAACCTGCTTGCCGCCATGATTGACAACCACCTGCACCACGGCAACGAGCTGCGCATCGACCCGCGCGCAATCGAGTGGCGCCGCGTTATCGACATGAACGACCGCTCCCTGCGCAACATCGTCGTGGGCCTGGGCGAACGCATGGACGGCGTGGTCCGCGAGACCGGTTTCGACATCACCAGCGCCTCCGAAATCATGGTGATTCTCTCGCTGGCAACCTCCTTCAAGGACCTGCGCGAGCGCCTGGCAAAGATCGTTATCGGCCTGAACTACGACGGCGAGCCCGTCACCGCAGCTGACCTGAAGGCTGACGGCGCAATGGCTGTCATCCTGGCAGACGCTATCAACCCGAACCTGCTGCAGACCCTGGAGCACACCCCCGCGCTGATTCACGCCGGCCCCTTCGGCAACATCGCAACCGGTAACTCCTCCGTGGTCGCAGACTACGTTGGCCTGGAGTACTCCGACTACGTGATTACCGAGGCTGGCTTCGGTGCCGACATGGGTGCGGAGCGTTTCTTCAACGTCAAGTGCCGCGTCTCCGGCCTGAAGCCCGATGCAGCAGTGCTCGTCGTCACCGTGCGCTCCCTGAAGTCTCACTCCGGCCTGTACAAGATCGTTCCGGGCAAGCCCCTGCCCGAAGGCATGCTGCAGGAAAGCCCCTCCGACGTGGAGAAGGGCGCAGAGAATCTGAAGAAGCACATCGAGATTGTGCGCAACTTCGGTGTTCAGCCGGTCGTGGCAATCAACGCCTTCCCGACCGACTTCGAGTCCGAGCACGAGACCATCCGCCGTATCGCTGAGGAAGCTGGCGCTCGCGTCGCTATCCACCGCGGTGTGGCTGAGGGCGGTAAGGGCACCACCGACCTGGCAGACGTGGTCGCTGAGGCATGTGACGACGTTTCGGATCTGAAGTACACCTACGATCTTGAGGACTCCATCGAGACCAAGATTGAGAAGGTTGCTACCAAGGTTTACGGTGCGGACGGCATCTCCATTGCTCCCGCCGCCGCTAAGCAGCTGAAGCGTTTCGCTG
Source organism: Rothia mucilaginosa (assembly GCA_963542785.1). Taxonomy (GTDB): domain Bacteria; phylum Actinomycetota; class Actinomycetes; order Actinomycetales; family Micrococcaceae; genus Rothia; species Rothia mucilaginosa_G. The sequence goes on from CAUUAD010000086.1 coordinate 1,892, forward strand.
AGCTGGGCTACTCGCACCTACCCGTGGTTATCGCGAAGACCCACCTGTCCATCTCTTCGGATGCAACTCTGAAGGGCGCACCGACTGGCTGGACCCTGCCCGTGCGTGAGGTTCGCCTGGCTGCAGGTGCTGGCTACGTCTACGCTATCTGCGGCACCATGCGCACCATGCCGGGCCTGAGCAAGAGCCCCGCAGCTGAGCGCATCGGCTTTGACGAGAACGGCGTGATGGTCGGCCTGTCCTAGTATGACTGTGCCAGCTGATCTATAGCTAGTGGAGGCGGCGCTTCTTCCCCACAGCGGGGGAGGGGCGCCGCCTCGCTGTGTCCGGGTAGCGTGTGCCCGGCGGTTTTGCAGCGCTTGAGAGAAGGGGCGATGTATCTGAAACCGGGCTGACATCAGGGGGAATCCGGGGGAGTGAAGGATCCTGAAACCCCTGGTGGAGGGGTATCTCAACCTGTTATTGAGGGTTCTGGAACGTCTGTTTTGAGGGTGGAATTGGTATGTGCTGGTCAATAATTGGGCTCTATCTATGCTTGAAGGTCAAGTTTTATTAAACAATCTGTAGAGGTTGATTTTTAACCCGCTTACCACCTTGCATTTTGTGAAAATATAGCATTGACTAGGTATTTTACTTTTTTGGAGTAGGCTCACTGGGTGCACTCAGTGAACCTAGTAGGGGGTGCAATGTTATTGTTTTGTAATAAAACCTCTACTTTAGGGGGTGCCTACAGGGGCAAAACAGACCAATTGATTTTGCCCTCGCGCGAATAATCGTGCAGATTTTGAACGGTGAGCGGTACATTTTTTCCGGTTAATGAAGTTGCAAGTACTTGAAGATACTTTCACCTTAACCCTCTACTTCCGCGGAATACCGGGCTAAAACCGGGCATTGAACCTTTGGGATTGCCGAGCGTGAAGCTTAAGTTAAAGGTGCACCGAAGTGCCAAAAGAGGGAAAATTTAAAATTATTTTGGGTGAAATAAGTCACACTAAAACTCGAAAAAAATGAAATTGGTACGTATGGATACCCTAAAAAACACCTGTTTTTATTACAGAATGATTACATTGAGGCGCGGGTCACTAAATCCGGCTCTCCGTACCAAATTGGGTGGTAAAACAGCCCCCAAAAAGTTCGCTACTATTGAGTCATCAAGTAATCGTGAGATTTCCAAAGTCCTCGGGTTGCTTGTGTTTGAGTGAGTGATAGATACCCCTGGGTGTCATGAGAAGCGACTGTGTATCGATGCGCAGTCGCTTCTCTGCTTAACTTTTGAATTTCACTGGAGTCTCAGATAGACGGGACCTTGGCTAAAGCTTGTTCCGAGCGTGCTCCAGAACCTGTTCCGTAGGCGTCCCGCACATTCAACGCCGAATGCGCCCATAGGGGAGTGAACCGCATAAACGCCTCCTGCACCACGGGAACCCCCTACACTGGAACTATGACTACTTACCCCGAACCCACCCTCATCTTTGAGAACCCCGAACTGACCGTTCGAGCGTTCAGTGTCTCCGAGATGGACAATAACGTCTACCTCATCACCATGCGCGCCACCGGTGAGCAGATGCTCATTGACCCCGCAGACGAGGCAGAAGAACTCTACGCCTACACCCTCGATGCGCTCCTGAACGACTGCCCGCAACTTGAACTGACCGACTCGGAAGACCGCCGTGTGCGCGTCATGGAGAAGGAAGAAGACTTCAACTCCCTCAGGCCCCGCGCTATCGGACTGACCGGCATCCTCGTCACCCACGGCCACTGGGACCATATTCGCGCCATTAAGGAGCTTGACCGCCTCACCGGTGCCGTCACCTCCGCAGGTGCAGCTGACGCAGCCGCTATTAAGGAACAGGAAGACTACACCGTCGAAGAAGAACTGACCGGCGGCGAAAGCTTCGACTTCTACAGCTCCGACACCGTCATCCGCTCGCTGCACGTGCCCGGCCACACCCCCGGATCCATCGTCTATACCCTCGAAACCACCTGGGAAGACGGCACCCCCGCAACCCTGCTGTTCACCGGTGACGCTCTCTTCCCCGGCGGCGTGGGTAAGACCGACTCTCCGCAGCAGTTCGGCGAGCTCTTCTCCAACGTACTCGAAAAGCTCTTCGGTGGCTTCGAAGACGACGCCATCGTGCTGCCTGGCCACGGCCGCTCCACCACCCTCGGTGACGAGCGTCCCCACCTGGAAGAATGGGCAACCCGCGGCTGGTAAACCGCGCTTCCTAGTCCGCCTCATATAAGTACTGCACCCTCATGCCTTCACCGACCGCATAATCCCGCCGGTGAAAGACATGAGGGTGTAGAATTTAAGTTCGAAGATAAGACGAAAGGATTTTCGATGACACCCCGCCCGGCACACGGTAGCACCGCACTCAAAGCGAACGATCTGACCAGCATCCGGGTTCAGGGTGCCCGCGAGAATAACCTCAAGAACGTAGACCTCACCATCCCGCGTGATGCGATGGTCGTCTTCACCGGCCTCTCCGGCTCCGGTAAGTCCTCCCTCGCCTTCGACACCATCTTTGCGGAAGGTCAGCGCCGCTACGTCGAGTCGCTGTCCTCCTACGCGCGTATGTTCCTCGGACAGGTCGATAAGCCCGACGTAGACTTCATCGAGGGCCTCTCCCCGGCGGTGTCTATCGACCAGAAGTCCACTTCCAAGAACCCGCGCTCAACCGTCGGTACCATCACCGAAATCTACGACTACATGCGTCTGCTCTGGGCGCGCATTGGCCACCCGCACTGCCCCGAATGCGGCGAAGAAATTACCCAGCAGACCCCGCAGCAGATTGTGGACATTCTGCAGGATTACCCCGAACGCACCCGCCTGCAGATCCTTGCGCCCGTCGTCAGCGCACGTAAGGGCGAGTTCGTGGACCTCTTCAAGGACCTGCTCACCCAGGGCTACTCGCGTGCCCGCGTGGACGGCGAAACCGTACAGCTCTCCGACCTGCCCAAGCTCGCCAAGCAGTACAAGCACACCATCGAGGTGGTCGTCGACCGCATCGTCATTAAGGACGGTATTCACCAGCGCCTCACCGACTCCATCGAAACCGCGCTCAAGCTTGCCGACGGCCGCGTACTCATCGACTTCGTGGACCGCGAGCAGGATGACCCCGAACGCACCCGCTCCTTCAGCGAAAACCTCGCCTGCCCCAACAACCACCCGCTGCAGATCGACACCATCGAGCCGCGTGCCTTCTCCTTCAACTCGCCGTTCGGCGCGTGTAGCGCCTGCGACGGCATCGGCTCGCGCCTGGAAGTAGACACCGAACTGCTCGTACCCAACCCCGACCTGACCCTTGGCGAGGGCGCTATTGCCCCCTGGTCGCAGGGCAAAGCAACCACCGAATACTGGCTGCGCCTGCTCGCGGGTCTGGGGGAGGAGCTCGGCTTCGACCTGAACACCCCCTTCAAGGACCTGCCCGCCAAGACCCGCGCCGCCATTCTGGACGGCAAGGATTACAAGGTTGAGGTGTCCTACCGCAACCGCTTCGGCCGCGAACGCCGCTACACCTCCGGATTCGAGGGCGTGAAGGCATACATTAAGCGCAAGCACGAAGAAACCGAATCGGACTTCGCCCGCGACCGCTACGAACAGTACATGCGCCAGGTCGCCTGCCCCTCCTGCGGCGGCGCGCGCCTGAACCCGACCATTCTCGGTGTGAAGGTCGGCGGCAAGTCCATCGCAGACGTTACCGACCTGTCTCTGGCTGACGAGCTTAGCTTTGTGCGCGGCCTGCAGCTCAGCGCCCGCGAAGCCAAGATTGGCGAGCAGGTCCTCAAGGAAATTGACGCGCGCCTGCAGTTCCTGCTGGACGTGGGTCTGGACTACCTGACCCTCTCACGCTCCGCCGGTACGCTCTCCGGCGGTGAGGCGCAGCGCATCCGCCTCGCAACCCAGATCGGTTCGGGTCTGGTCGGCGTGCTCTACGTGCTCGACGAGCCCTCCATCGGTCTGCACCAGCGCGATAACCGCCGCCTCATCGAAACCCTCACCAAGCTGCGCGATATGGGCAACACGCTTATTGTGGTCGAGCACGACGAAGACACCATGCGCGAAGCCGATTGGATTGTGGATGTAGGACCCGGCGCCGGCGAGCACGGCGGCGAAATCGTGCACTCCGGCAGCTTTGAGGAGTTGCTGAAGAATACCAAGTCCATTACCGGCGACTACATGGCTGGCCGCCGCA
>CAUUAD010000087.1:0-6014 GCA_963542785.1 Rothia mucilaginosa
GGCCGTCCGCCTCAATCTTCTCAACATCCATGAAGGAGTTGTACAGCGCGCCAATGCGGGACTCCGGCTGCTCCTTCGCAATCTTCTCCACCAGCTCACGCACGTGCTTCTCAGCGTTATCGCGCAGGGTGTACAGGCCGCCGTCCTTGGGGCGATCCGCCGGGATTTCGTGGGTAGCAAGCCACTTACCGTTGACGTGGCGGAAGAAATCGTCGCCCGGCTTGACGGTTTCGTCCACCCATTCTTTAGTGATTCCAGAGTTAGTAGTCATGACCCTATTCTAGGTTCTTAACGCGAGAAGCCACACGATTACCGACAAGCCACCATATGGTGACTCACCGGCAAGCGTGTGGCTTCCCTACACGAAAGACCGGGCAATTAAGCCTGAGCCGCCAGCTTCTCTGCACGCTCAGCCATCATGCGCTTCTCAGCACCGTTGACCAGCCACAGGAACAGCACGGCCAGACCGGAGCACACAATCATGAAGACGAACGCGGTGCCCCAACCCCAGTGGTCAACAATAATGCCGATACCGGCAGAAGCCAGGGTCGCACCCAGTGCGTAACCGAACAGGCCGGTGAAGCCCGCGGCGGTACCCGCAACGTGCGAGGGGGACAGGTCAATAGCCTGCAGACCAATCAGCATGACCGGGCCGTAAATCAGGCCACCAATCAGAGCCAGCGCAACGTACGCAATCCACAGCGGCGCATCCGAAGAGGGCAGCCAGTACAGCAGAATCGCGCCAACGGTCGCAATCAGGAACAGAATACCCGCGGGGGAGCGGCGACCCTTGAACATGCGGTCAGAAACGTAACCGCACAGCACGGTGCCACCAATACCGGCAAGCTCCAGAATCGAGAAGCCCGCAATACCACCCTCAAGGGAAGCGTGGCGCACATCGTGCAGGTACTTCGGCGCCCACACCAGCACGCCGTAACGCAGGGTGTACACGAACACGTTTGCCAGAGCCAGGTACACCATGGTTGAGTTGGTCAGCACGTGCTTACGGATGGTGATCCAGGTGGACTCTGCGCGATCCTCGGCGGTGGACTCCACCTTGTGCGGGTCGTTGCGGTACACGTCAACGGTGGGCAGACCCTCAGCCTCGGGGTTATCACGAATCAGCAGCCACGCCACGAAGGCCAGCACGAAGCTGATGACGGCCGGGAACCAGAAGGCAACCTCCCAGGTCTTACCGAACAGGGAGAAGCCCCAGGCCACCAGCAGGCCGGACAGCGCACCACCGACGTTGTGGGCGGTGTTCCACCACGAAACCTTCGCGCCGCGCTCGCTGGTGGAGAACCAGTTCACGAGCACGCGGCCCGAGGGCGGCCAGCCCATGCCCTGGAAGATGCCGTTGAAGACCATGATGGTCGCCATGATGGAGGCGATAGCGGCACCGTAGCCGGCGGCGCCCGCACCTTCACCCATGTAGCCGGTCAGCGCCAGCAGAATGTTTGCAACACCCGAGAGCACCAGGCCGATAGGCAGGAACAGACGAGCATTCGAGCGGTCGGAAATCATTGCGGTAAAGAACTTGCTGAAGCCGTAGGCGAGCAGCAGCGCCGTGGACAGCGCGCCGATGGCCGCGTTGCTGAAGCCGAGTTCCTTGGTCAGAATCGGGGTGACCAGCGGGACGTTGTTACGAATCAGGTAGAAGGTCGCGTAACCGATAAAAATACCCATGAAGACCTGTAGGCGCATGCGCGGGTACTTTGCAGAAACTTCTGCTTCGCTGAGCTGAGGCTTGGGTGCCGGAATTGCGAGCCAGCGGGGTACAGAACCCTTCTTCTTCTTTGATGAAGCGGTAGTAGTCATGCTCGAATTCTAAAAACGGATTTTTATAAAAATGTTAATTTATTGGGCATATGTGCATAGTATTCTTGCGAGGGTGAACAGATATTCAGAATGTACGTTCTTTAAAAGTCGTTTCTGCCTTGAAGTTTCAGCAAATCTAAAAATATCTGTGATGTGCATCTACCTATCGGGAGGCGAGGCTACGAGATGCGTGATGAATATAAATGCTTTCAATAAACGGCAAGAGAATGTTATGGTCAGACCACACATAAATTTAGGGTAATTTATACCCTAAATCCGCCGCGAAAACCACGTGAACGCCGCGAAACGAGTCCGGCACAAACCCGCCACAAACCCGGCGTACCTCCCGCGGGTACCTCCACGAGCACCCTTCGAGTACTCCCCGGGCACACAAAAGTCCGCCCGCACGGTGCAGAAGAAACCGTGCGGGCGGACCCGTTATCTATCCCCAAAAGTTCGGCGTGCAGTCGGTACGCATACCGGCGGGAAGCCGAACAGCCGCCACCTGCCGCAAGTTACCGCGAGCAAACCATCATCCGGTCAACCCGCAGCAGGCAGCGGAACCAATAGGCGCCTCCTAGAGGGATGCGCGGATCGCCTTGGTGGCGTCCACCAGGTGACGCAGAGACTGCTTGGTCTCCTCGTAATCACGAGTCTTCAGACCGCAGTCCGGGTTTACCCACAGGTCGGCAATAGTGCCGTAGCCAATTGCAGCCTTCAGCAGGGACTCAATCTCCTCCTGCGAGGGAACACGCGGGGAGTGGATGTCCCACACGCCCGGGCCCAGACCGGAAACGAAGGTCTCCGGAATGTCAGCCAGCAGCTCCATGTGCGAGCGGGCGGCCTCGATGCTGGTTACGTCGGCGTTCAGAGCGTTAATCGAGTCGATAATCTCGTTGAACTCCGAGTAGCACAGGTGGGTGTGAATCTGAGTGGAATCCTTCACCGCGCTGGTTGCCAGGCGGAAGGAGTTCACCGACCAGTCCAGGTACTGCGGCTGCTCGTCGCGGCGCAGGGGCAGCAGCTCACGCAGAGCCGGCTCGTCCACCTGAATGATGCGGATGCCCGCCTGCTCCAGGTCGGCAATCTCGTCGGCAAGAGCCAGAGCCACCTGGTTAGCGGTCTCGCGGCGCGGCTGGTCGTCACGCACGAAGGACCACGCCAGAATCGTCACCGGACCGGTGAGCATGCCCTTGACCGGCTTGTCGCTCAGCGACTGTGCGTGAGAGCTCCACGGAACGGTGAACGCCTCACCGCGCAGGCCCTCGCCGTGACGCTTCACGTCACCGAACAGGATCGAGGGGCGGGTGCAACGCGAACCGTAGGACTGAACCCAGCCGTGGCGGGTGGTTGCGAAGCCGTCGAAGTTCTCGGCGAAGTACTGAACCATGTCGTTACGCTCAGCCTCACCGTGAACCAGTACGTCCAGGCCCAGCTCCTCCTGCAGCTTGATGACCGAGGCAATCTCGTCACGCAGGAAGCCGTTCAGTTCCTCAGCGGAAATCTTGCCCGCACGAGCCTCCGCACGGTGGCGGCGAATCTCAGCGGTCTGCGGGAAAGAACCGATGGTGGTGGTCGGCAGCTTCGGCAGGTTCAGGTCAGCCTGAGCCGCGCGGCGAACGTCAATGGTCGGGCGGTCGAAATCCTCGGGAGTCACAGCTGCGGCGCGGGCACGAATCTCGTCGTTGTGCTTGCGCGGGTCAGCAGCGAAGCGAGCCAGCGCCTCATCGGCAGCCTTCAGCTCCGGCTCAACAGCTGCCTCACCCTCAGCCAGGCCGCGAGCCAGCAGAGCAATCTCAGCGACCTTCTGATCGGCGAATGCCAGGCCGTCCACGGGAACCTCGGCGGGGTCTTCCAGCTCCAGGTCGTGCGGCACGTGCTGCAGGGAGGTCGAGGAGGAAACCGACACGGCACCCTCGGATGCGCCGGGCAGTGCCTCCAGAGTCTTCAGAGCCGCGCGAACATCAGCACGCCACACGTTGCGGCCGTTCACAACACCGGCAACCAGGTGCACACCAGCGGCAGAAACAGACTCCAGCTCAGCCTTCGAGTACACGCCGTGCACCAGGTCAAGGTGCAGAGCCTCAATACCGGTACCCAGCAGCGCCGGCAGGTTCTCACGCAGGGAACCGTAGGGGCTGGTCACCAGAATCTGCGGGCGCTTCTCGCCAGCAGCCAGGGCACGGTAGGTGCGCTCGGCAAGCTCAGCCACCTTCGCGTTGTCGGCACGGTCCACGGTCAGGCCCGGCTCATCCAGCTGAACCCACTCAACACCGCGCTCGGCCAGCTGCTCCAGCACCTGAGCGTATGCGGCAACGAACTCATCCAGACGGTCGACGGGGGAGAAGTCCTCAGCGGAACCCTGCTCAGCCTTAGCGCCCAGCAACAGGGTCAGCGGGCCAACAATCTGCGGGCGGACCTTCACGCCAGCCTGCTTTGCGACCTCGAGCTGCTCGTCAATAGCCTCAAGGTTCAGCTTAATTTCGGTGTCGGCACCGATCTCGGGCACCAGGTAGTGGTAGTTGGTGTCGAACCACTTAGTCATCTCCAGCGGAGGCAGGGTCTCGGTACCGCGCGCCAGTGCGAAGTAGCCGGGCAGATCCAGCAGGCCGCGGCCGTCCTTAGCCTCAGCCAGACGCTCGGGAACCAGGGTGAACAGGCGAACCACATCGAGCACCTGGTCGTAGTAGGAAAAGGTTGCCGGAATCGAGTAGTTATCAGCCTTCAGACCGGCGGCGGTCACGCGCTCGAAGTAGGTGCGCTGCACGTCAGCGGCGGTGTCCTGCAGCTCCTGCAGGGTTGCCTTGCCCTTCCAGAAAGCCTCCTGAGCCTTCTTCAGCTCACGGAAGCGGCCCACGCGGGGGTAACCAACAATGGTTGCGGCGGGGAATGTGGTGTTCGACATAGTAATTTTTCCTTTACTGGGGATAGATGTGGGAGTCAGTTCCGGTGTTTCGCCACCCAGCGGTGGGCGGTGAAACGGGGGTCGTAACTCCCGGAATATTTGTGGGGGAGATTATGGAAACGCATCCGACAAGGAGCGTTATGGGGGTTAGGCGTATTCCAGTTCGCTCAGCGGCTGAGAGAAACGGTTGCTGTATCGGGGTAGGTCCAGCTGGTCCAGAACGTCCAGCACCGCCGCATGCTCGTTGAAGGTGAAGAAGTGCAGACCCGGTGCGCCCGCATCCATCACGGTGCGGCACTGGTTCAACGCATACTCAACACCGATGCGGTGCAGCTCAGCGCTACTGGTTGCGGTCTCTAGGGCGTAGGCGAGGTCCGTCGGGACCTCCATGCCCGCCATCTGGCAGAGGTTCCGCAGGCGCTTCAGTGAGGTCACCGGCATGATGCCCGGAATAATCGGGATATCCACGCCTGCCAGGTGCGCCGAATCGACCAGGGCGCTGTAGCGTTCATCCTCAAAGAACACCTGAGTGATCGCGAAATCCGCGCCGGCACGCTGCTTGGACAGCAGAATCTCAATATCCTGCAGCAGGGATGCGGACTCGGGGTGCTTCTGCGGGTACGCCGCCACACCAATCGACACCTTGCCAGCTGCCAGGTGGGCGAAATCTTCACGCTCCACGCGGCGAATGAGCTCTACCAGGTAGCGGGCGAAAGGAAGCTCAGAAACCTGACCTTCCTGAATATCACCGCGAAGAGCCAGGAAACCGCGCACGCCCAGACCCAGAATCAGGCGGACCGCACGCTCCAGCTCGTGCACCGAGTGGCCTGCACAAATCAGGTGTGCCAGGGGGGTGAGGGAGGTTTCGTGCACCAGGTAGTCGAGCAGCGCCAGCGTCTTCTGACGGCGCTTCGCGTCACCGGAATAGGTGACCGAAACGTAGTCGGGGTTGGTACCCTCAAGCTCCGCAATGGTGCGAATCAGCGACTCACAGCTTGCGTGTGAGCGCGGAGGGAACAGCTCAAAAGAAAGAGCCGGGTGAACTGTCGTCATAACCATCCTTCGTGTTCACCCGATAGATACGCACCGTAAGGGTGCGCGAATTCTTCTGCAGGATGCGCGCCACCGGTTTGCGGGTGCGCATCATCAAGGGGTGCCGAAGGGTATTCTTCTCTATCGGTCCTGGCGGGAGCACCTTGTCCGCACCCTGCACCGTGACGGTGGGGGATACTGGCGAGGTTGCTGCGACGTCGACGAGCCAGATCTCTCGGTCGCTCTTGATAGATAACGC
>CAUUAD010000088.1:0-5994 GCA_963542785.1 Rothia mucilaginosa
TTGCTCTTGCCCTTGTTGTCGGAATTAATATCATTGCTCAACGCTGGGTAAGAAGTAACATGCTTATCCTCAAATCAAAGATGAACTATCGGGTTCACCGCATGTTAAATACCAGGTTATCTACATTTCCGTTATCTGATATAGGTAGCACAAAATCACAGGAAGATATACGTGCTGCTAGAGAGGCAATATCGAAACAGGAATTGCAGGTTCACACCATGTCAGTTATGACACTGGTGAGTGCCTTTGCGATGGTTTTCCTCCTCTGTCTTAATATTGCGAACGTCAGCATTGTGGCAGCAATTTTTGCGGCACTGTGTTCACTACCCCTATCTACTGCAATGGTAATCCTCGCTAAACGTGATTACGCTATATACACCCTAATGTACGAGGACTATCGGGTAGAGAACTACTATCTAGACAATCTGATGGCTCAAAGTCGCGCCCAAGAACTTCACCTCATGAGAGCCTCCCGATTTTTCTCGCAACGCGTAGCGTCCTGGCGACGCCGGGCAGCCGGTAGGGAATTGAGCCTTGAAAGTGTTAGAGGAATCATCTCCATAGTTGCAGGGCTACTCTGCTCTGTCTTACTTTTTGCGTCCCTGTACTTCCTTGTGGATTCAGGAGCCGATATATCGTATGTGGCCGGATCGCTGATTGGAATCATTGCCTGTGTTGCCGCGACCCAAGAGGTGGGATATTCATTTGGTCAGATTATTAATGGAGCATTATCTGTTCAGCAATTCCGAAGGGTGTGCGACTCTGATACTTACGACCATGCTTCTGAGATAAAAACTTCTAACCCTAACCATGAAAATATTTCAAAAATTATATGCAAAGATGTATCCGTTCAGTATGAGGGCGCGTCGTCTTTTGCGCTTAAAGATATTAATCTTGAGCTGATGAATAATCAAATGATTGCAGTAGTTGGTGCCTCGGGCGCGGGAAAAACAACGCTAATAAATGCAATTCTTGGAATTACACCAATTGCCCAGGGGAGCATAACGTATAAGGGTGCTTCTTCTGAGAGTAAATACAACATGTTGGCAAATGTTGGTTTGGTGAGTCAAGACTACGGCCGTTATGAACTGACTGTGCGTGAAAATCTTCTTCTGGGTTTGTCGCAGGAGGCGGTTGAGCGTCTTGGTGATGCTGATTTGTGGTCGGCTTTGTCGGTGGCTTGTGCTGATGATTTTGTGCGTGGTCTTGAGGGTGGTTTGGATGCTCAGTTGGGTGAGTCGTTTGGTGGTGTTGGTCTTTCGGGTGGTCAGTGGCAGCGTTTGGCGTTGGCGCGTGTGGTTCTTCGGGATGCGCCGGTGTGGGTGTTGGATGAGCCGACCAGTGCTGTGGATGCTGAGACTGAGGAGGAGATTTTTGCTCGGTTGAAGGTGGCTGCTGTTGGGCGTTTGGTGGTGTTGGTGTCTCATCGTGCGTGGACGTTGCGTGGTGTTGATTCTGTGGTGGTGTTGGATGGTGGGTGTGTGGTGGAGCAAGGAACCTACCGGGAGCTACTGAAGGCAGAGGGAAAGTTTATGGAAATTTTCAAAAATCAGATCTCTGAAGATTCTGCAGGGCGCAAAACTTCCGCTGAAAGGGACTATAAAGATGCGTAAGATTATGGCTAATACTGTTTGGTCCGTGGTTTATGCTTTCAAAAATCACCCCGTATGGACCGTTTCCTATCTAGTGTCTGTTGTGTGCCTATCGCTATTCCCCGCTCTGCAGATGGAGTCTGTCACTAGACTTGTTGAGCATTTGGGTCAGAGCCAAGATGAAGTGCTTCCGCTAGCGCTGGGGGTTAGTTTTGTGCTGGCAGGATACATTGCCCTGGGACAAGCATCAGACTCTCTGCGTATGATTCTAAATTCTCGAATGTCAAGTACAGGTATTCAGAACGTATCTTCTCGTCTGGCGACTTGTTCTTCTCAGGAAATCGCGAGTGGTGATTATGCTCGCTCATCAAGGGCAGCTCATGATGCTGTGACAGGGGGGAGCCTGGGGTCTCAAGTTTCCACTATGGGTGCTCTGATATTCATCATTTTTTCGACGGGAGCCCTTAGTTATTCCGTAGGAAAGATCAATGTATATGCTTCACTCTGCATGCTTGCAGGCATGATTCCTGTTGCCTTGATGTCACATCTCTATTCGAGTAAAAATGCTGAGGCAATGGAAAAAATATATTCATATAGCTACAACGCGTGGCATAGCACTAACCAGATTGCACAAATAACTACTGCTCGTGAGCTTGCAATTCTTAACGCTCGTTCATTCTTTGCGCATCGCGCTAATCAAGAACGGAAAAAATCCGGTGAGGAGGAAATTGGCCTAGCTCGTTACATCCTCAGAATATATACAATTGTTGGTTTTATAAGCGCTGCATTGCTAGCTTTAGCCCTTATTCTTCTAGCGGCCTCGGTGCCGGCTCCCGGTGTTCTTGCTGGAGCTGTTATAGGTATTACCTCGGCTATAGTCTCGCTTGGCTCGATGGGAAGCGACCTTAGCTCGATGGCAGCGGGGTCAAACGCCATTGATATATATCGAAAGTTTATTTCTAGCGCACAACCCAAGCAGAAAAATCCGATTGCCGATACCTACCCTGAAATCTCCAGCGTTTCCATCAGGAATCTTGCTATCCAGTATCCAAAAGCTGATTCTTTAGCTCTTAAAAATATCAATCTCACTTTCGGTCCCGGGCAGATGATTGGTATTGTCGGGCCCAGCGGATCAGGAAAAACAACCCTAGTAAATGCACTCATGGGTATGCTTAAGCCCTCCAAAGGAGACATCCTCATTGGAGGTAAGTCGGTACAGGACATATCACCTGATGATTTGTTGGCGAATGTTGGTTTGGTGAGTCAAGACTACGGCCGTTATGAACTGACTGTGCGTGAAAATCTTCTTCTGGGTTTGTCGCAGGAGGCGGTTGAGCGTCTTGGTGATGCTGATTTGTGGTCGGCTTTGTCGGTGGCTTGTGCTGATGATTTTGTGCGTGGTCTTGAGGGTGGTTTGGATGCTCAGTTGGGTGAGTCGTTTGGTGGTGTTGGTCTTTCGGGTGGTCAGTGGCAGCGTTTGGCGTTGGCGCGTGTGGTTCTTCGGGATGCGCCGGTGTGGGTGTTGGATGAGCCGACCAGTGCTGTGGATGCTGAGACTGAGGAGGAGATTTTTGCTCGGTTGAAGGTGGCTGCTGTTGGGCGTTTGGTGGTGTTGGTGTCTCATCGTGCGTGGACGTTGCGTGGTGTTGATTCTGTGGTGGTGTTGGATGGTGGGTGTGTGGTGGAACAAGGAACCTACCGGGACCTAACGACCGACCCCACATCACGCTTCAGAAAGCTCTTCGCCTCCCAACTGGAGGGGAAATAACCACGCAACATACCCGCACAACGTAGAGTTAAAAACATGGAACGTATTGAATCTCCCGTCTACCGCAGGCTCGGCAACTCCGGCCTCGTCGTACCCAGCGTCGGCATCGGCTGCAACAACCTCGGCCGCCCCGGCACCCCCACCCGCACCCAAGAAGGCACCAACGAAGTCATCGCCGCCGCAGTCGATGCCGGCATCAGCTTCTTCGACATTGCAGACCTCTACGGCGCCGAACCCGGCCTCTCAGAAACCATGTTCGGCACCGCCCTCACCCAGCTCGGCCTCGACCGCGACGAACTGACCATCGTCACCAAATTCGGCCTGCCCGTCGGCAACCTCAACGGCAACGACCGCAACGCCCGCGGATCCCGCCGCTACATCATGCGCGCCGTCGAAGGGTCCCTCCGCCGCCTCGGCACCGACTACATCGACCTGTACTTCTACCACAGCCCCGACCCCAACACCCCCATCGAAGAAACCCTCAGCGCCCTCGACCAGCTCGTACGCGACGGTAAGGTCCGCTACCTGGGCCACTCCAACTTTTCCGGCTGGCAGCTCGCCCACGCCGAACACTGCGCCCGCGAACTCGGCACCGAACGGTTCATCGTCGCTGAAAACCACTACAACCTGCTCGACCGCCGCGCAGAACTCGAAATCCTGCCCGCCGCACGGCACTTCGGCATGGGTGTGCTGCCGTACTTCCCGCTCGCTAACGGCCTGCTGACCGGCAAGTACCGCCGCGACAACATTCCCGCCGGTTCGCGCCTGTCCCACTCCAAGAAGAACGTGCTCGACGCCGCCAACTGGGACCAGCTCGAAGCCTTCCACAGCTTCTGCACCGAACGCGGCATCACCGAGGTGCAGGCGGCGTTCTCCTGGCTCGCACAGCAGCCGCCGGTCACCTCCGTCATTGCCGGTGCAACCAGCGCCGAGCAGGTGCGCGCCAACGCACAGGCGGCATGCCTGCGCTTCGACGCTGAGGACCTCGCCGCCCTGGACGCCATCTTCCCGGCACCCGAGAAGATCGCGCTGTTCTAAACGCGGGCTCCTTCCCAAAGGGGCACTCAGACGGTCGCAACCGGGCGGCCGTAAAATATGCTGAAAAATGTGCGCGGTGAGAAATAAATATCACCCGCCGAGCGTTTTCGCTAGGATTAGGTGAGGTGCGTCTAACCTGACGCACCTCACCTCATCTATGTACCCACCCCTGCCGCCTGGAACCAATCCGGCGCAGCCATCCGCCACCGGCACACCAAAGGACACCATGAGCGCACAGAGCACCGCCTCCACCCTGCCCCCTCTGGGCACAGGGAAGCACAGCCGATACCTAGGCATCATTGCACTCATCGCCACCTTCGGCGGTCTGCTCTTCGGCTACGACACCGGAGTGATCAACGGCGCGCTCGAACCCATGAGCCGCGAACTCGGCATGGACTCCACCGCCCAAGGCTGGGTCACCGGATCGCTCGCCTTCGCTGCCGCTATCGGCGCGCTTACCTGCGGTCGTATCTCTGACCGGTACGGCCGCCGAACCACCATCATTGGGCTGTCCACCATCTTCTTCTTCGGCGCCCTGACCTGCGTCTTCGCACCCAATGTCGCCGTGCTCATCACCGGACGAACCCTGCTCGGCCTGGCGGTCGGTGGCGCCTCCGCCGTGGTGCCCGTATTCCTCGCAGAGCTCGCACCCTACGAAATTCGCGGTTCCCTCTCCGGCCGCAACGAGCTCATGGTCGTGGGCGGTCAGCTTGCCGCGTTCATCGTGAACGCCCTCATCGGCAACGTATGGGGCGAACACGACGGCGTGTGGCGCTGGATGTTCGCCATCTGCACCCTGCCCGCCATCGGCCTGTTCGTCGGCATGCTGCGTGTGCCCGAATCGCCGCGCTGGCTGCTGCGCGTCGGCAAGCGTGAGCAGGCGCTGGAGGTGATGAAGCGCATCCGCTCCACCGAGCGTGCCGAGGCCGAAATTGCCGACATTGAACGCACCCTGCAGGTGGAGGCGACCGCCCAGAACACCGCGGCGGGTAAGGACAGTGCGGGCGTGCGCGGCTGGTTCGTGCGCATCCTACTCGTCGGTATTCTGGTTGGCGCGGGCCAGCAGCTGACCGGCATCAACTCGATCATGTACTACGGCATTAAGGTGCTCAAGGAAGCCGGTTTCAGCGAATCCGCGGCGCTCATTGCGAACATTGCGCCGGGTACGATTGCGGTGCTCGGCTCCATCCTGTCGCTACGCCTGATGGAGCGCGTACCGCGCCGCGTCATGGTCATTACCGGCTATAGCTCGACCGCGTTTTTCCACGTGCTGATTGCGGGCGCATCCATGCTGCTACCCGCCGATAATGCGGCGCGCCCCTGGATTCTGCTGGTGCTCATCGTCTGCTTTGTGGGCGCGATGCAGACCTGCCTGAACGTGTCGACGTGGGTGATTATGAGCGAGCTGTTCCCGCTGCGTGTGCGTGCGGCGGGCATGGGCATTTCGGCGTTTAGCGGCTGGATGATGAACGGTGTGCTGTCGCTGGCGTTCCCCGTGATTCTGGGTGCGGTCGGTCTGACCGGCTCCTTCATCGGCTTTGCCGTGGTGAACGTGGTCATTGCGCTGCTGATGTTCCGCAACCTGCCGGAGACTCG
>CAUUAD010000089.1:0-5967 GCA_963542785.1 Rothia mucilaginosa
GGGTCGCGATGCCAGCGGCTACGGAAAAACTCAACGTCAAATTCTTCATCAGTGACGTGATTATCGCGGTTATCCACCGCAGAATAACGGACAAAATCCTGCGCGGGTGCGCCCACCGAATAGAACGAGTCAAAACGGTTCGCGCCATCCAGGCCCAGAACATACTTCAGAATCTTTGCCATGTTTTTCCCTTCAATAGCTCATCCAGAAGACCTAAGCAGTAGAAGATCGCGTCGGTTAATGATGAGTTTTCAGAACTTCAGACCACCTGCACAACGGAGGGGTTCATCAATCTTAAAAATCAGTGCGTAAACGGCAGGGAGTCTGAAATATTGAGCGTGTGATAAATACGCACACCGCAGTGCAACGTAAAAAGAATTCTATCATTCACCATGCGCCAATCTCAGGTCTCCTCAGGTTAAAACGCGATGTGGCACGCGTCGTACTGGTGCACAGCAAAAATCCCCTCCCTACCGGATATACACAATAGGGAGGGGATACTGAACAGGCAGAAGACCCACATATTTACATTTTTATGTGATGACAGTAGCCCAAGCCGTCTCTGGGTTATCGTCCCAGGCGCTGCTTCACATCATCAATGGTGGCTTCCAGAATATTCTTCGCGTTCGCAATACGCTTCTTCGGCGCCAGGGCGATGCGCAACCGATCGAGAAAACCAGTGCCATGCTGCGTGCTCTTGAGGCTTTCCAAGTGACGAACGCCAGAAGTTTGAATGAGGCTAGTACCTTCCCAACCGCATAGACCGGGTTGCACCAAATATACGTCTACCCCCCATTCTCGATAGAGGGAATAATCATCGGCAACAACGCCAGGAACCGTCTCTCCATAACATTCCACGAGTCGTTCAGCCCCAGAACGCGAAAGAAGATACAGGGCAGCACCATACAGAGGCTTTGAACCATAGGCATTACCCATACGGTACTTGCCGTACACAAAAGGAGAAAGCAACGAAAGACGAGGGTAATCAACCTGCGGGGTGAGCTTGCCAGCTTCAGAAGCGTAGATATCGCCCAGGTTAACCATCTGCACGTGAGGATACTTTTCGATAATCCTATCCACTACAGGTTGCAGGTCAGGGGAAATGAGGACATCGTCCTCAGCAAACAAAGCCCAGTCGGCATCTGAAGCGAGGAAGTCCTTCCACATGTGGTAGTGGCTCAAAGCGCAACCCTTTTCAGCAGGCCTCGGCTCTTTACCATAACGAGCCAAGAACTGCTTGCTATCGAATTGCGCATCAGTGACGTGATCATCGCGGTTATCCACCGCAGAATAACGCTGAAAACCTTGAGCGGGTGCCCCCACCGAGAAGAAAGAATCAAAACGGTTCGCGTCGTCCAGTCCCAGAACGTATTTCAGGATTTTTGCCATGGTTTTCCCTTTGCTGTGGCACGCCCATACAGTCTTTATCTGAAACGACAGAAGCCACGCATGAGTGCCGAGTATTGACTTGGCAACGACAAACGCAAAGCGCGCAGAAAATATCCGCGCACGATAACAAGTCGCCCAGTCAGTGAGTGATGAATCGTATGTATAAAAATACACTATCATTCAATTGAATGATAGTACCCAACAATTGGCGTACGGCCCCCTGTTATGTCTCGCACGTTACATGCTACCTCACGCACTAGAGCTGAAAATAGCTACAAAAAAAGCCTCTCCCCGCCATACATATATGACAAAGAAAGGCTTTCTCAAAGAGGCTTACTTATTTCGCCTTGCCCAGACGCTGCTTCACCTCATCAATGGTGGCGTCCAGGGCGTTCTTTGCATTCGCCAAACGCATCTTTGGAGCCAAGGCAATACGCAGGCGATCCAGAGTAGCTCTCCGCTACAGGCTGTACGTGCCTACCACTGACCGTAAACCCGCTCCGAATTCTCACGGATACGGCGGCAGAGCGCCTCCAGCTCCTCGCCGCGGTGAGCCGCCATGAACCGCACCGTGTAGTTCGTCATGTAGGACGCATTCGGGCGGCCGCGGAACGGATGCGGAGTCAAGAACGGCGCATCGGTCTCAGCCAGAATCAGCTCCGGACGAGCCATCGCCAACGACTCCTGAATACCCTTCGAGTTCTTGAAGGTCACCGTGCCGGCAAAGCTCATGTACCAGCCGCGCTCATTGCAGATTTCGGCAAGCTCCGGGCCGCCCGAGTAGCAGTGGAACACGGTACGTTCCGGTGCGCCCTCTTCATCCAGGATGCGCACAACATCCTCGTGCGCGTCGCGGTCGTGGATCTGCAGCGCCAGGTTGTGCTTCTTCGCAATGCGAATATGCTCGCGGAAGCTGTAGTGCTGCGCTTCCTTACCCTCCTCGCCGGTACGGAAATAGTCCAGGCCGGTCTCACCAATAGCGCGCACACGGTCGGCGGTGGCGAGCTCGTCGAGGGTGGCTAGCGCCGCCTCCAGCTGACCGGCTGTAGCCAGCTCGGGGGCGGTATTGGGGTGAATCGCAATGGCGGCGAGGACACGCTCATCAGCCTGCGCGGCGGCGACCGCGTACAGGGAGGAGGGGATATCGTATCCGACCTGCACAATGCCGGCGATGCCGAGCTTTTCGCCGGCGTCGAGTGCATCGCGGGCGCTGATTTCCACTTCGCCGTCGAGCAGGTCCATGTGGGTGTGGTTATCCACGATGGGGTACGGCAGCGGCTCGGGGGCGGGAGGGAAGACCAGATTGCGGCTGCGGCCGTTCTCGCCGGTGGTGGAGCGACGGCGGGTGCCTTCTCCCCCTTCGGCGTCGCTGATGCCGGTGTAGAGTTCCGCCTTATAGGGTGCGGGGACTTCACCGGGGACAGGCGCCCAGCCGTTAGGCAGGGCGGTTGCCTGAAGTGCCGCGGGGGTGGGCAGGGTGTAGTTCGCCAGGGCGGCGAGGGAGTTCAGGTACTCCTGGGTGATTTCAGGACCGGGATAGCTCTGACACATTGATAAATCCTCGGGATAAAACAGCGGGGTAAAACTTAGGGGGTAAAATTGCGCGGTGATTCTGGGCTATTCGGAGCGGGCAGCCAGTGCCGCCTCATACAGGTCGCGCTTGGAGGTGCCGGTCTCAGCGGCAACCGCGGCGCAGGCGCTCTTGAGGCGCTCGCCGCCCGCTACACGGTCGAGGACCAGTTGCACTACGTCCTGTGCTTCGGGGGTTTCGGGGGCTTGTGCACCCTCGACAATAATGACGATTTCGCCGCGGACGCGCTCAGACTCAGCCCATTCGGCAAGCTCTGCCAGGGTACCGCGTCGAACCTCTTCGTGGAGCTTGGTTAGCTCACGGCTGACAGTTCCACGGCGGTCGGCGCCGAAGGTTTGCACGAAGTCTGCCAGGGTTGCGGCAGTGCGGTGCGGGGATTCGTAGAAGATCATGGTGCGCTCCTCCCCCGCTAGCGATGCGAGGCGGCGGGTGCGCTCGGAGCCCTTGCGGGCGAGGAAGCCTTCGAAAGTGAATCGTCCGGTGGGCAAACCGGAGAGCGCGAGCGCGGTCAACGCGGCGGAGGGGCCGGGCACCACCGTGACGGGCAGGTCGGCTTCCGCGACGGCTGCGGCGGCAACGTAGCCGGGGTCGGAGATGGTGGGCATGCCCGCATCCGAGAGCAACAGCACGCGCTGACCGTCCTGTACCGCTTGCACGATGGTTTCGCTGCGTTCGGCTTCGTTGTGGTCGTGGTTGACGATGACGCGGCCGCGGGTGCGCACGCCAAGCCCGGAGGCGAGGGTTCGTAGCTTGCGGGTGTCTTCAACGGCGATGAGGTCTGCGGTGGCGAGGGCTGAGCGCAGTCGGTCGGAGGCGTCGGCGAGGTTGCCGATGGGGGTGCCGCCGAGGATGAGCACGCCGCCTTCTTCGGAGGTGACGGCGGTGTCAGCGGTGTCAGTCTGGGGTGCCTCGACCGTTTCTGAGGGGGCTGTGGTTTCTGAGAGGTCGGCGGTTTCTTCGGTGTATTCTGCGGGTGCGGTCATGGCAGGCCTCATGTCTGTGTCTGGTCTTCGTGTACCCACTAAGTGTAACGCCCGCGCTCAATCCGGTGCCGGGTGGGCTTACCGGGTGAGCCCGCCGATAGAAGTAGCTAGTGCGGGTGGGGCTCCGAGCGCGTCATATATGCTGTTCACGGGCTGAAATGGTGCATCGTGCGTTCTGACCCTTTAGGATTGATGGGGTGAAGATACCTAAGCTACTTTCTCCCGCATCTGCCGCTCCAGCTGGTCAGGCTGATTCGGCCCGTTCTTCGTCTGAACGTGGTCGTTACAGCCTCGATTCTCTGCTGGATGCGCTCGCTGTTGCCTATATTCGTGCCCCGCGTTGGGGTTGGCTGGCGCCCGCACTGATTGTGCTGGTTGCCGGTATTCTGCGTTTTTATAATTTGGCGCATCCGAACGCCATTGTTTTTGATGAGACCTACTACGCCAAGGACGCTTACTCGTATGTGCATTATGGCTACGAGTTGAGCTGGTCGAAGGACGCTAATGCGTCCTTTGCGGCGGGTCACCCGTCGGGTCTGTTGACGGATTCACCGGAGTATGTGGTGCATCCTCCGTTGGGTAAGTGGATGATTGCCGCGGGCATGGCGATTTTTGGTGATAATAATCCCTTTGGTTGGCGTGTTTCTGCTGCGGTGATTGGCACCCTGTCGGTGGCGTTGATCGCCTATGCTGGCTGGTTGCTGTTCCGTTCGATGACGGTGGCGACTATTGCGGCGTTGCTGGCTGCTGTGGATGGTCTGATGCTGGTGGAGTCTCGTCTGGCTCTGCTGGATATTTTCCAGATGTTCTGGATTCTCGCGACTTTTGTGTGTCTGGTGCTTGACCGTATTCAGGCGCGGCGCGTGTTGGCGCGCCATATTGCGGAGGCGGCACGCCAGAATAGCGGTGTGCTTCCACCGATGCCGTGGGGCCCGAGCATGGGTCTGCGCCTGTGGCGCGTGGCTGCCGGTGTGTGCGCGGGTGCCGCGGTGGGTGTGAAGTGGAATTCGCTGTTCTTTATTGCGGCGATGGGTCTGCTGACGGTGTTCTGGGATATTAATGCTCGCCGTATTGTGGGCCTGGACAAGTGGGGGTTGACGGCGCTGGTGCGTGATGGTCTCCCTGCGTTTGTTCAGATGATTGGTGTGGGTCTGCTGGTGTATCTGAGCACCTGGGCGGGCTGGTTCCAGTCGTCGAATGCGTATTTCCGCCGCTGGGCGGTTGAGAACCCGGGCAAGGGTGTCATGTGGCTTCCTGAGGATTTGCGTTCCTTGTGGGAGTACCATGTCTCGGCGTTTAAGTTCCATTCTGGTTTGAGTAGCCCGCACACGTATTCTTCGCAGGCGTGGCAGTGGCTGGTTTTGGGTCGCCCGACCTCGTACTACTATGAGTCGCCGAAGCTGGGTTCTTCGGGTTGTACCGTGAAGTCGTGTTCTGAGGCTATTTTGAATATCGGTAACCCGGCGATTTGGTGGGCGTTTATTCCGGCGATTATTGTGGCGCTTCTGGTCCTGCTGTTGAAGCGTGATTGGCGTTTTGGTGCGCTGCTGGTTGTGTTCGGTGCGGGCTATTTCCCCTGGTTTATGTACCCGAATCGCACGATGTTCTACTTCTACGCGCTGTCCTTTGAGCCGTTCCTGATCCTGCTGTTGGCGGGTGTTTTGGGTCTGGTGCTGTCGGGTGCTCGCGGTTCGGTGTTGCGTGCTCGTTTGGGCGTGACGCTGGTGGCGATTTACCTGGTGGGTGTGCTGGTGTTGAGCGCGTACTTTATGCCGTTGTGGACTGCTCAGGTGATTCCGTATGAGCAGTGGTATTCGCATATGTGGTTTAAGTCCTGGATTTAGGCTTGAGTTTTAGGCTCGGTTTTTAGGTTCGAGCGATGCGAGCTTAGGTATAGCAAAGGGGGCTGGGTTCTACCGTGTGGTAGAGCCCAGCCCCCTTTGGGTGCCCTTTCCGCGCTGGCTTGCGCGGTGAAGTGGCTGATGATTTTTAGTTGTCGCCGAC
>CAUUAD010000090.1:0-5933 GCA_963542785.1 Rothia mucilaginosa
CATAGGAGGAGGGCATGAGCTCAATTTCGACGTGTCCGGCGAGCATGTCTGCTTCCAGACGGTAGGGGCCTCCATCATCGACGTAGAAGTTGATCTGGTCGCCCTTGTAGACGTTGGGGTCCCCTTCTGCTCGGCCGGTTCCTGCGGGGTTGTTGTAGGACTGGTGCAGGGTCGGCTTGCCCGGCTCTAGCGACTCTGCAGCGTGGCGGATTTCCTCCATAACTTCTTCGTAGGTCGGGCCGGTGGGACCTGGGCTGTCGGCACTGGTCAGGGTGCGGGTATCGTCAGGGACACAGACTTCTGAGGTGGGGCTATATTTGCCGAGGCCACCATCGATGTAGGTCCCATCGTCACGAACGATGAGATTGTTGAGTTTTACGTGTCCAACCTTTCCGTCCTTTACGCAGCCAAGGATATTAGAGTCACTCTTGGAGCGAATTACGGTCATGCCGTTAGTGCCTTTGGTGGTGTAGGTGCTAGGTTCTGCTCCTTCCGCAGGCTGATGAACAACTGAGTCATTCTGAATGCTTTCTCCGCCCCTTTTACCTGTATTGGTTTCAGTCCTTTTCTTCGCGACTGTAGATTCTTGGCATACGGATGCGCCGTTACCAGATGAACATTCTTTAGTAGATACATGTGCACCTGCAGGTGCTGGCAAGAGACATATAAATTGCAATCCAATGACGCAATAAGCTATACGTTTATTTATTTTGCGCATAACTAATCATCAACCTCTTCACAGCTTATAATTTCCCATTTTTTCCCATTGTGCTTCATCTCGAATTTGAAAGTGTCGTTAGTTTTATCATCGTTATCCCAAGCAGTCCATTTACCACTCGGTTCAACATGGATTTCCTGGTTCCATCCACGGTAGGCTTTCCAGAAATAGGTTTCCCCATCTTCAGACCAAGGAGATCCATCTGCCGTAAATTTCTCGATACCGTCGATGACCCATCCGCCGCGCTTATAAAGGTTTTCGACACTTTCGTAGGCATCCAATTCGGAAGTGAAATTACGTGAGGTGAATTCTCGCGCCTTTGTGTAGTCGCCTGTCTGAATACCGTAGTTTCCCCATTGAATCCAGGCATCCATCGTCTTGCGCATGCCCTCCAGAGACTTTTCGTTGTAGCCGTCCTCCGGAACGGTGGGTTTCGGTACATTCTGTGCCGGACCGTACTTATCCGCAGGGCGGTACTCACCGTCAGGTGCCTTCGAGCCGCCCGAGTAGCCGCGGACAGTAGACGGGGTTGCGCTTGCCGAGGGCGACTCAGATGCCGCCGCAGACGCCGAGGTGGTCTCGCTCGGCGTGGCGGAGGCGGTAGCTGCCGCCTCGTTATTAGCCTGCTGACCGCAGGCTGCGAGCAGGGCACCAAGGCCCACAAGTGCGCCGCTGCCCAGCAGGGTACGGCGGTTGAAGATGGTCGAATCCATAGAAGATACGCTCCTATCGTCGGTGATGGTGTGTTGTTTAGTTACTAGTGTCGGGCTGCTTTTGTGGGTCGTATCTGACCTCCGGAAGGAAAAAAGCCCCCTAGTGCACCTAACAAGCGCATCAATGCGCCGTAGAACACTACAGTTACCACCCTACCGCATGTTTGCGGTCGTTTGCACCCCGTTGAGCCACATGACCACATGTTGTGGCGTTTGGGTGCAACAAAAGACACCAGGACCCCCTAACACTGGGGACCTGGCGTGGGCGGGCAGGCTACACGGCGAGCGCGTACATGTCGCGGAGGGCATCTTCTGCCTCGTCGAAGGCGTATCCGCTCTGGCAGAGAGCATCGCAGCGGTTACCGTAGCGGAGGCCGGCGAGGAACTCGCGGTCGGTGACTTCGGGCAGGTGTTCCATGAGGTATTCGCCGTTGTCGGTGAAGAAGTCGTCGATGTTGGCGGCGTCCTGACCGGAGCAGAAGGTGCGGAAGTCTTCATCGCTGTAGTAGCCATCCGTGTACATGGGTTTCTCCTTTGGTCGTTCGATGGAGGAATGAGAACGCGTCGTTGTTCTCTATGACCAAGGTACGGGGCACCCCTGACACGATAAGGGGCTACATCGCTCGCGCCGGAGAAAATACGCAAAAAATATTGCGTGACAAAGGGTTTTCTGGAGGTGCACTCCCCCGCCAAACTCCCCCGCCGTGCGGAAGATTAGGTGCGGACGGGCTTGCCTCCTGTGTGCCGTTGCCCCGCCTCCCACACACCGGGGAAAAAAATTTGGTCATAGGTTACGGACTTCGACCATGGGTTAGTGACTTCAGGCTGGGGTTTTAACCCCCACCAAAGTCACTAGCCCATGACCAAAAATCGGCGCCGGGCAGAGGGGCTGATCAGTAGCATAGAGCCGGGTTGATGCTGTGCCACCCCTTCCCCCTCATAAACGGCGAAAAGCCACATGTGTTTCGAGAAGCCACCAAAGAAGTGGCTTTTCGAAACACATGTGGCTTCTGGGCGGATTACCTCTGGGCGAATACTCGCCGGTTACCGCAGACTACCGCCGGTTACAGCACGTCACCGCGGTTTATTCTCCGCCAAGGAACGGCATGAAGCGGACGATGTGCTTCTCTAGCTTCTGCTTCACGCGCTTCGCCTTGGTTGCTGCGTCTTCGGTTTTCGCGCCGCCGAGCTTGCCGCCGAAGAGCGAGATTTTGCCCTTGACCAGGCGGCTGATCTTGCCGGGGATGGTGCGGCGGTTTTCCTTGAGCGCACGGTTGACGACGCGCTGGGTCTCTGCGGAGTCCAGCTCTTCGTCCTTGACGATGGTGTCTTCTTCGCGGGTGCGGCGGTCGGTCACGTAGCGGTGGAAGTGTTCCTGCACGTCGTGGTCATCGGACTCGTTCAGGTAGGTGTCGAAGTAGTCCTCGATGATATCGCCGCTTTCGCGCAGGTCGGCGTCGTTACGAATAGCGAGGCGCACGCGGTCGCGGAAGTACTCCACGGTGTCCTGGGCGGTTTCGGCGGTGTTGCTCTCCCCTGCCGCGTCGGCCTTGCCTTGGCGTGCTGCGCGGGCTGCCTTGACGAGCTCGAGGATGTAGAGCACACCGACTTCCTGCTGCCTGACCAGTTCGGTCAGGAAGCGCATTTCAGCGAACAGGTCAACTGCGGTCGGCTTTTCTTCGCCTTCGCCGGTTTCGCTGTCGGCGCTGTCCTTCGCTTCTTCCTGTTCGCGGCGCAGTTCGCGGGCTTCTTCGTAGATGTCGTTGTAGACACCGGTGTAGCCCTGCATGTCGTAGTCGCTGATGAGTTCGTTGCCGCCGTCGCGGATGAACTCGTCGTGCACGCGCAGTTCCTGCTGCAGTTTAAGCACCTGGTTCATCAGCTCGATGTAGCGGGCCTTGTCTTCGGTGGTGTCCACGGTGATGGAGCCGCCCTCGTCGATGGGGAATTCTTCGCGCAGGTCAGAGACGGCCTTGTCGTATGCGGCGTAGGCTTCCTTGTAGGATCGGGTGAACGCGATGTCGAGGGCGGACTGGCCGCTGCTGTTTTCGGTGTCGCCGAAGAGGGTGAAGGCGTCCTTGGTTGCCTGTTCGAGGTCGCGGAAGCACACGATGTTGCCGGAGGGCTTGAGCGAGTTGAGGATTCGGTTGGTGCGGCTGTATGCCTGCACCAGGCCGTGCATTTTCAGGTTTTTGTCGACCCAGAGGGTGTTGACGGTCTTGGAGTCAAAACCGGTGAGGAACATGTTGACGACGATGAGCAGGTCCAGCTCACGCATCTTCATCTTGCGGGAGACGTCCTTGTAGTAGTTGTCGAAGGAGTCGCCGTCGGTGCTGAAGTTGGTGCCGAACATGGTGTTGTAGTCTTCGAGGAAGCCGTCCATGCGGCTGCCGGTGCCTTCGGTGGCGAAGGTGAAGTTTTCTTCTTCTCCGAAGGTGTCGAAGAGCTGCCCGCCGTTGCCCTGTGAGTAGATGATGGCGACCTTGAGCTTCTGTTCGGGGCGCAGGGTACCGTCTGCGATGCGCTCTTCTTGCAGGGTGTTGAGGGCGTCGTAGTAGGTGCAGGCAGCGTCGATAGAGGAGGTTGCCAGGATCGAGTTGAAACCGCGCACGCGTTCTACGTAGTGTTTGGTGACGCCGTTGATGGTGCGGGTTTTCTTGATGTCGTAGCTGGTGGCTGCGCTCTGGTTGGTTTTGCGGTCGTAGTTGTCGAGGATGTAGGTGGCGACGGCTTCGATGCGCTGGGGGCTTTCGAGTACTTCCTTGCTCTTGGCGAACTTGGCGAGTTCCTTCGCGTCGGGGGTTTCGGCGCGTTCGGCGGCGATTTCGTCTGCGTAGGAGGCTTCTTCGAGTTCGGCGAAGTCGGGGCTGGTGTTGGTGTATTCCAGGTGGAATTTCAGCACGTTCTTGTCGTTGATGGCGTCGACGACGGTGTAGGTGTGCAGGCAGTCGCCGAAGACTTCGACGGTGGTGGTGCCGGGGCCGCCTGCGGAGTTCTTGTCGAAGATGGGGGTGCCGGTGAACCCGAACATGCTGTACTTCTTGAAGCTCTTCTTGATGGCGGTGTTCATGCGGCCGAACTGGGAGCGGTGGCATTCGTCGAAGATGATGACTACGCGCTGGTTGTAGACGGGGTGCTGGGGTTCGGCGGTGATGAGGTTGGACAGCTTGTGGATGGTGGTGACTACGATGTTGGTTCCACGGTCGGCGAGGCGGTTGCTGAGTTCGCGGGTGCTGCCGGTGGAGCTGACGGAGTCTGCCTGGAAGTTGTTGTATTCGAGCATGGTCTGGTAGTCGAGGTCCTTGCGGTCCACGACGAAGAGTACCTTGTCGACGAGTCCGGTTTCTGCCAGGCGGCGTGCGGTTTTGAAGCTGGTGAGGGTCTTGCCACTGCCGGTGGTGTGCCAGATGTAGCCACCGGCGTCTTTGGTGCCGAGGAGCTTGGGGTTGTTGTTGGCGATTTCGACGCGCTTGATGATTTTTTCGGTTGCCGCGATCTGGTAGGGGCGCATGACCAACAGATCCTTGTCTACGGTAAGGATGCAGTAGCGGGTCAGGACGTTTGCGAGGGTGTGGCGGGTGAGGAAGGTGCGCGCGAAGAGAATCAGGTCGCTGATTCGGTTGTTCTTGGCGTCGGCCCAGTAGCTGGTGAAGTCGAAGCTCTTACCTGCGGAGCCGCCGGGGGCAGTAGTGTTCCCTGCTTTGTGCTGGTCTTCGATGTGCTTGTGGCGCACGGTGTTGGAGTAGTACTTGGTTTCGAAGCCGTTGCTGATGACGAAGATCTGGGCGTATTCGAAGAGGCGGTGCTGGTCCTGCTGGAAGCCTTCGTTCTGGTAGCGTTCGATCTGGTTGAAGGCTTCGCGGATGCTCACGTTGCGCTTCTTGAGTTCGATGTGTACGAGGGGCAGGCCGTTGACGAGGATGGTCACGTCGTAGCGGTTGAGTACCTTGCCGTTGGGAGCGGGTACGCGGTACTGGTTGATGACCTGCATGCGGTTGCGTGCGGGGTAGGCGGCGTCGATGAGCATGATGTTGCGCAGGGTGCCGTCTTCGAGGCGGAAGTCGATGAAGCGTTCTTCCTGGATGAGCTTGGCCTTCTCCAGGATGCCGTCGTTGGAGCGTGCGATGTGTTCGGTGAGCAGGCGGTCGAATTCTTCGTCGGTGAAGTGGAATCCGCTGTTGGGTCCGTAGGCGCCTTCTTCGGGTCGGGTGTTGAGGCGTTCGAGCTGTTCGCGCAGGTTGCGGATGAGCGCGGCTTCGTCGGTGAGGCGCGGCAGGTAGTCGTAGCCTTGGGTTTTGAGGGTTTCGATGAGTTCGGATTCGAGCTGCGCTTCGCTCTGGTGCTCGCGCTTATTTTTGTGCTGGGATTCCCATTCGTCGTAGCCGGTTGCTTTGCTGCGGTCGGCGATGACGGTGAAGTCGTCCGAGCTGAGGATGCTTTCGGTGCGTCCTTCGGTGGGGCGGGGGTGGTTGGGTACGGTTTCCACGGGGTGCTCCTTTGCG
>CAUUAD010000091.1:0-5893 GCA_963542785.1 Rothia mucilaginosa
GTACAGGTACGAACGCACGCTACGGCGAAGACTAGGATTCGCTCGTATGCGCCTTCAGTTGGTCAGCATCCGACCAGCACCTTCTCACGACACACTAACGCCCCACCCCTCACAATGAAGCTGAGGGACGGGGCGTTAGTGTTTACCTTCTGAAGCTCGCACCCTGCCGGGGCAATCGGAGTGGCCGGGGGCAGCCGGAGCGTTTCTGTGTTGGTGTGCGTTTCTATGCCGGTGTTGCAGGCAATCCAATGCCGCAAGAGGTGCAGCGTCAGACAGGTTTAGTGCAGGTAGCGGTTCAAATCGTCTTCGTCATTGTTGGGGCCGCTGATCGGGCGGTCCGTGGGGGAACCCGCCCAGAGCATGCCGCCGGTGCCGATCATCACGCCCAGCCACCAGAAGCTACCGGGGTTATTGATGGCGGTCACCAGGCACACCAGCATCACACCGATTGCGATGGGCAGGACAATGCGCTTGGCGCGCACAATCTTCGGGTAACGCTTGAAATAGGGGGTGCGCTCGCGGGCCATGGTGCTCCTTCTGGTCGTACCTTCTGGTGGGGTGTTGGTGGGGTGCTGTGTCCCCGTGTTTCTACGATTTTAGGCTACGTGCTGAGACTGTAGGGCTTTATGCTGCGGAAGAATATACTGCGGGAGATTATGCAGCGGGGCGGGGGATCAGCATGTTGGTGATGCGCGCCGTGCAGGTGGTGCGGCCGCGCTCATCCATAATGTCGATGGAGTGGATGCACAGGGTGCGTCCGAGCTTGACGGCGGTGCAGGTTGCGGTAACCACGCCGGAGACTGCCGGTCGCACGTGGGTTGCGTTGATGTCCACGCCGACTGCTACGAGGTTTTCGCCGCCGTGTACACCCGCGGAGAGCGAGCCGAGGGTCTCTGCAAGGACCACGTTGGCGCCGCCGTGCAGCAGGCCGATGGGCTGGGTGTTACCGGCGACGGGCATGGTCGCGACGGTGCGTTCTGCGGTGAGTTCCTGGAACTTAATGCCCATGGCGGGGATGAGCTCGCCCAGGCCGCGGGGGAAGTAGGGGTGCAGGTGCTCGGGGATTCCGCTTTCGGTCAGCTGCGCCTTGATTTCTTCTGCGCTGAGGGTGGTCGGTGCTGCCGCGCGGACGGGTGCGTGCTGTGTGTTGTTTTCAGTCATGACTTCCAGTGTACTCCTCGGTTTTTGGTGCTTTGACCTGCGGGGGAGGCTCCGGGTACGAATCAGCCCCGCCTCCTCAACGGGGAGACGGAGCTGAAAAACGCTTGGAAGCTACGGGAGGATTAGGCGGAAATAGCCTCTGCCTTCTCGATGTCCTCGTCGCGGATTTCCTTATCGGGGTTCACACCGCTTGCCTTAGAGATACGCTCGGTCAGGGCTGCGATGGTCGCGTCACCGGTCACGTTGGTTGCGGTGCCGAAGGAGTCCTGAGCCAGGTACAGGGCAATCATCAGGGCAATCATGGAGGCATCGAAACCAAGCATGGACTGCAGCAGACCGATTGCGGTCATCACGCCACCGCCGGGAACGCCGGGAGCGGCAACCATCATCACGCCGAGCACCAGAATCATGGGGATCAGGCTACCGAAGTCGGGGTGCTGACCGGTCATGAACAGCACTGCCACCGAGCAGGAGGTAATGGTAATCATGGAGCCGGAGAGGTGAATGGTCGCGCACAGCGGAATCGCGAAGTCCACCACGCGGGGGGAGATGCCAGCCTTCTTCGCCGAACGCACGGTCACCGGGATGGTCGCAGCCGAAGACTGGGTACCGATTGCGGTGAAGTATGCCGGGAGCATGGTCTTGAGCATCTGGATGGGGTTGCGGCGAGAAATCGCGCCAGCCACCGAGTACTGCAGGGCCAGGGTGACCCAGTGCAGAATAATCACCATGACGAACACGAGACCGAAGACGGAGAGGATCTTCGCCACCTGACCGGCGAGGGTCATGTTTGCGAACACGCCCACAATGTGCACCGGCAGCAGGGGGATAATCACGTAGCCGAGCATCTTCTCAACGATGACCTGGAAGTCCTCGAAGAGGTTCAGCATCGCACGGGTCTTCAGTGCGGTAATGCCCAGGCCCAGGATGAAGGAGAGAATCAGTGCGCTCAGCACGCCCATAATCGGGGTCAGCTCGAAGGAGATGTAGCCCTTGGACAGTGCGTTCTCGGGGTTATCGAAGGAAGCGAGCTGCTGACCCTTCAGGATGATGGGGTAGAGCAGCAGTGCGCAGGTCAGTGCCAGGAAGCCAGCAAGGATGCTGGAGATGTACGCCAGACCCACGGTGATGCCGAGCATCTTGCCCGCACCCTGCGCGAGGGAACCAATGCCGGGCACGATGAAACCGATAATAATCAGCGGAATCGCGAAGCTCAGGAAGGCACTGAATACGGTCGAGAAGGAGACGAAGAGCTGCACAATGAGGTCGGTGGGGATGGCTGCGCCGGTTGCGTCATTGATGCCGCTAATCATTCCGGGGGTCAGCATGCCGATGAGCACACCCGATGCGATCGCGATGATAATCCACGCGAGGAGGGGAAGTTTTTTGAGTGCCTTCATAGATTTCCTAAATGAGGGTTCGTTGTGTGTTAAGCGCGGGAGGTGCCCTCACAGTCCGGTGAATCCTGCCGGTGAATTCTGGGTAGAGTTCTGCCTATGAATACACAGGGTGTGGGGGTTTCCTACGCTGGAGGCGATAATAAGGTTATATATTATCTGGAAACTGTATTATTATCCACCTCACACAGTGGCTTAGGGCACAGTTTTGGGAAGATTTTGGGAAGAGAACTCACCAAACGCACCCCACCGGCACTTATATATGAGGTAAAACTCTTTCCGCGCACCCCGTTATCCCGCTATATGGCACAGCTATAAGACCACAGTGTCCGCACCCAATACGGCGCGGGCGCCTCCCCACAGGGTTGACCAGTAGTCATCACGAAGCTGCCCGCCACGAAGCCAACCACCGAGAAAACTCAGACTCGATACACTAGAGGGGTGACTACAGAGAACAAAACCCTCCTGCTCATTGACGGACACTCCCTCGCCCTGCGCTCCTTCTTCGGCATCTACACCATGGCCGAAAAGACCGGCCAACACATCTTCGTGCGTAGCGACGGCCAGCACACCGAGGCCGTGCACGCCTTCCTCTCCACCCTGCTGAGCATCATCAAAGACAACCAGCCCAGCCACATCGCCGTAGCCTTCGACCTGCCCGGCGGCACCTTCCGCACCGCCGAATACGGCGAATACAAGGGCGGCCGCAACGCCATCCCCGAAGCCTTCAACGGCCAGATTGACCTCATCAAGAAGATGCTCGGCGCGCTGAACATTCCCGCGCTCACCTACGAAAACTACGAAGCTGACGACATCGTTGCAACCCTCACCCGCCGCGGCACCGAAGCCGGCTATAAGGTCCTCATTCTCTCCGGTGACCGCGACATCTTCCAGCTCGTCACCGACGACGTCACCCTGCTCTATCCGGTCACCACCGGCCCCTCCAAGGGTATTCAGCGTATGGACCCCGCCGCCGTCGAAAAGAAAACCAAGGTGCCCCCGCACATGTACCCCGACCTTGCCGCCCTCACCGGCGAACAGGCGGACAACCTGCCCGGCGTGCCCGGCGTGGGCCCCGGCTTCGCCGCCAAGTGGCTCGGTGAATACGGATCCCTCGACGCCGTCATCGAAAACCGCGACAAGATTGGCGGCAAGAAGGGAGAAGCACTACGCGAAAACATCGACAACGTGGTACGTAACCGCCGCCTCAACCAGCTCGTCAACGACCTCGACCTGGACGTCACCCTCGAAGACACCGCATTCACCCCCGACCTGGATGCACTCAACACCTTCTTCGACGAAGTAGAGTTCCGCACCATCCGCAAGCGTGCCGCCGACACCCTCGGCCCCATCGTGCGCGCCTCCGGAACCGCAGGAACCGCAGGCTCTGCAAGCCCCGCTGCAGATGCAGGGGAGGAGGGCGCCACCAAGAAGGCACCCACCGGCCCCGTCTACGCACCCATCGCCACCAGCGCACCCACCAAAAACGCAGACGCGGCAGCATTCCGCGCCTTCTGCGCCGCCGCAGCCGAAGAAAACTACGGCAGCGACGAACAGGGCGCGCCCATCGCCGTACCCGAACGCCTCGAAGGTGCCGTGACCCTCTACCCGGTCACCAACCTGCCCGTAGCGCGCCCCGCCATCGGCGACGCACCCGCCGTCAAGGTCACCAAAACCAAGATCCGCGCCGCCGAAGAAAACCCCGAACTGCTCGGCGTGCTCCTCACCAGCAAGAGCGCCAGCCTGTGGGTCGATACCCGCAGCATCGACCCGGAGCTCGACGCCGCCCTGGCCGCCTGGCTCTCCGACGAAGCAGCCCGCAAAATCGTCATGGACCTCAAAAACCAGCGCAAACTCCTGCGCGCCTACGGCTACGAACTCGCCGGCGCCGTCGAAGACCCCGCGCTGTCCTCCTACATGTGCGGCTTCATCCCCACCGCAACCCGCAAGCTCTTCTCCGAACGCATGGAAGACCTCGCCGAACGCTACCTCTGGATCCCCAAGGACCCCTACGCGCAGCTCGTCTTCCAACCCGAAGAAGAAGAGGCAGAACCCTCCCTCTTCAGCATGCCCGGCGAAGCCGAACCCGTCGAAAACCTGCGCTACTTCACGCAGATCAGCCGCATCATCCACGAACTCGCACGCCTGCTGCACTTCGAGATGGAAGAGCACGGCCAGCTGAAGGTCTACGAAGAAATTGAACTGCCGCTGCTCTACGTCCTCGCAGACATGGAGCAGGCAGGTATCGCCGTCTCCGACGCACTCCTGGCCGAACTGCACGACACCTTCTCCGCACGCGCCGCCCAGGCGCAGGATGCCGCACGCACCATCATCGGCGACACCGTCGAAACCGACGACGGCGAAGAACCCCTCAACCTCGCCTCCGTCAAACAGCTGCAGACCGTGCTCTTCGACAAACTCGCCCTGCCGCACACCCGCAAAATCAAGTCCGGCTACTCCACCGACGCCGAATCCGTCACCGAACTGCTCTCCAAAATCTCCCCGGAGTCCGACGGCGCCGCATTCCTCGGTGCGCTCGCCGCCTACCGCGACAACATCAAGCTCGTTCAGACCGTCGAAGGCCTGCAGAAAGCAGCCGCCGACGACGGACGCGTGCACACCACCTTCCAGCAGGGTGCCGCCTCCACCGGTCGACTCTCCTCGACCGCACCGAACCTGCAGAACATCCCGATCCGCACCGAAGAAGGCCGCCGCATCCGTGGCGCCTTCATCGTCGCGCCCGCACCCGTCGATGGTGTGGAGTACGAGGGTCTGCTCACCGCCGACTACTCGCAGATCGAAATGCGCATCATGGTGCACCTCGCCGCCGACGAGAAGCTCATCGCAGCCTACGAAGCGGGGGAGGACCTGCACCGTTACGTCGGTTCCGAGGTCTTCGGCGTCGCACCCGAGGACGTCACCCCCGAACAGCGCTCCAAGGTCAAGGCAATGTCCTACGGCCTGGCCTACGGCCTGTCCCGCTTTGGCCTCGCCAAGCAGTTGAACATCAGCTCCGACGAGGCGGGCGAACTGCGCACCAACTACTTCAAGCGCTTCGGACGTGTGGGACGCTTCCTGCGCGGCGTGCTCAAGCAGGCACACCAGGACGGCTACACCGAAACCATTTTCGGCCGCCGCCGCGTACTGCCCGACCTGGACTCGCCCAACCGTGTACGCCGTGAAGCCGCCGAACGCGCCGCCCTCAACGCCCCGATTCAGGGTACCGCCGCGGACATCATCAAGATTGCCATGATCAACATTCACCGCCGCCTACGCGAAGAGGGACTGAAGACCCGCATGCTGCTGCAGGTGCACGACGAAATCATCCTCGAAGT
>CAUUAD010000092.1:0-5860 GCA_963542785.1 Rothia mucilaginosa
CTTCTCGGCTACCAGAATGATGGTGGCGTTCTCGATAATCTGCTCGTTGAGCTGGCGGGAGGCGAAGCCCTCCGGGTTGTAGCCGCGCTCAATGAGCTCGTTGGCCACGTGTTCGTAGACGCCGTGACCGACGAGGGCACCGGTGCCGGCGCTGGAGAAGATCCATTTATCTTCCAGGCCGTATTCTGCGGCAAGGTGCTTGGAAATCACCTCACCGGATGCGCTACGGGCAATATTACCGGTGCAGACGAAGACAGCTTCGAAGGGGCCGTCACCGCTAGTGTTGCCGGTACGGTTGAGGGTTTTGGGGGAGAGCTTGAACAGCGGGGTGCGTTCGCCTCGGGTGTTAGTAGTGGGGGAGGGCTGCGCGTTTCCTGCGCTCTGGTTGTTGGCTTCTTCGGGGTTGGCAAGCTCTTCGGCATCGACCAGGGGCGCGTTGTGCTGGCCCACGCGGATGATGCTGGGGCCGGTGGTCTTGCCGTCTACGTCGAGGATGTCGCCGGGGGTAGCCTCGATGTCGGTGTGGGTGAGGGGCTGCGCGGAGACGGTTGCGGTACCGTCGGCGCTGAGCTCTTCTTCAGGCGTGACTTCCTGAGCGGCTACCTCGGCGGGGGAGTGGACTTCGTAGTCTTCAATGGCTTCGCGGAGCGAACCGTCGGGGGTGATGGTACGGTTGGCTACCCCGCGGCGGTTCTTGCCTGCCAGTTCGGGGTTGCTCTTAATGAGGGAGCGGACTCCGTCGGCGATATTTG
Organism: Rothia mucilaginosa; assembly: GCA_963542785.1. Taxonomy (GTDB): domain Bacteria; phylum Actinomycetota; class Actinomycetes; order Actinomycetales; family Micrococcaceae; genus Rothia; species Rothia mucilaginosa_G. The sequence continues at coordinate 753 of CAUUAD010000092.1, forward strand.
CGGAGGAAGAAGCGGCGGTTGCCTGCTGGCCCTCGGCAGTTTCTGCGGAGTTGGTTTTGTCCTCGGAGGAGCCCCACGCGTACTTGTCCTTGAGGGACTTAATGTTGAAGATGCCCATCAAAAAGCCTTTTCTAATTGACGTACCCAACAGTGAACAGGGAAGCCGGAAGTGCTGGGTTTGCTGAATGAATAGTATCTATCATACCGAGTTACTTGTACCTTCATGGTTCCTTTTCCTGTGTGTGGCGAATACCCCTAAATGTCTTATGTTTTAGCGATGAATTAGAGGTTCTTCTCTCGACTAAAGATGACCAAAAGTACAAGCTTGATGCTAAAAATGTTTAGAGGGTGCGTGCTAGAATTGGCGTGAAATGCTGGTCTTCTTCTCACTCAGGAGCCAGCGAGTACACTCACCAACGAGGACCAATGAAGAGTATTTATACTAAGCTTCGCCTGCTTTTCCCGGGACGAAGCTTTACGTTGCTTGTCTTTAACCTGATCGGCCTGTTCCTCCTATCTTTGATGGAAATGATCGGTGTTGCAGCCATTCTTCCCATTATGAATATTGCGATGGGCGCGGAACTTACCGGTTACCTGGCTGTAATTTCCGATATTTTCGGCAACCCGCAGCGTTCTGATTTGGTGATCTATCTGGGTATCGTTCTGGTGCTTGCCTTTGTTATTAAGGGTATTGCTGCGCTCCTCTTTAAGCGCTGGAGTCTGAAATTTACTGGTTACCAGCAGTTGGCGACGTCGACGACAATCCTCAATCATTACATGAAGGATAGCTACTTCAACCACAAGAAATCTCAGCCTGAAGAAACCGCGTACCTGATTAGCACCTACGTGGTGTTTGCATACCGCGGTTTTGTGGGATCGATTATTAACTTTGTGGGCGATTTCCTATCTATCCTCGTGTTGCTCATCATGATTCTTTGCGTCATGCCGGTTCCGGCACTGCTTGCTTTTGCATACTTTGGCCTCACCATCGCTACCATGCAGTTCTTCTTGCGCCGCGGTAACGCGAAGTATGGTGAAGTATCGGCACGTGCGGGTCGAGACGCTTTGCGCTTCCTTCTGGACGACATCAGGGGCTTCCGTGAAATCCGTATTACGAATTCGCACAAGGCTGCTATGGAGCAGTACCGCGAGCCCGCAGTACGAAGCGTTAAAAGCGATGTAAACATCTCGTTCCTGAATGACTTCCCCAAGTACTCCCTTGAAGTTATTTTCATTGTGGGTATCGCTGGTCTGCTGGCTCTGGTGACCTCGACTCAGGGTGCTGAGGGTCTTCCTTCCCTGATGCTTTTCGCAACCGCATGTATCCGTATCCTTCCGAATGCGACCCGTATGATTGCCTCCTTGGGCGGTATTCGTGCGAACGAGTTCGCCAGTGAAGAGGTTGCAAAGGTTATCCGCTCGATGAGCACTGAAGAGCAGCGCCTGCAGATGGTTGAGTTCAAGGATGAAATTGATCCGGCAACCATCATCAACTCGGATATTGAGCCCGTGGATGTTCAGATCGATAACCTGGTCTACCGTTACCCGGATGGTGATAAGGACGTTCTCAAGGACATTCAGCTGGATGTGCCGGCTGGTACCTCGGTTGCTTTCGTGGGTGGTTCCGGTTCGGGCAAGACTACTCTGGTTGACCTGATTCTTGGTCTGCTGACCCCGACGAGCGGCATGATCTCTAGCCAGGGTAAGGACATCCATACTGACCTGCATTCCTGGTACCAGAAGATTGGTTATGTCCCTCAGGATCCCTACCTGGGCAACGGCACCCTGCGTGAGGCAGTTGCCTTCGGTATCCCCAGCAAGCACATTGACGATGACCGTGTGCTCTACTGTCTCGAGCTGGCGGAGCTGATGCCCGTTGTCGAGACTCTGGAAGACGGCATCAACACTTCGATTGGTGAGAATGGTAACCGCCTCTCCGGTGGTCAGCGTCAGCGTGTGGGTATTGCGCGTGCGATGTACCGCAACCCGAGCCTGCTGGTTATGGATGAGGCAACCAGTGCGCTGGACAATGAGACTGAGCACAAGATTACTCAGACCATTAACCGCATCTCCAAGGAGATTACCGTGATTATCGTGGCTCACCGTCTTTCAACGGTGCGCAACGTTGATCAGCTGGTGTACCTCTCCCAGGGCCGCATTGCCAATAAGGGAACTTTCAAGGAAGTTCAGGCAGCAAACGAAGAATTTGCGAACCTCGTTCGCCTGGGCCAGTTGCCCGACTAATTGAAACTATGGGGGTGATCGTATGCAGATATAGATACGGTCGCCCCCATATTTAGCCTTCTATAGCTTGTGAATTTCAGGCACCTCACTCAAAGGACATATTGTGACTCATACTCCCCGTGTATCTGCGGTTATTCCTTTCTACGGCGAGCCGGAACCGGTCCTCGCCATTATCGACATTCTGCGTGCTCAGCAGGGTATTGACCCCGCCGATATCGAGATTATTGTCTCTGATGATGTTTCCCCCACCCCCTTCCCCGAGGTTGAGGGCGTGACCGTGGTTCGCCGTGCTGTCAACGGTGGTTTCGGTAAGGCTGTGAACTCCGGTGTTGCCGCCGCGACCGGTGAATGGGTTTTCATCCTCAACAGCGACCTGGAACTGGATAACACCTTCGTCTCGCGCATGCTCGCAGCCGTGGAACGCCACGGCGAGGTTCTGGCTAGCCCGCAGATTATTGGTCACGACGGCAAGCAGCAGTGGGTCGCACGCAAGTTCCCCACCGCAGCGCATATTGCGTGGGAATGGTTCACACCGCTGGCTCGTTTCAAACCGACTAACTGGTGGCACCGCGGCGTTGGTCACGACGTTGAGGCGTGCACCGGCACCTCGGACGCGAAGGTCGACTGGGTTATGGGCGCATGTATGGTCGTTCCTCGTGCGACCTTCAACCGCATCGGTGGCATGGATGAGCGTTTCTACATGAACAGCGAAGAGGTGGATTTCCAGTACCGCCTCTCGAACGCTGGTGTGGATCGTTACCTGATTCCTTCGGTAACCGTCACCCACGAGGGAGGCGGATCTTCGCCCTCCGAGCGCCGTGTACAGTGGCTGACCACCGCTCGCTTCATTTATGCGGATAAGTGGGGCTGGGAGAAGAAGCTCGCTGTTGCTCTGCGTGCTACCAGCTACGCGAACTTCCTGGTGAACTCGGTGCGCGGCCTGCGCAATAAGGACGTAGACGCTCGTGGTTTCCTCGCCACCGAGCTGGATCGTATCGCCAAGGCAGAGCGCCGCGAGAACTAGGGGCGAAACCACCGAAATTTACCGTGATGGTTCCGCATAATTTGTTGCCTTCTTCATAAGAAGGCTCACATAGAACGTAGGAGGCGACACAGTGCACTCGAGTGTGTCGTCTCCTGCTTTCGTTGTAAAATTTCAATAGGTATGTTTTGCCTCAAGTTGCAGGTGAAACTTTCCGTTCCTCTTCACTCCAACACATAGCACCGCACGGTTCTACCCTGCGGGTTCTCATAGCAAACGCCGACAGGATTCAATCCTCATATGACTCAGCCCAAACTTCTACTGCTCTCACCCGCATTCCACGGGTACTGGAAGGCAATTCAAGCATCCCTGGAAGTGCACGGATACGAAGTGTGCACCCACATCTACGATGCGCCGGGTACTCTGCCCGAGCGTATCCTCAACAAGCTTGCCCACGAGTTGCCCGAGAAGTACCGCCCCGAAAGCTTCGCAGCGCAGGCAACCCGTAAGGCGATTGACGCTTTCAACGAGTTCCGCCCCGATATTGTGCTGGTCATTAAGGGCGATATGCTCTCCCGCGAATGGTGGGACCTGCTGGAGACCTCCGGTGTTCGCTACGGCACCTGGCTCTACGACGAAATGCGCCGTATGAGCTATACCGAAGAGGACCTGCATCACCTGGGCGCGCTGGCAAGCTACAGCCCGCTGGATGCGCAGCACCTTCGTGAGCAGGGCTTCGAGGTGCTCGACATGCCCAACGCCTACGACACCCACTGCCCGGTTGTCCCCATGCGTGAGGACTCCATCAACTTTGTGGGCGCTAAGTACCCGAACCGTGAGGAGACCCTGCAGGCGCTGGTCGCAGCCGGTCTGCCGGTGCGTGCTTACGGTCGTGCTTGGTCGCGTCACCCCTATGACATTCTGCGCACTAAGCAGTTCAAGGATTCCGGTGTGCCCGCAGGCCGCGATATTGACCGCTCTGAGGCGTACGGCATTATGGCGTCCTCCCCGGCAACGCTGAACATCCACAATAACCAGGATGGTTTCACCATGCGCACCTTTGAGGCTCCCGGCGTGGGCGCTCTGCAGGTGATTGACCGTGCCGATGTGGATCGCTACTACATTCCTGGCGAAGAGGTCCTGGTCTACGAGAGCATTGATGAGCTCATCGAGATTTGTACCCGTATTTTCCGCGAGCCGAAGTGGGCTCGTCAGATTCGTGAAGCCGGTCAGAAGCGTACTCTGGCTGAGCACACCTTCGATCAGCGTGTCAAGATTTTGGAGCAGCTATGGGCCTAACCTATCCCGTTGATATTGACGCATGGGCTGCCTGGCAGAAGCGCCAGAATACCCTGCGCTGGGCTAAGACTGAGGCACGTCAGCTCGTGAACCGTCTGCGCGGAGGCGCGGCTGAACAGGAAGGCCCCGTCGGCGGCGTGCTGTACACCCGCGGTGCCGTACCCCGCGTGCTCATCGTGCTCGATTCGTTCTCGCCGACGAGCCGTAACTCCCTATTGGAGCCGCTCAAGTACCTCGAAAACGTGGGTGTGGCCCTGTGGGTCCCTGAGGACGCTTCGGAGTACCTCAACGGCCAGTACGCCACTGAACGTTACGACCGCGATGCCTGGAGCGAGCAGGAAGCGACAGGAGACCAGTTGCAGGAGCTCCTGCCCGGTGTGCGCGTAGTTCTCTCCCTGGGCCACTACCTGGCACGCGGTGCGGCAGCCTACGAGTTCTCTCGCGTGATTGGCGCTGAGTACTGGGTGGTGCAGCACGGTCTGCTGGTGCCTCAGGCACCGCCGCTACCGGTTGGATGCACCCTGCTGGCGTTCAGCGAAGCAGACGCAGAATTCTGGGCATCGGGTCGCCGAGACGTGACCAC
>CAUUAD010000093.1:0-5840 GCA_963542785.1 Rothia mucilaginosa
ATTCACGCTGAAACCCTTGAGCACCAGCTCAAGCGTGCCGAAGCGCGAGCCGTACGCGAACGCATGTCCGAACCGCAGTTCCAGGACATTACCGACCTGACCGCGTTCACCCGCAACTGGCTCTACCTCTTCTTCATGACCATGCCGCTGGTGCTGCTCTTCGCAATTCCGGTCGCCCTCGTCCTTCACTGGAGCCCGACTGCATTCGGTGCGTTCTTCGTCCTGGGCGTTCTCAACATCGCGTTCGCGCAGCTGCTGGTCATCCCGAACCTCGCGAAGAACCGCATCATCTGGTTCATCGCGTGGCTTGGTTACACTCTTGCCCTGTTCTTCTTCCCAATTGCCTGGTTCCTGCCGCCGCTGGTTGGTTCGCTCATCCTGCTGGTGAGCCTCGGTAAGGACCTGGTGCACCTGCTGCACTTCGCGCGCATCCCGCTCAAGGACATTGCGCTTGACGCCCTGCGCGGCTTCTTCACCGGCTCCATCATCTGGGCTGATAAGTACATGCTCTTCCTGGTCACCGGCGGCGAAATCAACGTCGTGGCAATCTACCTGAGCCTGATCCCCTGCGTTATCGCCTACAACTACTTCTTCGTGGTGGAGGCAGACCGCGTCAACGCAAGCATCCAGCACCTGTGGACCATCTTCGACCGACTGCCCTACAAGGGTGTTCAGGCAGAGTCCTCTAAGGCTCTGCGTGCCTCCAACCGCGCTATCGGCAACTCCCTGCTGATTTACATCGCCAGCGCTATTGTCACCGGTATCCTGATGTTCATCTTCCTGCCGCAGTCCTACCCGCTGGCGCTCTCCGGCCTGATTGTTGCGTTCCTCTTCGTTGCAGTGGCACTGCTGATCTACCAGATCGAGTACATGACCATGTACGTTACCGTGCAGCTGCTCTCCGCAGCGCACCTGGTGCTGCTCTTCATCTCCTTCATGATCCTGCCCAACGAGACCGGCTACCTGCCCATCATCGTGGGCGAGGTAGTGCTCGCCTTCGCGTGCTACCGCGTCTACCGTCAGGCGTGGGCAGCACCCGAGTACTCCCTCTTCTGGCGTCGAGCCCTCGCCTGGTAAGATCCGCACGGTCCGCGAAAGACACATACGACAATGACTGAACAGATGTACCGAAACCACTACGCGCCGCTGCAGCTTCCGGCTCCCGGCCCCCACTACAGCGACCCCGAATACCCGGACGTTGACGTCGCCATCATCATGGAATCCACCTACCCCTACCTCAAGGGTGGTGTGTCCGCGGTGGTGCACGATATCGTCTGCGAAAACCCGGATCTGACCTACGGCATCATTCACATCGCCTGGGATAAGAACTCCCCCCACGAAGACCTCTACGGCATGCCCGAGAACGTCAAGTGGGTCAAGGTGCTGTACCTGAGCCTGGAAGTCAACCGCGACGCCTTCGCGGAAGCCTGCGACCCCTCCGCACTGCGCATGAGCTTTGCGGAGCGTCAGGCGCTCACCCAGCGCCTCATGGACGGCTTCAGCGCCCTCATTGCAGGCGACGTGAACCCCCTCTGGAAGCTCTACGACGAGGGCATCAACCCCGCAACCCGCAGCTACAACCTCTTCGGCCTCTTCGGAACCCGCGAGTTCATGCAGGCGATTGCGGGCCTGGGATTCTTCTCCGAGGTGCCCTTCGGTGAGCTCTTCTGGAAGGTGCGCGACTTCGTTTCCATTCTCTTCGCAATCCTGCACGAGCGGATGCCGCACGCCCGCGTCTACCACGCCCACACCACCGGCTACGCGGCACTCATCGCCGCCGCAGCCGCACGTGACCACGGCACCAGCTTCCTGCTGACCGAGCACAACCTCTACATTCGCGACACCGTGAACACCAAGCTCGAACGCAACATGGCGAAGCCCGTCACCACCGACTACGCCTTCCTCAACGAGGAGCGTGAGCACCCCGGCCTGGGCCCGGTCACCCTCGACGAGCGTGCCTGGTCCGTCTGGTTCGTCGAAATGGGACGCTTCTGCTACCCCAGCGCCGACATGGCAACCTACCTGTACCCCAAGGCTCTGGAAGAGGCACGCGGTATTGGCGCGCCCATCGACCAGATGAACGAGGGCGAGAAGGACCGCGCGATCATTCTGCCCAACGGCATGCTCATTGAGTCCGTGGCGGAAGCCTACTACGCCCGCCAGGCGGCGCGTGCCCGCATCCTCGCTGAGGGTCGCGGCCACGTGTGGCGCTTCGTGTTCATCGCCCGCGTGGTGCCCATTAAGGGCCTGACCGACCTGATTCGCTCCCTCGCGGTGCTGCGCGATCAGGGTCTGGTGAACTTCCACCTGGACGTGCTCGGCCCCAAGGACCACCTGCCCGAGTACTACGAGCTGTGCCTGCGCACCATCGAAGAGCTCAACATGGGCGAGTACATCACCTTCCACGGCACCGTGAACGTGCGTGCGATGCTCGACCGCTTCGACCTGCTGCTCATGCCCAGCTACAATGAGGGTCAGCCGATTGTGGCGCTCGAGGCGATGGCTGCGTCCATCCCGCTGGTCAGCACCGACGTGGGCGGTATGTCCCAGCTCATCGACGATGTGCTGGTCGCCCCCGACGGCCACGAAATCGGTAACTGCGGTATCTTGACCATCCCCGGCGATATTCACGGCTTCGCGGCGGCGCTGCGCACCCTCATGGAGGAGCCCAGCATCTACGAACGCTACTGTGTGAACGCCTACGACCGTATCGTCAGCTTCTTCCAGCTGAAACTGGTCATGGACCGCTACAACACGATCTACCGCGAGCTGGGCAAGCTGCCACCTCGCGATCCCGAATTCGACCCGGAGTACGATGGCGAATAAACTCACCCGTTTAGGCGGACCCGGCAAGTTTGGTGCCTGGGTCCGCTACGGCGGTAAGCCCATTACCCAGCAGCAGCTCGATTTTGCGGTCAAGAACTACTCTGTCGCAATCCTGCAGCCCTGGGAACTGGACGCGGCACGCTACCTGAAGAAGCGTGCACCTCAAATGGTGGTGCTGGCGTACAAGTGCCTGTCCTCCACCCGCTCTTATGAGCCCGGCCCGATTTATTCTTCGGGTGTCTCTTACCCGCTGGCGCAGTCGATGGCGAACTCCGGTAAGGATTTCTTCGCCCACCGCCTCAACGGCGACCGTATCGAGTGGAAGGGCTACCCCAAGCACTTCCAGATGCAGGTGTGGAACGCCGACTATCGTTGGCAGTGGGTGGACGCTGTGGTGCGCGAAATGCGCGACTCACCCTTTGACGGGGTCATGGCTGATAACGACGTGGAGAACGATTACTACGGTCTGGACCTGCCCATTCAGGGCGTGGAGTCTATGACGAAGATCCGTGAGCACCTGGATTTTCTGGTTGCGTACGCCGGTATTGAGCTGAATAAAATCGGCAAGATTCTGGTGCCCAATATTGCTGAGTCTCGTCTGCGTTACGGCAAGTGGGAGCGTCACAGCGCCTATGGTGGCGGCTTTGAGGAGGTGTGGCTTGGCTGGGGTCCGAGCGACTACCTGTCTTCGCCGTACGCCGTGATGCAGGGCCGTGAGATTGCGAACGGCTCGGCGGGCGACGTAAACCTGGGTGCTACTTTTGCGGGTTTGGGTGGCCGTAGCGCCGCCTCGCAGAAGAAGGTGACGATTCTGCGTACCCCGCTCAGCGACCGCAAGGTTGCTATTACCGGTACGGATGAGAACTTCCTGTACGGTTTGGCGGGCTTCTGGGTGTTCGGTGGAGGTGCCTTCACCGGCATCAGCGCAACCCACCATGACGCCTATGACGAGATTCCGCACGCCCCGGAGCTTTCCTACGACCTGGGGGATCCGGTCGGCGGCATTATCGCGCAGAAGACCGCGCAGACCCGCGCGTTTACGAACGGCTGGGCGGCACTGAACACCGGCTCGAAGGATGTGACCGTGAAGGTTCCCTCTCATCTGGTGGATGCGGCAAACCGCCCGGTGCCTTCGAGCTTCACGCTGCGGGCGCATCAGGGTGTGGTGTACCGCCGTAAGGCGTAATTTACCGTAAGCGGTAATTTTAAGGGCTGTTTCACAGCGTAGCAGCCCTGTACTGTGGAACAAGCGGCTGGAATACAGCCAACCGTTCTCGCGGTGTTGAGTTTAAGGAGTGAACTACAGTGAATATTCTTTTGATTGACGGCGGTAAAGCATTCGCCCACTCGGCGGGTCGTCTGAACCACACCCTGCATCAAGTAGCCCGTGATACGTTATCGGCGCTCGGTCATCATGTGCGAGAAACTGTGATTGACGACGGGTACGATATTCACCAGGAAGTAGAAAAATTCCAGTGGATGGATGCGGTCATCTGGCAGATGCCCGGTTGGTGGATGCACGAGCCGTGGACCGTGAAAAAATATATGGACGAGGTGTTTACCGCCGGTGCGGGTACCCTGTACGCTAATGATGGTCGCCACAGGGTCAGCCCCACTGAAGGATACGGCACGGGCGGTCTTCTTCAGGGTCGTCGGCATATGCTGTCGCTGACGTGGAACGCGCCTCGCGAAGCTTTTACCCGGGAGGGCGACTTCTTTGAGGGACTCGGGGTAGATGCCCTCTATATGCACTTTCATAAGGCCCATGAGTTCATGGGTACTACCCAGTTGCCCACCTTTATTTGCTATGACGTGATTAAAAATCCGCAGGTCGAACAGTATCTCGCTGACTATACTGCCCACCTCAACGAGGTCTTCGGTCAGGCGTAAGGGTTTTAAGCCTGCATGCCTTCATAAGCATGTCTGAGGTGGATGCGGCAAACCGCCCGGTGCCTTCGAGCTTCACGCTGCGGGCGCATCAGGGTGTGGTGTACCGCCGTAAGGCGTAATTTACCGCTCGCGTAGCTCTTCGGAGCCTCTGCACGGCACCGCTTATTTGCTTATATAACCTCATAAACAAACCCACCGGCAATATAACCAAATGGCTATATGTACCGGTGGGTTTGTTATATGTGTGCTAGATGAGCTGGGGTAGCTTACTTAGCAGGGTAGGAGGGGACGTCGTAGCCGCCCATACGCTCCAGAACGCGAATCACCTGGCAGGAGTAACCGAACTCGTTGTCGTACCAGACGTAGACAATTGCGGAGTCATCGGTCACTACGGTAGCCAGCGAGTCCACAACACCTGCGGTGCGGGAACCCACGAAGTCGGTGGAAACAGCCTCGGGGGAATCCGAGTAGCCCACCTGGCGGCGCAGCTCGCCGTCGATGGACTCGCGGCGGAACAGCTCATTCAGCTCCTCAGCGGAACCTGCGGGCTTGGTCAGCTTCACGTTCAGGATTGCCATGGAGACGTCCGGGGTGGGAACGCGGATAGCGTTACCGGTCAGCTTGCCTTCCAGCTGCGGCAGAGCCTTAGAAACAGCCTTTGCAGCACCGGTCTCGGTGATGACCATGTTCAGCACAGCGGAGCGACCGCGGCGGTCACCCTTGTGGAAGTTGTCAATCAGGTTCTGATCGTTGGTGAATGCGTGAACGGTCTCAACGTGGCCGCGCTCAACACCGTATGCGTCATCCAGAACCTTCAGTGCCGGAGTAATCGCGTTGGTGGTGCAGGATGCTGCGGAGAGAATCTTGTCCTCATCGGTGATGACGTCATCGTTCACGCCGAACACGATGTTCTTCATGTCGCCCTTACCGGGAGCGGTCAGCAGAACACGAGAAATACCGGGGCGGTTCAGGTGCTGCTCGAGGCCCGGAACGTCGCGCCAGCGGCCGGTGTTGTCCACCAGCAGAGCGTCCTTGATGCCGTACTCGGTGTAGTCGACGGTGGTCGGGTCAGAGGAGTAAATGAAGCGAACCGGAACACCGTTAGCGATGATGGTGCTGTTCTC
>CAUUAD010000094.1:0-5822 GCA_963542785.1 Rothia mucilaginosa
CGCTCTTGAGCTCCAGACGACCGCGCTTGTTCAGCACCCAGCCGCCCTTCCACTTCTCCTGATCCTCGTAACGGCGGGGGTAACCCTGACCGGGACGAGTCTCAACGTTGTTGAACCAGACGTACTCGGTACCGGCTCGGTTCGTCCATGCCTGCTTACAGGTCACGGAGCAGGTGTGGCAGCCGATGCACTTATCGAGCGCCATCACCATAGCAACTTGTGCCATAACGCGCATTAGAAAGTTACCTCCTGGGACTTACGGCGACGGATGTACGAGACGATATCTCGCTGGTTACCGGTCGGTCCAAGATAGTTGAAGGCGAACGCCTGGTGAGCGTAGCCACCAATCATGTGGGTAGGCTTCAGAAGAATACGGGTCACCGAGTTGTGAATACCACCGCGCTTACCGGTGACTTCAGACTTCGGGCTAACCATACGCTCCTGAGCGTGGTAAACGTAGCAGACACCCTCGGGCATACGGTGCGAAACGACCGCGCGGCCGACGAAGACACCGTTGGTGTTCACACACTCAATCCACTCGCCGTCCTTGACGCCAATCTTCTCAGCGTCCTGCGGGCTCATCCACGCAACCGGACCGCCACGGAACATGCTGAGCATGTAGTGGTTGTCGAAGTACTGCGAGTGGATTGCCCACTTGTTGTGCGGGGTCAGGTAGCGAACAGCAACCGAAACACCATCGGTAGTACCGAGCTCGGGCTCGTTGTACAGGCCGGTCATGTCCAGCGGCGGACGGTAAATCGGCAGAGCCTCGCCCATTTCGTGCATCCAGTCGTGGTCGAGGAAGAAGTGCATACGGCCGGTCAGAGTGTGGAACGGCTTCTTCTTCTCGATGTTGACAGTGAACGGAGCGTAGCGGCGACCGCCGGTTTCCGAACCGGACCACTCGGGGGAAGTCATCACGGGCTGCGGTGCGGCCTGGGTCATGGGGAAGGTGATACGACGTTCCTCGTTACCTTCTGCCAGGTCCATCAGGTGCAGACCGGTCTGCTTCTCGAGCTCCTTGAAGCCCTTGACAGCGACCGCGCCGTTAGCGGTACCGGAAATCATGAGGATTGCTTCAGAAATCTTCACGTCGGTATCCAGTGCCGGACGGCCTGCGCCCTTACCGGAGTCCATCACACCGAATTCCTTAGCCATCTTCGCGACTTCGTCCTTCAGATCGTAAGTGATGAACTTAGTGGTGGCACCGAGCTTGTCGAACAGCGGGCCAACGGTGGTGTACATGTCGTACAGTGCGCCGTAGTCACGCTCGACAGTGACGAAGTTCGGCATGTTCTTGCCGGGCACGCCCACCATACCGGGGGTGTTCTTCCAGTCGGGTGCGTGACCGCCGGGCTGAGCAATCTGGCCGGGGGTGTCGTGCAGCAGCGGGACCGAAACGATGTCCTTGCGGACGCCGAGGTGCTTCTTAGCCAGGCGAGAGAACTCGTATGCCAGAGCCTTGAAGGTCTCGTGGTCGGTCTTTGCCTCCCACGGCGGGTCAATCGCCGGGGAGAACGCGTGCAGGAACGGGTGCATATCGGTCGAGGAGATATCGTGCTTCTCGTACCAGGTAGCAGTCGGCAGAACGATGTCAGACAGCAGGGTCGTGGTAGTCATACGGAAGTCCGAGGTGACCAGCAGATCCAGCTTGCCCTGAGGTGCGTCGTCGACCCACTTCACTTCGTTCGGGTGCTTCTCCGCGTCGGAACCCTGGACGTTGTCCATACTACCGACCAGGTGCTTCAGGAAGTAACTCTCACCCTTAGCGGAGGAACCGAACAGGTTCGAACGCCACAGGGTCAGGGTACGAGGCCAGTTGACGGGGTTGTCGACGTCCTCAACGGAGAACTCCAGGTCACCGGAGTTCAGGCGCTGTGCAATGTAGTCCGCGTTCGAGGAAGCCTCGCCGCGTGCCACTGCCTGCTCTGCCTTATCAGCCAGTTCCATCGGGTTCTCGGGGAACTGCGGGAAGAACGGCATCCAGCCCATGCGCACGGAGCGTGCCACAACGTCAGCAGTGTGCACATCGCGCAACTCACCCTTAGCCAGCGGGGACTGCAGGTAATCGGTGGAGTATGCATCCTGACGGAACTGGTCAGTGTGCATGTACCAGAAGCCGGTACCAATCATGTGACGCGGCGGGCGGCTCCAGTCCAGAGCGTTAGCAATGTTGGTCAGACCGGTCAGCGGACGTGCCTTCTCCTGGCCCACGTAGTGAGCCCAACCGCCACCGTTACGGCCCTGGGAACCGGTCAGGTTCAGCAGGGCGAGGATAGCGCGGTAGGTGGTGTCAGCGTGGTACCACTGGCAGATACCTGCACCGAAGATGATCATGGAGCGGCCGCCGGAATCCAGGGCGCTCTTAGCGAACTCGCGGGCAACGCGGATAACAGCCTCGGCGGGGACAGAAGTAATCTGTTCCTGCCATGCCGGGGTGTTCTGGACGTTCCAGTCCTCGTAGTCCTTAGCCCAGGTACCGGGCAGGCCCTCGCGGCCCACACCGTAGTGTGCCAGCATGATGTCGAAGACAGTGGTGACTTCGTGGCCTTCAACGTAGGCTACGGGCACACCGCGGGTAATGACGTCGCCGTGACCCTTCGGGTTATCGAAGGTCGGCATCTTGATTTCCACGGCTGCGGTCTGGCCCTGGGGCAGGTCGCGAATCGACAGAATCGGCTTACGACCCTGCAGGTCCAGGTTCCACTTGCCCTGGTCTTCCTGAGCGTAACGGTGACCCATGGTGCCGTTGGGCACGAAGACCTCACCGGTCTCGCGGTCCATCAGGACAGGCTTGAAGTCAGCGTTCTGCTGCTCAGCCTCACCAGCAAGCTTTGCAGCGGTCAGGAACTTGGAGGGGACCTTCACGCCGTCTTCGCGGGTTTCCAGGGTGACCAGGAAGGGAAGGTCGGTGTAGGTCAGGGAGAAGTCCTCGAAGAACTCGACACGCTGGTCGACATAGTTCTCCTTGAGGATGACGTGACCCATTGCCATAGCCAGTGCCGCGTCGGTACCTGCCTGTGCGGGCAGCCACTCGTCAGCAAACTTGGTGTTGTCGGCGTAGTCGGGGCTCACGGTGACAACCTTGGTACCGCGGTAGCGGACCTCGGAGACCCAGTGAGCATCCGGGGTACGGGTCAGCGGAACGTTTGCGCCCCACATGATGAGGTATGCAGCGTCCCACCAGTCGCCGGACTCGGGAACGTCGGTCTGGTCGCCGAAGACCTGCGGGGAAGCCACGGGAAGGTCGGCATACCAGTCGTAGAAGCTGGTCATGACACCACCGGTCAGCTGGATGTAGCGAACACCCGCGCTGAAGGAGGTCATGGACATTGCCGGAATCGGGGTGAAGCCGGTGTTACGGTCGGGACCGTAGTACTTGATGGTGTGCACGTGAGCAGCAGCCATCAGCTCAAGAGCCTCAGCCCAGGTCGAGCGCACCAGACCACCCTTACCACGTGCGTTAACGTAGCGTGCACGCTTGGCGGGGTCGGACACGATGGAGTGGAAGGCGTCCACGGGATCGTTGTGGATTGCCTTCGCTTCGCGGTACATCTCCAGCAGGAGACCGCGAACGTAGGGGTACTTAACGCGAGTGGGAGAGTAGGTGTACCACGAGAACGCTGCACCGCGGGGGCAGCCGCGGGGCTCGTACTCGGGGCGGTCGGGACCAACCGTGGGGTAGTCGGTTTCCTGTGCTTCCCAGGTGATAATGCCATCCTTGACATACACCTTCCAGGAGCAGGAGCCGGTGCAGTTCACGCCGTGGGTAGAGCGAACTTCCTTATCGTGGCTCCAACGGTCGCGGTAGAAGGCGTCACCTTCACGGCCGCCTTCACGGAAGACGGCGCGGCCGTCTTCAGTCTCATCCCAGCGGGAGAAGAACTTACCGAACTTAATCAGCTGATCGGTAAGGGGGCCATCCGGGCCCTTAATCTGTGATGCTTGTTCCATACTGCCCAATATATCTGAAATTTGGCATGGAAAATACGAGATAAAAACCTTGCCTAATTCATGCGAAATAAGGGTGTTTTAGACCGTAAGCCAGGCAGAAATTCCGCCCTCCAACATATACACAGAACGCCCTACCAAAGGGGCAATTTCGCGAGCCGCCTCAACCGTTCTAGCGTATCCAGTGCAGTAAATAACGATTTTCTGGGCATTTGCGGGGATTTTACGCTCAATCAAGGCCTTTAAAACACTATTCCGACCGGCCTCCAGCAACTCAGTCAGAGGAAGATTAATAGCCCCATCAATAGCAAAAGCTTTGAATTCCACCTGCTCACGGACGTCCAAAAGGGCAATATTTTCATCCGATGACAGCTTTTTAAGGTCCTGGGCACTTATGGGACGAGGCGTCGAATCAGTAGAAGAGCTAGTAAAATCCTGAGAAATATTACGAATTGTTACATAATTTTTGGGCTTATAACTCGTTTCTTGAGGCAAAACGACACTTTTCTTAGGTACAGCTTGCACGCTAGCTACGAGAGGTATATATTCCCACCTCCCGCTTAACGCCGAATATAGGCCAACCTCACCCATGAGTGGCTCCCCCACCCCGGTCAACAGCTTCACGGCCTCCATAGCCATAGCAGCACCCACCACACCAGCCATAGCGCCCACCACGCCAGCAGTACTACACGAAGGCACACTACCGGCAGCAGGAGCATGAGGGTACAAATCCTCATACACCGGACCGTGCCCCGCCCAAAACACACTCAACTGCGCATCAAAACCAAGAATCGCAGCCCACACATGCGCAATCCCAGCACGCGCAGCCGCCGCCGAAACCATATAACGCGACTCAAAATTATCGCTACCATCCAGTACCAAATCAGCGCCAGACAGCAAATCATCAACGTTCGCCTCCGTCAGACGCTCACGCACCGGCACAACCTCAATAAAAGGATTCAGCGAGCGCAAAGACTCAGCGGCAGACCCAGCCTTAGAATTACCCACCCTGGCGTGCGTATGAATCACCTGGCGGTGCAGATTCGAAACATCCACGACGTCGTCATCAACCACCACAATCTGACCGACACCAGCACCCGCCAGGTACAGCAGCGCGGGAGCACCCAAACCGCCAGCGCCCAACACCACAACGCGTGCGCCCTTGAGTGCCAGCTGAGCCTCATACCCCATTTCGGGCAGAATCAGCTGACGAGAGTAGAACGCACGCTCAGCGGCAGAGAGCTCGCTCGCGCTACGAGAGGTGTGAGAAGACATAGGGGTTCCTCGCATCAAATAGTAGAGGTGGCTTGAACTTTAGGGATCCAAGCGTCAAGGGGAATAAGCCTGCCCGAGAGAAATCCCCCTGACAGGCTTATATTCAGAATATTCAGAAGGCTAAACGGGCGAAGTATCCACGCCAACCCACTCGATGCTTCCATCGAGCAGTTCCTGTTCCTTCCATATCGGCACACGAGCCTTCACCCGGTCAGCAACCAGCTCGCAGGCATCAAATGCGCGACCACGGTGAGCAGCAGCAGCCATCACGGTCAGAGCCGACTCACCAATAGCAATCGGACCCACACGGTGCACAGCCCACAGACGCACACCGTCCAGCTCGGCAGCAACCTCAGCGGCAACCTCGGCAATATACTCACGAGCCTGCGGATGCGCGCTGTAAGACAGCCCGCGCACCGCGCTACCGTGATCATGGTTGCGCACAATGCCGTCAAAAATTACCAGGGCACCCATGGCGTCAGTCATGACCTCAGCCTTAGCCGCCGCGTACAGCGGTTCCAGGGGAGCCTCCGTAATATCGGTGAACACCACGGTCGAGCCGCTCGGCTCAGCACCGTGCGCGCCCGAGTGGTCCA
>CAUUAD010000095.1:0-5819 GCA_963542785.1 Rothia mucilaginosa
ACCTGCTGGTCACCCTCTCCGCAGTGTTGAACCAGAGCGCCGCCATTTACGAGCGTGGTTCGCTGTACTCTTCGCTGAATATGATGGGTACCCCCACGAGGATGTTGCAGGCTTCGCGCCTTACCGTGGTTTTCGGTCCGCTGGTGCTCATTAGCGTGGTTTCTGCGCTGCTGGGTCTGCCGCTGACGGCGTTGATTGCGGCGCAGGGTCTTCCCGGTGAGGTTCTGGCGAAGATGTTCGGTATGACCTTCGGCGCTATTGCGCTGGGTCTGGCGCTGGTCTATGTGGGCCTGTTGGCGACCATTCCGTTTATGCGTCAGGTGACCCATAAGCCGGTGTCCGCTCTCTAAGCTGTTTTAGCTTCTGCCCTCCCGTTGCGTTCTCTCAAGATGCGGCGGGAGGGTTTGTCCATGTCTGCTGAGGTGTTGCGTGCTTTTGTGCCCTCACCCGGTTTGCGCTCTGCATGTTTTCTCACGCACCGGGCCACCGCTTCCATAGCCTAAAGCCCTGTGAGAGACTGACATTATGTTTGAACACACAGTACCCTCCGATTGGTTCCCCCGCTGCGCAATCTTCGACTGCGACGGCATCCTCCTCGACTCCGAGACCGTCTGGAACGATGTGCAGCGTGAGCTTTTCGCCCGCTGGTCTGTTCCCTTCACCGAAGAGGTGGAGCACCGTCTCACCGGCCTGGCGGCAGCCGATGTCGCCGAGGAGCTTGCTCTGCTCTCCTACGAGGCGCAGAACGGCCAGAAGCCGGACACCGCCTCCGCAGAGTACGCCGAGCACCATGAACGCGTGATGAAGGACCTGCTCACCACCGAGCACGAGGTCATCAGCTCCGGCGTGGACCTGATTGAGGGTGCGCAGAAGTTCCTGGGCTTCCTGAGCGAGCACATGCCGGTTGCGGTGGCGTCGAACTCCACCGCGAACATTCTGACCCTGAAGATGGAAAGCTACGGTTACGCCCCGCTGGTGCGCACCTGGGTCAGCAGCAACGACGTTCCGGCCGGTAAGCCCGCCCCGGACATGTACCTGGAGGCGGCGCACCGCCTCGGCTTTGAAGGTCACGAGGCGCTGGCGTTCGAGGACTCCCCCGCGGGCGCGCAGGCGGCACGTGACGCCGGTACGAAGGTCATGATTTACGTTCCGGAAGGCACCGACCCGGCAAAGGCACCGGCCGGTTTTGGGCGCTTCGATTCGTTCAATGACCCGCAGCTCTGGGAGGCGGCACGCACCTGGATTGCCAAGCTTGAGGCGGCGCAGCAGTCTGAGGCAGCTCAATAGTCTGAGGCAGCGCAGAACTAGGCTGCACCCGCCCCCCCCCTCGTAGCAGCATCAAGAAAGACCCGGTACGAGGAAAGACCCCCGGCCCGCTCCTCAAGGAGCAGACCGGGGGTCTTTTTATGCTTATCAGCTGCCTCTCTAGCACCCGCTCTTGTAGCCCTTTGACCTCATCAGCACTTTCGCGGAGGGCTACTTTTCCAAAGTCTCACTAAACGGTACCAATACAAAACATCACGAGAACCTGAACTTTGGCAGGTTCTCGTGATGCTAGGTGTTTTAGAACTCCAAGGATGCTTATTTCGGCTGTTGCTTATAGAAAACAAAAGCGTACAGGATACTCATAAGTAGAACTACAACCTGAGCCAAAGGGTCAAGCCAATACACTTGCAAAATTACCACAGCCAACATAAAAAATACGGATTTTATGAAGGATGCCGCAGGTTGTACGTAGTTCTTATTTGCACGATATGCAGAGTACCCAACAAATCCACAAAGAATTAAAATACTGGCAACATTATAAAACATTATATCATGCGAAGATGTAAAATAATAGAAAGAATAACCTGCGAAACATAATTCAGGTACCGGTATGTATCTAGTGTCGACCACTTTAATCACCTATCGCTACAGTTACAGAAATACAACTTGCAATTGACTTACTAACATTTTTCATTGGCTGTCCCTCTCTAGCTGTTGGTAATATCTCTAGTTTGATGTGAAACAGAACACTTTTATGATATCAATCAGCAAAATGGGAGTCAAAATTATTTTAGTAATGATTCAATAACAATTTGCGCCACTGCACACTATAGTATTTAGCTGCTAAAGCTCCCAGCCCGTTCTCTCTCCTCAGCAAACTTACATCCTAAGTCGTCTTATTGCGCTTCGGATGCTCCTCTGCCTTACACATTTCTAGGTTCTTATCGCAGATACAGCGGTAAACAGTCTTCACTTCCCCTGCTGCTTTCACCCACCTCTCTTCTTCTTTCCTACGTGCGTATGCTTTTCTTCTCTTACGAGCAGGAGATAACTCTGGTCTTGTCCTCACAACTCTCTCACTTCAGTTCTACGGTCTAGGAACTTTTATTTTACGTCCGCTTAAGCGGACTTCGCTAACGCTCAGGCTCTTTTTCTCTCTGGCTTCTCTCCTTCTGTTCCAAGACTCAACCTCACAGCTCAGGCTGAGAGAGGTGAGGGGAGAGAGAAGCGAATGCCCTTGTACTTTCCAAACAAAATACACAAAGGTATTTGAATGAAAAGCACAAGGGGCATCACAACAAACAACACAGGCCAGTCGGTCGGCTCGGTCGGTCGATTGGCGAAGCATAAGAAGCACAAACGGCTCGCTCTTCGCATAGATGGCGGAAGGCTCTAATCTTCCGCGCGGAGGGCATTCGCCCTGTGATCTGGCGGTGTTGTTGATGTGTAGGTCATAGACATGCCGGTTGCGGTGGCGTCGAACTCCACCGCGAACATTCTGACCCTAAAGATGGAAAGCTACGGCTACGCCCCGCTGGTGCGCATCTGGGTCAGCAGCAACGACGTTCCCACCAGTAAGCCCGCCCCGGATATGTACCTGGAGGCGGCGCAGGGCTAAGCGGCACCCGCCCCCCTCGTAGCAGCATCAAGAAAGACCCGGTACGAGGAAAGACCCCCGGCCCGCTCCTCAAGGAGCAGACCGGAGGTCTTCTCTGTCTTATCAGCCGTACCTCTAGGAGCACGAGCTTATCGGCGCATAACCTTCTTCGCCAGGGAGTTACCGATGAACTGAACCAGCTGAACCAGGACGATAATAATCGCCACAACAGCCCAAGTAATCTCGTCGTTAAAGCGCTGGTAGCCGTCCACAATCGCGATCTTACCCAGACCGCCAGCACCCACGTAACCGGCCATAGCGGACATATCCACCACGCCGATGATGAGGAAGGTGTAACCCAGGATCAGCGGGCCAAGCGCCTCCGGAATCATCACGGTAAACAGGATGGTCATCTTCGAAGCGCCCATCGCACGAGCCGCCTCAATCACACCCGGATCAATGGAGACCATATTCTGCTCCACAATACGGGCAATAGCGAATGCTGCACCGAAGCTCATCGCGAAGACCGCCGCGTTCACGCCCAGGCGGGTACCCACCACAGCACTAGTCAGCGGGCCCAAAGCCGCAATCAAAATAATGAACGGAATCGGGCGAATCACATTCACCAGAATGTTCAGGATCGTGTACACGAAGCGGTTCTGGAAGATGTTACCTTCACGGGTGGTGTACAGCAGCGCACCAACAATCAGGCCGGCCAGACCTGCACACAGCATCGTAACAGACACCATGTAGAAGGTGTCGCCGATAGCCGGGATCAGCTTCTCGGGCAGGAACTCAGACCAGTCCGTCTTAGAGGCAGCCAGCGGAAGAGTGGTAGCAAACATTTAGCGCACCTCCTGCACGCGGGCAACGGTCTTCAGTTCGGCAACGGCGGCATCAATACTGGTGATTTCGCCGAGGAGTTCCAGGGTGAGGGTGCCGTAGGCTTTACCCTGCAGGGTCTCAATACCGCCGCCCACAATGTTGAAGCGGACGTTACGGGCACCCAGGTAGGACAGCACCTTACCGAGCTCCTGGTTACCCTCCACGATTTCAACGTTGACGAGGTAACCCTTGTGGTTTGCGCGCAGCTCAGCTGCTTCCTTGCCGGTGGGGGCAAGCTTCACGGTGGTTGCCACGAACAGCTTCGCCACGTCAGTCTGCGGGTTGGAGAAGACGTCGTACACGTTGCCCTGCTCCACCACACGACCGGACTCCATCACTGCCACACGGTCAGCGATAGCGGAGACCACGTCCATCTCGTGGGTAATGACCACAACGGTCACACCCAGTTCACGGTTGACTTTCTTCAGCAGTGCAAGCACTTCATGGGTGGTTTCAGGATCCAGCGCGCTGGTCGACTCATCAGCCAGTAGCAGAGCCGGGTTAGTGGCGAGCGCACGCGCAATGCCCACACGCTGCTTCTGACCGCCAGAGAGCTGGTTCGGGTAGTGATCTGCACGGTCGGCAAGACCCACGAACTCGAGCATTTCCAGGGCGCGAGCGCGGCGGTCCTTCTTAGACCAGCCGGCAATCTTTAGCGGGAACTCAACGTTACCGAGCACGGTGCGGGAGTTCATGAGGTTGAACTGCTGGAAGATCATGCCGATGTTGGTGCGTGCTTCACGCAGTTCGGAGTCGCGCTTACCGGAAATCTCAAAACCGCCAACGGTCAGGGTGCCGCTGGTGGTGGTTTCCAGACCGTTAATGAGGCGGACCAGGGTGGACTTACCGGCGCCGGAGTAGCCGATAATTGCAAAGATTTCACCGCGGTTGATGGTGAGGGAGACGTTGTCGACTGCAACTACTGCCTTGGGGCCGTTGCCGAAGACCTTGGAGACTCCGTCCAGAACCACCATGGGCGAGGTGCTGTCGCCGAAGCTCTGTGCCAGTTCACTCATAAATATGTATCCGTAAATGTCGTGGTTGGGGCGTTAAAGGGCCTTAACGCCGTTACGCAAAGGACGGTAAGCCTGTCGTGACCCGCATCGGGTTCTTAGACTTACCGCCTTTGCGTATGCCTAGAGGAGGCGTGTATTGAGAAGATTACTTCTTGGCGCGCAGCTTGGCTTCTTCGTTAGCCAGGGACTGACGCAGCTCGTCGGTGCTCACGTTGACCTCAACGGCGGTGCCGCGGGTCTCTTCCTGAACGACGTCCATGACGGCCTTGGAGTGGAAGAGTTCAACGATCTTCTTGTAGGTCTCGTCGTCAGCCTTGTCCTTCTGAGCAACGAAGAGGTTCACATACTTGATGGCCGAGGGGTCGGTCTTGGGGTCGTCCTGAGCCAGTGCGTCTGCGGGCTTCAGGCCTGCATCCTTGAGGAAGTCGTTGTTGACGACTGCGCCGTCAGCGGACTCCATGCCAACCACGGTCTGGGTTGCGTCGACGGGGGTGACCTTCACCTTGGAGTTAGCGGTGTCCACGTCGTCGATGGTGGGTGCGTCAACATCAGCGTTCTTGAAGGTAACCAGACCGTTGGTCTTCAGCAGCTTCAGCGCGCGTGCTTCGTTCACGGTGTCGTTCGGGATAACGATCTCGCCACCCTGAGGGATGTCAGCCAACTTGGAGTGCTTCTTGGAGAACAGAGCCATCGGGTAGATAACGGTCGGGCCGACAATCTGCAGGTCCTTCTTAGCGCTCACGTTGTAGTTGGACAGGTACGCGATGTGCTGGAAGCGGTTCATGTCGATGTCACCGGCGTCCAGTGCGGGGTTCGGCTCGGTGTAAGCGCTGAACTCCTTGTACTCAATGTCGATACCCTGCTTCTTAGCTTCTTCCTTCAGGGTCTTGTTGAACTTCTCAGAGCCAACCACACCGATGGTGACCTTCTTGGATGCGGAAGAGGAGGAAGAGGAGGAGTTGGTGGAACCGCAGGCTGCCAGGCCAAAGACCATGGGGACAACTGCGAGTGCAGCAGCAAACTTCTTCACGGCTATGAATCTTTCTGTTGAATGA
>CAUUAD010000096.1:0-5801 GCA_963542785.1 Rothia mucilaginosa
TGCCGCGTTCCCGTGCGGCTGCTGTTGAGCGTACTGAGGATGGCTCCGGCGTTATTGTGACTCTGTCGGATGGTCGTAAGGTTTCTGGCACTCACTGTCTGGTTGCTATTGGTTCGATTCCGAACACTGAAGATTTGGGCCTGGAAGACATCGGTGTTGAGCAGACCCCGAGCGGCCATATTAAGGTGGACGGTGTGTCCCGCACGAGCGTGAACAGCATTTACGCCGCCGGCGACTGCACGGGTGTGTACCCGCTGGCTTCTGTGGCTGCGATGCAGGGCCGTATCGCTATGGCCCATATCCTCGGTGATGCGGTGCGCCCGTTGCGTACCGATAAGGTTGCCGCGAACATCTTCACCTCCCCGGAGATTGCGACTGTAGGCGTGAGTGAGAAGGACCTTGCCGAAGGCGCCTACCGCGGTGACGCGGTGACCCTGCAGCTGGGCACGAACCCGCGCGCGAAGATGATGGCGATGCGCGACGGCTTCGTGAAGATTTTTGCTCGCCGACACTCCGGCACCGTCATTGGTGGCGTGGTGGTTGGTCAGCGTGCTTCCGAGCTGATTTACCCCATTGCCCTGGCGGTGGAGAAGAAGCTCGCGGTGGATGACCTGGCGGATACCTTCACGGTCTACCCCTCGCTCTCGGGCTCTATTGCTGAGGCTGCACGTAAGCTGCACACTCGCGGTCTGTAAGGCTCAAAACCTGTTAGGTGCTGAGCTGGGCGTTCCCCGCCTGGTGCAGCATCCCGGAACAGTATAAAAGCGGTGGGGGTCGCCTCCTGAATTCCTTAGATTCAGGAGGCGACCCCCACCGCTTTGCTGTAGAGACGCCTTAGCCCCTGCGAAGTTTTACTTCGTGGTGCTGACGGCGTTCATATCCACGTCACGGGTTTCGTGAGTGAGCAGGATGAAGACAACACTCAGGATCGAGGCGAATGCCAGGTAGCCGCCCACTGCAGCCACACCGTAGGAAGTGTTCAGCCAAACAGCCACGAACGGGGTCAGTGCCGCACCGAGGATGGACGCCACGTTGTAGGCGATACCGCTGGCGGTGTAACGCACGTTAGTGGGGTACAGCTCCGGCAGGTATGCGGACATGGAACCGAAGGACAGACCCATCAGGCACATACCGATAAAGATGAAGAGGGTAACCACAGCGGCGTTTGCGTTCGCGCCGGTACCAACAACGGAGGGGGAGATGAACAGACCGAAGGACAGACCGAAGACAGCCATCGCGATGGTGGTCCACAGCTGCTGGGTGCGGCGGCCGTACTTGTCAGCCAGCCAACCCGAGATCGGAATGAAGATCGCGAAGCCAATAATGGAGATCAGCTGAATGATCAGGAACTCGCGGTAGGGGATCGCTAGGCCGCCCTTATCCGCCTTGCCGATACCGTAGGAGAGGACCCAAGCGGTCATCAGGTAGAACAGCACGTAGCATGCAACCATGATGAAGGTACCCTGAATCATGGGCCACCAAGCGACCTTGAACGCCTCAACAAGCGGGGTCTTAACCTTCTCGTTGTTAGCGGCAGCCTTGGCGAAGACGGGGGTCTCCTCCAGCTTGAAACGCACGTACAGGCCGACAGCGACCATCACGATGGACATCAGGAACGGAATACGCCAACCCCAAATCAGGAAGGGGTGCTCAAGGTTCTTCGCATCAGTTGCGGAGTTGAAGGTAATCCAGCTGGTCAGCAGCAACATGAAGCCGTTCGCAAGCACGAAGCCGATGGGTGCACCGAGCTGCGGCCACATGGCGGCGCGGGCACGCTTGCCGTCCTCAGCGTATTCGCTGGCGAGCAGTGCCGCACCGGACCATTCGCCGCCCAGGCCCAGGCCCTGGCAGAAACGCATAATGGTCAGCATGGTCGGTGCCCACAGACCAATCTGGTGGTAGGTGGGCAGCAAGCCGATGATGAAGGTAGCCAGACCCATAGTGAGCAGTGCACCGACGAGGGTTGCCTTACGGCCAATCTTGTCGCCGAAGTGACCGAAGATCACGGAACCGAGGGGACGCGCGATGAAAGCGACGCCGAAAGTAGCGAAGGACGCCAGAAGCTCGGTGGTTGCGTCCTTTGCGGGGAAGAACAGCACGGGGAACACAGCCACTGCTGCGGTGGCGTAAATGTAGAAATCGTAGAACTCGATGGTGGTACCAACGAGCGAGGCAAGAATAACTCGACTGCGAGGAGTCGTATTCTTCACCGATGCAGCAGACGCTTTCGTGTCGGGTGCAGAGGTGCTCATGAGGAAAACTCCCGAGATGGTGAATTTGTGTGTACACAGGAGCCTGAGGTCGGTGTTCCATCACCGGCCGGCGCGTGAGGCGGGTGTGCTATAGGCGCGTACCGGGTGCCGTGACCGCACCGGGTGGGGTGCGGCTGGCGTAGGAATCTGAAAGGCCCCTCTAAAGTGCAACATTATAACTCTGTTCAGAAAAGACCCAACAAATACAGCCACTATTTGGACGTAATCGCAATGGGTAGTCGCTCAGAACCCCACAGAAACAGACAGGAGCGCAGAAACAGGCAGGGTGGACACAGAAAATCCCCCGGAAAGATACGAGAACATTACCTCATACCCTTCCGGGGGATTCGTATAGCCTATAGCGCTCGCGAGACCGCGGTATCGCGGCGAAGCGTTACTTGATGGTCGCCAGCACCGCACCGGAGGTGACGGTATCGCCGGCCTTAGCGGACAGTCCCGAAACCTTACCCGCCTTGTGCGCGGTAATGGGCTGCTCCATCTTCATAGCCTCCAGCACCAGAATCAGGTCGCCTTCAGCAACGGTGTCGCCGTCAGAAGCCGCCACCTTCACGATGGTGCCCTGCATGGGGCTGGTCAGCTCGTCACCGCCACCCTTCGCAGCACCGCGTGCCGAACGGGACTTGCGGGTCTTGGCGGCGGGCTTAGCGGCAGGCTTCGCGCCACCGCTCAGATCGGGCAGGGACACCTCCATGCGCTTGCCGTTAACCTCAACGACCACGGTGGTACGCTCATCCTCATCGGAATCCACGCTACCGGGCGCACCGGAGTACATGGGGATGGTGTTGTTGAACTCAGTCTCAATCCAGCGGGTGTGCACCTTGAACTCGCCGCCCTCAGCCGGAGCGAAAGCGGGATCATCCAGCACGACGCGGTGGAACGGAATGACGGTGGGCATACCCTCAATGCTCAGCTCAGCCAGGGCACGGCGGGCACGCTGCAGAGCCTGCTCACGATCCGCGCCGGTGACAATGAGCTTAGCCAGCATGGAGTCGAAGTTACCGCCGATAACGTCGCCAGCCACGAAGCCGGAATCCCAGCGCACGCCGGGGCCGGTGGGTACGGTCATCTTCTCGATGGTGCCGGGGGCAGGCATGAAGGAACGGCCCGCATCCTCACCGTTAATACGGAACTCGAAGGAGTGACCGCGCAGAACCGGGTCCTTCTCCTCAATCTTCTCGCCGCGGGCAATACGGAACTGCTCACGAACCAGGTCCAGACCGGAAATCTCCTCGGAAACCGGGTGCTCCACCTGCAGTCGAGTGTTGACCTCAAGGAAGGAGATGGTGCCGTCGGTACCGACCAGGAACTCACAGGTGCCGGCACCCTGGTAGCCAGCCTCACGCAGAATCGCGCGGGACGCCTCGTACAGGCGCTTGTTCTGCTCATCGCTCAGGTAGGGGGCGGGCGCCTCCTCAATGAGCTTCTGGTTGCGGCGCTGCAGAGAGCAGTCGCGGGTAGAAACCACTACGACGTTGCCGTGTGCATCCGCCAGACACTGGGTCTCAACGTGACGGGGCGAATCCAAGAAGCGCTCGATGAAGCACTCGCCGCGACCGAACGCCGCGGTCGCCTCACGAACAGCGGACTCGTACATCTCAACAATGCTCTCGCGGTCGCGAGCCACCTTAATGCCGCGGCCACCGCCACCAAATGCGGCCTTCACCGCAATGGGCAGACCGTGCTCATCCGCGAAGGCAACAACCTCATCGGCGGACTTGACCGGGTCCTTGGTGCCGGGCACCAGGGGAGCGCCCACCTCCTGCGCGATGTGGCGTGCCGCCACCTTATCGCCCAGCTGGGTAATGGACTCGGGGGAGGGGCCAATCCAGGTCAGGCCCGCGTCGATGCACTTCTGAGCGAACTGCGCGTTCTCGGAGAGGAAGCCGTAACCGGGGTGCACGGCGTCAGCACCGGAGCGGATAGCAATCTCAATGAGCTTGTCCATCACCAGGTAGGACTGTGCCGCGGTGGCACCGCCGAGAGCGTAGGCTTCATCGGCGAGCTTTACGTGCTGGGCGTCGCGGTCGGGGTCAGCGTAGACGGCGACGGTCTGCAGACCCTCATCGCGGGCTGCACGAATCACGCGGACAGCAATTTCGCCGCGGTTAGCGATCAGAATCTTGCTGACCGGGCCGGTGTGGCGGCCGGGGACTGCAGTAAATTTTTTGGCGGCTTCTGCCTGGTGCTGAGTCACTTAAAGCTCTCCTTTAATCTCCTGCTCCAAGGATACATCGGCAGGATTGGCGAATATAACGCGCATCATACTGTTCTATCTTATCGATTGGTGTTCAATAATGTGTATTCCAGGGCGCGCTTTGAGATAGATTTATACGATTGCGCTGGATCTAATCCTCATCCTGGGGCGCTAACCACAACTCGGTCACCGCAACCTCGCGGCGGCGTAGCATATCGCGTAGCGCGTGAATGGACAGGCCCACCACCGTGTGGAACTCACCCTCAATACCGCGAATAAACGCCGAACCGTAACCATCCAGGGTGAAGGAACCGGCTACCCAGAGCGGCTCTCCGGTAGCAATGTACGCCTCGATTTCCTCGGGGCTGAGCGTATCAAAGTGGACGGTGGCGCTACGTAGTTCAGAAACGGTGGGCAACTCAGAAACGGTGGGCAGTGCAGAAGCGGCGGGCAGTGCAGAAGCGGCGGGCAGCTCGGCACCCGGTTCAAGACCGCGCAAATCCACGAGCGCGTGACCGGTATGCAACACACCGTAGTTGCCGCTCATCGCACTGATGCGCTCGCGTGCCGCCTCGGCAGTGTGAGGCTTGCCATAGGCAACACCCTCAAACTCGAAGACCGAATCGCAGCCCAGAACCAGCGCATCGCGCACACCCTCGGCGGCGAGTTCGGCGGCAACTGCCTGCGCTTTCAGCTGCGCCAGCAGGGAGGCGGTTTCAGCCGGGGTGAGTCCCGCACGTCCCTGTGCTCGCGCCTGTTCGTTGGCGACGGCAAGTGCGGCGTCCTCATCTACGGAGGAGACGCGCACCGTGAACGCGATGCGGGAGTCTTCCAGGAGCTTGCGGCGTGCCGGGGATGCGGAGGCAAGAATCAGTCGGATCGGTGTGGTACTCATAGGTTCTATTTTAGAGCCTTGCGGGTGAGCCTTACCCTCGAGTGCAGATTGAAGGGTGTCAAGAAGCTGGGGGAATGGGCAGAAAAGTAAGGGGGGGGGAACGAAAAGA
Source organism: Rothia mucilaginosa (assembly GCA_963542785.1). GTDB lineage: Bacteria > Actinomycetota > Actinomycetes > Actinomycetales > Micrococcaceae > Rothia > Rothia mucilaginosa_G. The sequence continues at coordinate 5,472 of CAUUAD010000096.1, forward strand.
GCGTGTCCCATCCCCCTCAACCACGTAGGAGATGGAACACGCCGTTCAAAATCATAACCCTTCTCAAGAATTAAAGAAAAGAAGAATCAATCGTGACGTTTTTATGACGTTTGACAAATATACTTCGCCCATGCTGGGGGGGGCATAGGGGGGGGAGAAGCTTCACGGCGCTAAGCAGTACCGCCTAGCGCCGTGTGCGTGAGCCTTCGCCAGATTAGCTTGCCAGATTAGCGGCGTGCCGTCTCCTCCACCTCGTGGAGTCGCTGCGCCTCGCCGGCGATGCGCTCATCGTAGAATTCCTGAGCCACGAAGCCGCCCTCCGAACGGGGA
>CAUUAD010000097.1:0-5795 GCA_963542785.1 Rothia mucilaginosa
ACACAGAAATCGAGAGAAGATGACCGTAGAACGTAGCCCCCTGGCCCCCACACCGCTCATCCCCGAGTCTTTTGCCGCGAAGTACCGCGAAGCCGGCTACTGGATTGACCAGACCATCCCCGAGTTCCTGCTGGATGCCTGCCGCGCAAAGCCGCACTTCCCGGCGCTCGTGGCGATTTCGCACGCGCAGCTCGATGAGGACGGCAAGCCCCAGCAGATTCGCCTCTCCTACGGTGAGCTGGAGGCGGCAGGTCGTGCCGCTGCGGCGCGCCTCATTCAGGCTGGCGTGCAGCCCGGTGACCGCGTGCTGCTGCAGCTGGGTAACACCGCCGAGTACCTGGTGTACCTGCTGGGTATTTTCTGGGCGGCTGCGCTGCCGGTGTTCTGCCTGCCGCAGCACCGCACCACCGAGCTGGTTCACTTTGCGACCCGCACCGATGCGGCGGCGCACGTGTTCTCCTCGCTGACCCCCGGCGCCGATTTCACCGCCCTGCACGAGGACGTCGCCGCCGAGCTGCGCAAGAACTCCCTGGAGCCGCCGGTTGCTATTGACGTTGCGGAGCCGCTGACCCCGCTGACCGAAGAGGAGCTCGCTGAAGAGTTCGTGCCCGGTGTCATTCAGAACACCGAGAACCTGCGTGCGAGCGAGCAGGTGGCGTTCCTGCAGCTCTCCGGCGGTACGACCGGCATTTCGAAGCTGATTCCTCGCACCCACGCCGCCTACCTGTACTCGGTGCGCGGCTCGGTCGACATCTGCAAGCTGAACAACAACACGACCATGCTCGTGGTGCTGCCCGCCGCGCACAACTTCACGATGAGCTCGCCCGGTATTCTGGGCGTCATGTGCGCCTCCGGCAAGCTGGTGTTTGCGGCGGATCCGTCCCCGCAGACTGCGTTCCACCTCATTGAGATGGAGGGTGTGACCACCTCCGCGCTGGTGCCGCCGCTGGCTCAGGCATGGGTCGCCTCCGCGGAGAAGCGCGGCGTGTCCCTGCCGTCTCTGCAGACCCTGCAGGTGGGCGGTTCGAAGCTGGCTCCGGCGGTTGCGGGCAAGATTGAGTCGGTGCTCGGCTGCACCGTTCAGCAGGTGTTCGGCATGGCTGAGGGCCTGGTGAACTACACCCGCTCGACCGACCCGATTGAGATGCGTCTGAGGACTCAGGGCTACCCGATCAGCCCCGACGACGAAATCCTGATTGTTGATGATCAGGACCAGCCGGTTAAGCGCGGCGAGAGCGGCCACCTGCTCACCCGCGGCCCGTACACGATTCGCGGCTACTACCTGGAGGAGAACGCGAACCGTTACGGCTTCACCGAGGACGGCTTCTACCGCACCGGCGACATTGTGCGCCTGGTCGCCGGCAAGTACCTTGAGGTGACCGGCCGCGCGAAGGACCAGATCAACCGCAACGGCGAGAAGATTGCCGTGGACGAAATTGAAGAGCTGGCGCTGACCCACCCCGACGTTTTTGACGCCGTGGTTCTGGGCATCCCGGATGAGACCGTGGGCGAGCGCGTGGGCCTGGTTATTGTGCCGCAGGAAGGCGCCAACCTGGGCGAAAACCCGCGCCGCACGATGCACGAGTTCTTCACCTCGAAGAAGCTCGCCGACTTCAAGATTCCGGAGCGCGTGCAGGTTCTGCAGGAGCTGCCCACCACGAACGTGGGTAAGATTTCTCGTCGCGAACTGCGCGCCAAGCTTGCCGAGATTTTCGGCTAAACCCTTTTCGGCTAAACCCTACGCCCGTATTCCTACCCCTATTGAGGAGAAAAATGTCCGCACTTGAGACCCTGCGCCCCATCATGGAGAAGTACATCGTCGAGCCCGACTCGCTACAGACCGCTTTTGACGAGCCGACCACCGACCTGTTCTCGCTGGGCCTGGACTCGATGGGTTCCTTCGCGCTGCTCGATGATCTTGCTGCCGAGGGCGCCGTGATTGAGTTTACCGAGCTGGTGGAGAACCCGACCGTGGAGTTCATCGCCTCCCGCCTGGGCTAAGCGTTACCGCACCCCGAGTGCCCGCCTGCCGCGCATGCAGACGGGTGCCCGGGGTGTTCTTTCGGTGTTCTACTTTCACCGTTTCAGCTGATTTCAGCTGAGAATGGCGGGGGAGTAGCCCCCCCACACGCACATCATTCCTAATCCAGACCCCTATACCAGATCTGAGAGGCCACCATGGGCGTAGCTGATACTATCGCTTCCACCTCGCACACCGCGCAGGCCGAAACCTCCTGGCTGCCGCTGACCACTAACGCGCGCGGCATCTACTTTGCCGCCGCGATTGACCCGACGAACCCCTGCTACAACACCGCGGAGGTTCTGCAATGCCCCGCGGACACCGACCTCGATTTGCTGCGTGAGGCGCTGGTGCAGCTCTACCGCGAGAACGAGGGCTTCCGCGTGCGCACCCGCATTGCCGATGGTGCCGCCTCCCAGCAGATTCTGACCGAGGAGGCGTTCCTTTCGGGCATTGACCTGCTCGTAGATGAAGGGGAGCTGAACGGCACCGCGGAGACGGGGGAGGAGAACTCCTCTGACCTGCCCGGCTCTGATCTGCCCGCGCCGGTGCGCGCCTGGGCGCAGCACCTGCTCGCCCGGCCCCTCGCCACCGATGAGGGCGTGACCGTGCGTAGCGCAGCGGTGCGTTACGGCGGCTTCCTCTGGGTTTATCATTCCTTCTCACATGTGGTCGCCGACGGCTTCGCTGCGTTCAACGGTCTCTCCCGCGTCGCCGCGATATACCGCGCCCTGTCCGCCGGTCAGCCGGTTCCGGCGACCCGCCGCCTGAGCCTGCAGCAGCTGCTCGATGCCGACGAGGCCGCCTCCTCCGCCCGCGACGAAGACCTCGCCTTCTGGCAGGCGAGCGGAGCCCTGGAACAGGAAGACACCTCCCTGGCGGGTCGTACCGCCTCCCCGTCGGCGCAGTCTGTGCGCCTGGCGTTCAGCATTGACGTGCCCACCCAGCAGGCTCTGCTGGATGCGGCAAAGCAACACGCCGTCTCCTGGCCGGTGCTGGCGACCGCCGCCGTGGGCTCGTACCTGGCGCGTGTGGGCGGCTACCCGCAGGCTTCGTTCGGTGTGCCGCAGATGAACCGCATGTTCGCCCGCACCCTGCCGGAGGCGACCCGCGCCCTGGGCGCGGCGAGCGCGCAGACCGGCTGTACCGCGGTGAACGTGTTGCCGGTGCAGGTTGCGGCGACCGGCCCCATCGCGGAGTCCCTGCACTCGGTAAAGGAGCAGTACACCCGCAATGCGGAGCATCCGCTGGCTCGTCAGGAAGATTTGGAACGTACCGCGCGTAATGCCCAGTCCAGGCTGTTTGGTGCGCAGATTAACGTGGTGCCCTTTGATGCGGTGCTGCCGCTGGCGGCTCCCGCTAAGGACGAGTCCGGATCCGCGGTACCGACCGCGCGCATCCACAATATCTCTGCCGGTCCCGTTGCTGACGCGACCTTCACCCTGCGCGGCATGCCCGGCCGCGGCAACAGCATCTCCTGCGAGATTGACATGAATCCGGCGCTCTACACCGCCGATGAGCTGGAACGCCACGCCGCCCGCCTGAGCGAGTGGCTGCCCGCCTACGCGGCGGAGGCGCAGCGCGAGGGCGCCTCCCTGAACAACCTGGGTGTGGCGACCGAGGCGGAGCTTACGACCCTGCGCGAGCTGACCGCCCCGGCGCTGACCGAGCATCCGCTGGAGTACAAGACCCTGCTGGATCGTTTCCGTGACGCGGTGGCGGCGCATCCGCAGGCGCTCGCGGTGCTGGATTCTGCCCCCGCACCCGGTGAGGTGCTCACCCCAGAGTCGGATCGCGCCTACGCTTTTGACCGCGCCCTCACCTACGCCGAGCTGGACGAGCGCGCCCGTGCGCTTGCCGCGCAGCTGCTGGACTGGGGCGTTCGCCCTTCCGACGCGGTGGGTCTGCGCGTGCACCGCGGCGCCGAGCAGTATGTGGCGCTGTACGCCCTGCTGTACGCTGGCGCCACCTACGTGCCGGTGCTTCCTGACCTGCCCGCCGAGCGTGTGGGCGTGATGATGGAGGACGCCGAATGTTCCCTGCTGCTGCACGGCCCCGGTCTGCAGCCGCTGAGCGCGGAAGAGCTGAACCCGCAGGAACCGCAGCGTCACGCGAACCTGCCGCAGCACACCCTACCGCAGCTGACCATCGAGGAACCTGTACAGGCACCCGCCGCCGAGGAGCTTCCGGGCGTCAAAACCAGCCTGGACGAGGATGCTTACGTGCTCTTCACCTCCGGCTCCACGGGCAGGCCTAAGGGCGTTGCCATCAGCCACCGCGCGATTGATAACCGCCTGCGCTGGCAGCAGCACCAGATTCCGGTGGGGGAGGGCGACCGCGTTCTGCACAAGACCCCCATCTCCTTTGACGTGCACGTGTGGGAGCTGTACTGGCCGCTCGCCGAGGGCGCTGCCGTGGTCATTGCCGCCCCGGAGGGTCACCGCGACCCCGCCTATCTGGCGCGCGTGTTCGCTGAGCAGTCCGTCACGGCGGTTCACTTTGTGCCGACCATGCTGTCGGCGCTGACCTCTTCACCGGCGGCGCGCCGCATCCTGGCTGATGCTGGCTTCGGCCAGGGTCGAGAGCAGCCCCTGCGCTACGTGGTCTGCTCGGGTGAGGCGCTGCAGAAGGACCAGGTGCAGGCTGCGGGCGAGGTTCTGGGCGTGTACCCGCTGAACCTGTACGGCCCGACCGAGGCAGCGGTGGACGTGACCTTCTGGGAGACGTCCGCCGACCCGCAGCGCGAGAGCGTGCCCATTGGCGAGCCGGTCTGGAACACCGGCACCCTGATTCTTGACCCGACCGGCCACCCCGTGCCGGTGGGCGTGACGGGCGAACTGCACCTGTCAGGCGTGCAGCTGGCGCGCGGCTACAAGAACAACCCGCAGGCGACCGCGGCGGCTTTCGTGGAGCAGGCTCCTGCCGGTGCGCTCGCGCTGCTGAACGGTGAGAGTCAGCGCCTGTACCGTACGGGCGATTTGGCGTGCTGGGAGATTCTTCCCGATGGCCGCGCCGTCATTGGCTACCGCGGCCGCACGGATTATCAGATTAAGGTGCGCGGTCAGCGCCTGGAGCTGGGCGATATTGAGATGGCTCTTGCCGCGGTTGAGGGCGTGAGCGCTTCGGTGGCTCTGCTGTACCGCGGCCTGCGTGAGCCTGCCCTGGCGGCGGTGCTGGAGGTGGGCGACGTGTCCGCCGAGCGTGCCGAGCAGCTGGTGGAGGCGGCGCGTGAGCATTGCGCGCAGGTTCTGCCGGACTACATGGTTCCGACCCTGTGGCACACCCTGCATGCGTTGCCGGTGAGCCCCTCCGGTAAGGCGGATCGCAAGCTGTTGGCGACCCTCGACCTGATCCCGCAGGCTTCCGACGCTGAGGGTCCGCACGGTCTGCTGGAGCAGCAGTTGTGCTCGATTATTGCGGGCGTGCTGGGGCGTGAGCGTTTTGGCGTGGACGAGGATTTCTTCGCCTCGGGCGGTCATTCGTTGGCGGCTCTTGAGGTGATTGCCGCGGTTGAGGAGCAGCTGGGTCTGAGCGTGAGCATCGGTGCGCTTTTTGCGCATCCGACCGTGCAGACTTTGGCGGCATCCATTGCGGGCGAGCGCGGCGAGGGCGCTGAGTTCGCGCCGGTGCTACCGCTACGTGAGCATCCTGCCGCGCATGATGCCGCTGAGCCCGCTCATCAGCCTGCGCCGCTGTTTATTCTGCCGCCCGCGGGTGGTTTGGGCTGGTGCTATGCGGGGTACCTCTCGCATCTTCCGGCTCAGCAGGGTGTGTA
>CAUUAD010000098.1:0-5773 GCA_963542785.1 Rothia mucilaginosa
CGCTCGTAAATGGCGGCGCTCTGGTTCAACACTGCGGAGAGGGTGACCAGCAGGTACGAGAAGAACAGCATGAGCAGCATGCCCTGGAACATGTCCGACATGATGGTCATGAAGGGGCCGGCGGCGGGGCCTACCTCCTTCGCCGTTTTGTTCATCTCACCCGCCAGAATCAGGATGGGGCCGAAGAAGGTCACCAAGAAGGTCGACAGTGCCACACCCGAAACCTGACGCCACGCCCCGCGCGGGGACTCCAGCACCGCACGGTAACCCAGCAGAACCGACGCCTTCTGGGTCATGCGCACACGAATCTTGGCGTATGCCCACACCAGGAAGGTGCCAATCAGGTCGATAGCAACCATCATCAGCAGACCCGGCAGAGCAATGAAAATCGCCAGGTTCTTAATCGCGCTATCGGCACCGCCGTCCTGGAAGGGCGAGAACATGCTAAAACCCTTCGAGGTCGATGCCAGAATCATCACGGCAATGACCAGAACAACACCGATACCCAGAGCAATGTAACCTGCGGAACCAGCCTTCGCGCGGGTACGCACACCCAGCGGGCTGATGCTGACCTTCGCCAAACCGAACAGGGAGCTCAGAGCCGCCAGAACCATACAACCCAGGAAGCAGTAGAAGATCGTGCTCACCGGCAGGAGCATATTCTCAGCACCCAGCGGAACGTTCATGAAGTGCAAAGCGCCGAACGGGAAAATCAGCACCAGGTAAAGCAGCAGACCGATGATGAAACCCACGAAAGAGTACACCAGCGCGTCCGCAACAGACAGACCCACAATCAGGGTCGTAGAAGCACCAATCAGGCGCAGGGACGCAAGACGCTCATCACGGCGGCGGGCACTCAAACGAGCAGCCGAAGCGCCCAGGGTAAAGAGCGGAACAACCAGCACCAGAGCGGCAACCCACGCCAAACCCATGTAGAGCTTCTGAATGCCCATCAGGTTCACCAGTTCGTGGTCAACGTTGGCGTGCTCAAGCCACGTACTCAGCGCCTGAACACCACCGGCAACCGTCAAAAACAGTGCCGAGGAGGCGGCAAAAGCCAGCACGGGAAGAATCGCCTGCGAACTCCATAGGGTTCGCTTGGCGAGTAGAGCATAGATTTGCATTATGCACCTGCCTGAGACTGAGCGCCGAGGTTCTGGGGGCTGTTCTGCGCGGGTACGCCGCCCTGGTTATTGCGCTGATCGCTCACAATCTGGCCGTCCTGCAGGTACACTACGCGGGAGCACGCCGCCGCCACGTTCGGGTCGTGAGTCACCACCAGCAGAGTCTTACCCTGCTGCGGAATCATGGTCAGCAGCAGAGCCATCACCTCACGCGCGGTCTTCGAATCCAGCGCGCCGGTCGGCTCATCCGCGAAAGTCACGGGGGCGCCGTTCACCTGCGAGCGGGCAATAGCCACACGCTGAGCCTGACCGCCAGACATCTCACCCATACGGCGGTCCAGCATCTGCCCCAAACCCAGACGGTTCAACAGATCAGCCGAAATGGAACGCGCCTGCTGGCGGGGAACACCGGCAATCATCGCGGCGAGGGAGACGTTCTCCTCCGCAGTTAGCTCGGGAACCAGCAGACCCTGCTGGAACACGAAACCAAACGAATTAGCGCGCAGGGAGGTGCGCTCACGCTCGCTGAGGGACTCCACCGCCACCTGACCGGTCGGGCCATTGAACAGCACAGAACCGGCATCGAGCTTGATAATGCCCGAAAGCGCGTGCAACAGGGTGGTCTTACCGGAACCGGAAGGACCCATAATCGCCACAGACTCGCCGGGGTAAATATCGAGGCTCACGTTACGCAGCACCGGGTTATTGCCGTAGGACTTGTGCAGGTTACGGGCAGAAATAATCGCGCCGCGCGCGAAGGGCGCCTGCTGCATCTGCTGAGGTGCCTGAGCCGGGTAGCCCTGCTGACCCTGATAGTAGCCCGCCTGGCTCTGCTGGTTAGGTTGACCGGGCTGAGCCTGCTGAGCGGAATACTGACCGGCAGGCTGCGCCGCCTGCGGAGGGGTCATTGAGTACGGGTTCTGAGCCTGGAACTGCGGGTTCTGGGTTTGAGGATGGTTCTGGGATTGAGGATTCTGCGTCATGACAACCTTCATTGGGTATGAACTAACGGAAGTACACTTCTATCATCTCAGCTTCTTGGCGGCTCACCCCTCCGTCTGGGGGCTGAAAAATATGGGAAAACCCTGAAAAAATTCGCCCGACCGGGCGCTCAACCACCCCGCAGCTCATACCGCGGTATGAATGCGCTTCATGAGAGAATACGCCTTTTGCCCCCTTGAACTGCGCGGGGGCAATGCCATACTAGAAGGATGACCGACGCACAGAACACCCCCATCATCACTCCGGTAGCCGACCCCGAGGCAGGAACCCGCATCATCTTCCTACGCCACGGCCAGACCGACTGGAACATTGACCACCGCTTCCAGGGCGGCACCGACATCCCCCTCAACGACACCGGCAGGGAGCAGGTCCGCACCGCTATTGGCGCCCTGCAGCAGGCAGCAGCTGAGGGCACCACCGTGGACGCTATCGTCTCCTCGCCCCTTTCCCGCGCCGTAGAAAGCGCCGAAATCGTAGCCGAAGGCCTGGGCGTACCCTACCGCGGTGCCGTTGACGGCTTCCAGGAACGTTCCTTTGGCGACCTGGAAGGCCAGATCGCTACCCGCGAGCTGATTCTCGCCTCCCGCCAGTCCAACAATGCTTTCAATGTGGAACCGAAGAAGGACTTCCTCGCCCGCTCCCTCGCGGCGCTGAACCGCGTCCGCCGCGAATATGAGGGCCAGACCGTTGTGGTCGCCGCGCACGGCATGCTGATTGCCATGGTCGTGACCGCCCTGGTCGCTGAACGCCACCCCGAACTGCTCAACGAGGACGGCATCTACCCGATCCCGGTGAACGCCTCCCTGACCGAGGTTCCCCTGCAGTACCTGGACGACGCGATCGACCGCCTGGTTGTGCAGCACCTGGAACCCGAGCTGAGCCCCGAAGAGGTCCCGGCGGGTGCCGAGAACACGACCCTCACCCTGATCCGTCACGGCCAGACCGACTGGAACAAGGCAAACCTGATGCAGGGCATCACCGACATTCCGCTCAATGACACCGGCCGCGAGCAGGCACGCACCACCGGCAAGAAGCTCGCCGACATGGGTCTGGAGTTCACTGTGCTGGTGTCCTCGCCGCTCTCCCGCGCCCACGAGACCGCGCAGCTGGTCGGTGAGCACTTCGACCTGCAGGTTCACAAGACCTACCCCGAACTGGTCGAACGCGCCTACGGTGCCGGCGAAGGCCTGGACATTCCCGCCCCCGAACGCCGCGCCCCGGAACGCTACTACCCGAACGTGGAATCCGAACGTGACGTGTACATTCGTGCGGTGCGCACCCTGCGCAATATCGTGCGTGAACTCTCAGAAGACTCCGGCGACCAGAAGATTATCGCCGTCAGCCACGGCAGCTTTATTCGCCGCGCCCTCTCCGCCGCAGCCGGTGAAGAGTGGACCGTGACCGTGCCGAACGCCGAACCGCTCACGATTGACGTGCCGGGCCTGTTCGCGTGGGACTCGACCAAGCAGTTCGACGAGGTGGGTCGCCTTGTTTGGTAAAGGTTGGTCTGGCGCTCGGGTGTGGCGGCTGATTCTCTGGCCCGTCACGGCGCTGTACTGCGCGGTGGTGGCGAGTATCGTGTTCGCCCCCGTGCACGTGGACGATAACGAGATGGGCGGCCGCCTGGCGCAGTTTTTGGATACCGGCCACTCCGAGGGTTGGTTGCCTGCGTTCATCACCTATTCGAGCATTGAGCAGCTCTCGAACGTCATCATGTTCATTCCGGGCGGTTTTCTTTTCGCCCTGCTGCTCAAGCCGAAGGCTCGCCCGCACGTGCTGTACTCGGGATTTTTGGTCAGCGCCTGCATTGAGACGATTCAGAGTTTCATGCCTGATCGCACCGGCGACCCGGTGGATGTGCTGATGAACGGTTCGGGTGCACTGCTGGGTGCGGCGGGTGCTTTGGGTGTGCATCGTTGGCGTCGCGTGCGTCGCGAACGCAAGGGCAAGTAAACGAGCACCCAAATAAGCGCGCATTAATTGCATATGTTCTGCTGGTGGAGGCGCTGGTTTCGAGGATTTTCGGAGCCGGCGCCTCCACTTTTTGCCCTGTGAGGGCGCCGTGTAGGTGTTGGACACTGTGGGAATGGTGAGGGAGCGGGAAAACCCAACAGTTCATTAGGTCAAACAGACATAAACAGGCAACAGCTCGCAAATGGGTGTGGTTTCGGTAGGGAACATTCGGGTAATATTCCGGCAAATACAGCGTTTTATATTGACTTGCCCACAAAAACCCACATAAAATCAAGTATTACCCTAAAGCGTTCTGTCGGTTCGCTGAAACCATGTCTCTCACGGTCCTGAAAGCCGAGCAGAACGCAGAAAAGAACGCACAGATTTCCTCCCACTAGCCCAAAGGAACACCAGAGTTATGTTCGCAGAAGAACGCCGTGCCGAAATTGCAAAGCTTGTTGCCTCCGCACGTCGTGTCAACGGCGCTGACCTTGCACGTCGTTACGATGTGACCATGGAGACCGTGCGTCGTGACCTCGCCGCACTGGAAGAGGCAGGTAAGCTCCGCCGTGTTCACGGTGGTGCTGTCACCATTGAGCAGTCCACCTCCCTGGAGTCCTCCATCTCCTCCCGACAGGGCATGAACACCCCCGAGAAGCGCCGCATCGCCACCAAGGCATACCAGATGCTGCGCGACTCCGAGGCGGGCTCCATTGTCCTGGACGCAGGCTCCACCATCGAAATTCTCGCCGACCACATCGGCGCCGAGAACTTCAGCCTCAAGACCGGCAACGACCGCATCATCATCACCCACGCACTGCACATTGCAGTCAAGCTCGCCGAAGCCGAGGGTGTCACCCTTGAACTGGTTGGCGGCCAGCTGCGCAAGATGACCTGGGCTGCTGTTGGTGCACGCGCCGCAGAGCACTTCGGCACCATGCGCCCCGATATTGCTTTCATCGGTGCCAACGGCATTGAAGCCCACTTCGGCATCTCCACCCCCGGCATGAACGAAGCCATCGTCAAGACCGCAATTTGCAAGGCGGCCCGCCGCGTGGTCTTGCTCTGTGACTCCGCGAAGTTCGGTCAGGAATCCCTGGTCCGCTTCGCTGGATTTGAGGATATTGACACCCTCATTACCGATCGCGAGCCCGAAGGTGCCCTCCGTCAGGCACTCGAGGCCGCAAACGTTGAGATTGTGATTGCCTAATGATTATTACTCTGACCGCCAACCCCAGCCTGGACCGCACCATTGAACTCGGCGCGCCCCTGGCCCACGGTGCCGTGCAGCGTGCTGTCGGTGCCGTACAGGATCCCGGTGGCAAGGGCGTGAATATTTCCCGCGCCCTGCAGGTTTCCGGCGTGCCGACCCTCGCCATTGTGCCCGGTGAAGCCACCGACCCGGTGCTGACCGCACTGCAGGCTGTGGACGTTGAGTTCGCTAACCTGCCCACCGGTGAGCCGATTCGCTCGAACATCACCGTGGTTGACCCGGATGGCACCACCACCAAGCTGAACGCCCCCGGCACCGTTTTTGACGCTGAACTGCGTCAGAAGCTGGACGAGCTGGTGGTTGAGCGTTCCAAGGGCGCCGACTGGGTGGTTTTGGCTGGTTCGCTGCCTCCGGGTCTGGAACCGACCTACTACTCCGAGCTGGTGGCGGCACTGCGCGCCTCCGGCTACGAGGGCAAGAT
>CAUUAD010000099.1:0-5515 GCA_963542785.1 Rothia mucilaginosa
ATCGTCTCGTAGTTCAGGTGACCCAGCACAATCTGCTGCGGCAACATGTAGCGGATGCAACGCATGTAAATCACACGGGAGCTGGTCTTCGCCTCGTCACCGGTAGTGCCGTTCCACATGACCGGGCGGGTAAAACCAATCTCACCGGCAGCCTTCAGCACCGCATCGTTGTAGCGGCCGTAGGGCGGGCGGAAGTACGGCTTCGACGAGACACCGAACATGCTCATAATCTCGTCTTCGTTACGCTGCAGCTCTTCCTTCACACCCTCAGCATCCAGGGTGGTCAGGTCAGCGTGGTTGTACGTGTGGTTCGCAACCTGAATCTGGCCGCTCTGAACCAGCGGACGCAACAACGACACATGCTCCTTAAAACCGGTGTAAGAAGCGTTAATGAAGAAGGTCAGGCGAGTATTCGTACGCTTCGAGAACTCAGCGTAGCCGCGAATCGCCTCCGGGCTTGCGCCGTCATCAACAGTCCACGCAACATACTTGCCGTCACCAACGAGGGAATTGCCAACGCCGGGCCATTCGCGCGGCTTATCAACCGGGTTGCCAGCAGCGGCAACCGTCGGCGAATTCGTGGGTGCGGGGCGAGTAGCAGCAGCAGAGGTCTCGCCGCCAGCCTGATACGGAGTGAAATTACCGCTGGTGCCGTCGTAGTCATTCGACTTCTTCGAGCAGGCAGCAATCAGCGGAAGCATAGCAGTGCCGAGCACAAAAAGTCGGCGGTTAGGCTGTGAGTGGGTCATACTCTCCAGGATAACGCCCCCACCTGCAAGGAACGAATCTGAACAGCGAATACACCCTAAATAATGTGCACATCACACCCCGCGCTCAGCACCACAGTATTAATAGGTATAAAAACTAGGTATAAGAACACAAAATCCTAAAGCCGCAAGCCCGTAACGCTCCGCTACACTAGTGGGATGGAGAATTTGGGCACTCACGAACTGCGCAACCTTGTGAACGATGCTGCCGACGAGGCAGTCAACATCGGCTACCGTGTTGCAGACCGGCTGCACAGGTGGCGTGAAAAGCGTGCCATCGCCGCCGGACGCGAGCCTATCCTCGTGCCCACCGAAGGCTACGGACGCGCCGCCTCCGAAGGAAACCCCGGCTGGGTCCGCATCATCGCCCGCGCACTCTACAAGACGGTCAACCTCGAACGCCTGCTACAGGTCGTAGAAGGCACCCAAGACACCGCCAACCCCATGCGCGGCTGGCGCTCCTTCACCGCCACCGCAATGTCCGATGCGCCCGTCACCATCGTCATCGACGGCACCAAGTATGAGGCGTACACCGACCGCGGCGGCGTGCTCGACGTCAAACTCAGCATCGACCTGGAACCCGGCATCCACGAAGTCATCATGTACGTGCCCGGCTCCCGCGCCGTAGCAACCAGCGTCTACATCGTTCCCGAAAGCCAGAAGCTCGGCGTCATCATGGACGTCGACGACACCGTCATGGTCACCATGCTGCCGCGCCCCCTTGTCGCCGCCTGGAACTCCTTCATCCTCGACGAGCACGCACGCATCCCCACCCCCGGCATGGCGGTCATGACCGACCGTATCCGCCGCAGTCACCCGAATGCGCCGTTCATGTACCTGTCCACCGGCGCCTGGAACATCACCCCGACCCTGCGCCGCTTCCTCAGCCGCAACGGCTACCCGCGCGGCACGTTCCTGCTGACCGACTGGGGCCCCACCCCCGACCGCTGGTTCCGCTCCGGAACCAACCACAAGGTCGAGTCCCTGCGCCGACTCGCCGAGGAATTCCCGCAGATGAAGTGGATCCTCGTCGGTGACGACGGGCAGCGCGACCCGTACATCTACAACGGCTTCGCGGTACGCTACCCCGACAACGTCGCGGCAATCGTCATCCGCAACCTGACGGTGGGGGAGACCATGCTCGCCTCCGGTCGCGTGTGGAGCGACTACCGTGCCGAACAGATGATGCGCTCGCCGCTGTGGATTGAAGCCACCGACGGCGTAACGCTCAGTAAGAAGCTGCGCGAGCTGGGCCTGATTGATTTCTAGCCGGTTACTGCTCGCCGGTTGCTAAAACCAGCGCTGATACCCAGTAAACCCACCGTGAATACCGTGAAATACCGGTATATGCGGTGGGTTTTGGTGTTTCACCGGAATTAACCAACTTAAACCCACGACACACCGGCTGCTGAAAAAGAGTTAAAAATCTTTTCTACAGCCTTAATCACATAGCTTAAACCCGCTCGAAGGGGGTTAACCCCCGCCTTTAAGAAAGTCCGTTCTGCTTTAAAACCGCGCCGTTCCGCGCAAGAACGGGCGAGAGTTAAGATCTCTTTAAAATCAAGCCCGAATCTGCCGGGTTTTATGCCCCCGAAAGCATACATGAGGTTAACTAAACCTCAACTCAGCGGGCGAATGAACCCTTAAAAATCCTGACCAACTTAAACCCCACCTGTGGATAACCCGGCGCACCCCGCGAAAATCCAACGAACTAGCCTCGCGGTAGGGTGTGGATAAGCTGTAGGCACCCCCTCTTAAGTGGGTTCAGCTGTGGGTTTATCGAACGAAACACGACCCTTGCACCACATCATCTTGTGGTGAAGAAAAATCTCGACACTAGATGTAGTATTAATACTCGGTTCCACCACTACGGCACTTTTGAGCGTCCTGCCCCAGTGCAAGAAACTGCCACACCCCATTAGGAGGGGTAGCGGACAGCACCGCGCTCGCCGTAAACAACACGTGGTGAACCACAAACGAAACACGCCAGATTCATTCACGAGATAACCCCGCCTGAGCGGGAGAAAGTAAGAGGCACTCCCATGGTAGTGACCGTGTACACCAAGCCCCAGTGCGTCCAGTGCAACATGACCTACCGCGCCCTCGACGCGAAGGGTATCAGCTACACCAAGGTTGATATCACCGAAGACGCTCAGGCCCTCGAAATGGTCAAGTCCCTCGGCTACATGCAGGCACCCGTTGTCATTGCAGGTGACGAGCACTGGTCCGGCTTCCAGCCCGACAAGATCAACGCTCTGGCAGCCTAACAACCCTGCCGAACCCGTACAAACGGAAAAATCGGTACGGAACTCACACCGGCACACGAGATAAGGATTACACGTTGAGCACCGCCCTCACGCCCAACCCCGTCGACGAGCACGCAGAAATCCGCAAGATTCTTATGGATGCACGCAATGCTTCCGAGGGTCGAGCGACCGAGGTCCTGGACGACTCAGCGCCGCTCATCGTGTACTTCTCCTCCATCTCCGGTAACACCCACAAGTTCGTGGAGAAGATTCGTGCCCGCCGCCTCCGCCTGCCGCTGCGCACCGGCGAAGACACCCTCATTCTTGATGAGCCGTTCGTGCTTATCGTCCCCACCTACGGCAAGCCTGAAGGCGCCGGTAACGTTCCCCCGCAGGTGGTTAAATTCCTGAACGTGGAGCAGAATCGCAACCACATGCTCGGTGTGATTGGCTCCGGCAACACCAACTTTGGTCCGCTCTTCGGCATCGCGGCAGACATTGTCGCCAAGAAGTGCGATGTGCCCGTGCTCTTCAAGTTTGAGCTCATGGGCACCGATTCAGATGTAGAAAAAGTCAACGAAGGATTGGAAGCATTTTGGACGCAAAACTGCCCTCAGCACTAGAAACTCTCGGTGCGAGCCACAACGGCAAGAGCGTACCCGAGAAGTTCAAGGGTATGAGCTACCACGAGCTGAACGCGCTGCTGAACCTCTACGATGAGAACGGCCAGATTCAGTTCGATGCAGACCGCCAGGCTGCACGTCAGTACTTCCTGCAGCACGTCAACAACAACACCGTCTTCTTCCACGACCTGGAAGAGAAGATCGAGTACCTGATCGAGAACCAGTACTACGAGCCGGAACTCTTCGACAAGTACAACTTCCAGTTCATTAAGAACCTGTTCAAGCGCGCCTACGCCGTGAAGTTCCGCTTCCCGACCTTCCTGGGTGCCTTCAAGTTCTACACCTCCTACGCGCTCAAGACCTTCGACGGTCAGCGCTACCTGGAGCGTTTTGAAGACCGCGTCTGCATGGTCGCACTGCTGCTGGCAGAAGGCAACGAGAAGCTCGCCGAAGACATCGTCGACGAGATCATCTCCGGCCGTTTCCAGCCGGCAACCCCGACCTTCCTCAATGCAGGTAAGAAGCAGCGCGGCGAGCTCGTCTCCTGCTTCCTGTTGCGCATGGAAGACAACATGGAGTCCATCGGCCGCTCCATCAACTCTGCACTGCAGCTCTCCAAGCGCGGCGGCGGCGTGGCGTTCGCCCTGACCAACCTGCGCGAGTCCGGTGCGCCCATTAAGAAGATTGAGAACCAGTCCTCGGGCGTTATCCCCGTCATGAAGCTGCTGGAAGACGCCTTCTCCTACGCAAACCAGCTCGGCGCACGTCAGGGCGCCGGCGCGGTGTACCTGCACGCACACCACCCCGACATCTACGCCTTCCTGGACACCAAGCGTGAGAACGCTGACGAGAAGATCCGCATCAAGACCCTCTCCCTGGGCGTTGTCATCCCCGACATCACCTTCGAGCTGGCCAAGAAGAACGAGGACATGTACCTCTTCTCCCCGTACGATGTGGAACGCATCTACGGCGTGCCCTTCTCCGACATCAACGTCTCCGAGAAGTACTACGAGATGGTCGACGATGCACGCATCACCAAGAGCAAGATCAACGCACGCGAGTTCTTCCAGACCATCGCAGAGATCCAGTTCGAGTCCGGCTACCCGTACGTGATGTTCGAAGACACCGTCAACCGCGCGAACCCCATCGCCGGTAAGGTCATCATGTCCAACCTGTGCTCCGAGATTCTGCAGGTTTCTGAGCCGTCCACCTACCACGCTGACCTCGGCTACGAGACCGTCGGTAAGGACATCTCCTGCAACCTCGGTTCGCTGAACATTGCACTGACCATGGACGGCGAAGACTTCGGCAAGACCGTGGAAACCGCGATTCGTTCGCTGACCTCCGTCTCCGACCAGTCTGACATCCGCTCCGTACCCTCCATCGAGCGCGGCAACAACATGAGCCACGCCGTGGGTCTGGGCCAGATGAACCTGCACGGCTACCTGGCACGCGAGCACGTCTACTACGGTTCCGAAGAAGCGCTGGACTTCACCAACATGTACTTCTACACCGTCGCCTACCACGCAATCCGCACCTCCATGCAGATTGCTAAGGAACGCGGCCAGCGTTTCGAGGGCTTCGAGAACTCGAAGTACGCATCCGGTGAGTTCTTCGCAAAGTACATTGAGAAGGAATGGGCACCGCAGACCGAGCGTACCCGCGAACTGTTCGCTAAGCACCACATCCCCACCCGTGAAGAGTGGATTCAGCTGGCTGCTGACGTGGCACAGTACGGCATGTACAACCAGAACCTGCAGGCTGTTCCGCCGACCGGCTCCATCTCCTACATCAACGGTTCGACCTCTTCGATTCACCCGATTGCTTCGAAGATTGAGATCCGTAAGGAAGGCAAGCTCGGCCGCGTCTACTACCCGGC
>CAUUAD010000100.1:0-5497 GCA_963542785.1 Rothia mucilaginosa
CCGAATAGCCCCTCAGTCGCCAAAAATTACAGTAGGGTTGTATCTATGGCTCGTACTATTGAACTCGCAGACGGCGTGTACCGTATTGCGACCGACAACTACCGACTGAACACCGGACTGGTCCTCGGACTGGAACGGGCACTTGTCGTGGATACCGGCGCAGGTCCCCGTCAGGCAACCGAAATCTATGATGAGGTTCGCCGTCTCACGCGCCTTCCTATCACCGTCGTAAACACTCACGGTCACTATGAGCGTTTCTTCGGTAACGATGTTTTCGCGGCAATGGGTGCCGAAGAATTCTGGGCGCATCCTCGCGCCGCGCGTGCAATTCGTAAATACGGTGAGGCGCAGCGTCCCTACGTCGAGACGCTCGAACCGGAAATGGCACACCACCAGGGTGCAGCCACCAATATTGTTGTTCCCAACCGCCTGGTCGCCAATAGCGGTGACGGTATTACCTTCACCCCCATTGATCTGGGTGAGCGTAGCGCAACCCTCATGTACATGGGTCCCGGCCACACCGACGGTGACATTCTGGTCGGTATTGAAGATGTGCTCTTCATGGGTGGTCTGATTGAAGAGGGTACCGACCCCTACTTCGAGGATTCCTTCCCCGACCGTTGGATTGGCACTCTTGGTGCCGTGCTCGAATTTGACCGTTACCGCGTGTTTGTGCCCGGTAACGGTGAGCCGGTAGACCGCACCTTTGTGGAGCGTGAGCGTAACACCATGGTGACCGCTATTGAGTCGATTCGTTCCTCCACTCTGGACCGTGAGGATGAAGCAACTACCGCGGCAATGTATAAGCTGCCGTATGCGCCGGGTGCGACTCGCTTCCTGCTGGATCGATTGGCTCAGCTGGAGAACGCACCGGTGGCGGCGTACCTCGATTCGGAGCACCCGGATACCAGTGGTTTCACGGGTCCGATTACTCTGGGTCAGGCATCGTACTAAACCCCGTATGCAATATGCCTCATGGGGCATAAATACAGGTGAGGGCTGGTTTCTGTGATAGAAACCAGCCCTCACCTTTTATATAGCCTCAGCTGTTTACCTTCAGCGAGGTGACGTTTTTAGTGCTGAACGTACTGGGCGCGCATTGCCTCGCAATCAGCCTTCAGGGAGGCAGGGACCTCACCCATTGCCTCGCACAGCTGAACGAAACGGTGACGCCAATCCAGGCGCTGCAGCGCCTGACGAATCTGCTGCTCACCCTGTGCCGGAGTCCAGCGGGAGGCAGCCTCGGCAACCTGCGCGAGGCCCGCACGAGCATCCGCGTGGTCAATGTCGATGGTCGCGCCGCCCCAGAGAATCTCGCGTACGGTGGTCGTGTTCGGAACCTTGCCGACCACGGTCACGCCCGAAGCCAGCGCATCGGTCCAGCGGCCGGTAATGTACTCCTTGGTCGGGTGGGTGTAGGGTGCCGGGCTGACCGAGGTGGAGAACGCCAGCAGGAACTTCGCGCGGTTCAGCGAATCCTGCAGGTGCTGAGCCGACTCGCGGTTGTTCGCGCCGAAGGGCGGGCGGCCCTCAAAGCTCAGACCCAGCTCACCGGCAAGGGCGGCGGTCGCCTCGTCGTCCTCGTAGGCGGCGGGCTGACGGCCCACGCGTAGCAGGTCGGTGCTCTTCGATTCCAGCGCAGCCAGACGGTCGCTGAAAGCACTCCAAACATCCGCGCCCCAGGGCAGAACGCCGGGAGTCTTTACGCCCGCGGCGGTCCAGGGCTGAACGTCATCAACATCCGCAACGAAAATACGGTCGTAGGTGGAGGACTTAGCAACCGCGGGAATACGGTCATCCCAGAAGCTATCAATCACCCAGCCGTAGATAGCGCCGTAGCGGCGGAACGCGAAGGAACGCTGCGAAATGGCGTACAGCTGACCAGGATCAGAAGCAATAACCAGGCAACGCTTGGAACCGCCCTTGAGGCGGGGCAGGCGCGCCAGAAGCTTGGTCTCCTTGCTGAGGGATGCGCCCACATCCACGGTGTGTACGGTGCCGCCGGTGTAGCGGGCGAGAAGCTCCGCCATGGCGTGTACGGGAACCCAACCGGCTCCGGAGGGGACAGCAACAATAATATCGAGTGAGCTCATGAGAATCCTTGGGAGCAACGCCCGCCGCATGTACCGGGCTCACCGGGGTAAAACCTCGGGTCGCGTGCGGTGTGCATCAGCGGCGAGAGCGTGAATGTCAATAAATGATAGATAGGGTGCCTTGCATCAGCAGGCGCGCAGAAAAACGCGAAGGCAGCGGTGAGTGAAACCGCTACGACCGGCTAGATTCAGCCACGGAAGGCTACGGCACGGATAGTTTTCAGTATATCGGTGAACCCCGCGCGTGGGGCATAGCCCGCAGCCTTTGTGTGCGGCTTTAGGGTGTGTGAATGCGCACCTCAATACCCGATTCGGGCCCAAAACCGGCAGCCATACGAGCCAAATCAGTGTTCGGGGCGGCAGCCACCGTGAAGAAGCGGTCTACAGCGGCGGCAAACTGCTCCTGACGAGCCATATCGCCGTGTTCAAGGGTTGTGAAAATACCGCCGCCGGCATCGTCAAAGACCTCAACGCGCAGTTCGGGCAGAAGCTCCGTGTTCGGTAGGTTCAGTGAGGAAACATCGTGCTGGAAGGTCAGGTCGCCGCACAGCAGGGTCACCGGCAGGGCGGCACCACCAACGACCGGGCGGGAGTTCTCATCCACGCCGGCGGGGTAGTAGCCCGACAGGGACACACCAATAGCGGTCGCAATGGTGCCGTCAATACCGGCAAGGCCGCGGTTCGCAAACACGCGCGCGGGGGCGGGCTCACCCAGGGCGGGGGCCGCCGCATCCAAATCACGCACCAGGTTTGAGGAACCCAGCACCATGAGGCGGCGCTGAGCCACCGCATCCTGCCAGACGCGGCGGGCGTAGGAGCGGCCAGCGGTGCGGTTGCGGTAATCGGTGTAGTCAACCGAACTCTCGGCACCGGGGTGTTCGTAGGCGGCAATGGCGCGCAGGCACTCATCCTGTAGCTCGCGTGCCGGGGTAACCCACTGCTCTAGCCAGCTCAAATCGTCTACCAGCTCATCGGCGGCAACAGAGGATGCGCACGCAAACTCGGCAAGCTCGTGCGGGGTCGACAGTTCCACGAAGGAGCGAGCGCCCGGCTCGTACCAGCTGGCGCGGCGCGGGGCGTAGAACGCGCACTGAATATCTTCGCGTTCCAGCAGTGCCGTAATCGGGCGTGAGAGCGTCGGGTGTCCAAAGAGCACCACACGCTCAATCTGGGCAGCGGGGGCGAACGAACCATCAGCGAGCAACTGCGGGTAGTGGGGAATGGAGGTTACGCCGTGGCGCGCCTCGGAGGAGGGCTCGGCAAACAGCGGCAGGTTCAGCACGCGCGCGAACTCTGCCGCAAACTCGCCGGCACCGTCAGCGGCAACCACCACGGTGCGGTGCGCCGGGGTGAACTCCACCAGGTCCGCCTGCGTTTCCAAAGATTCCAGAAGCCAACGCTGCTCAGCGCTGGAGAGGCCGGAACCCTCAGCGCGGGCGGCGCGGGCGCGGCCCTCAGCCTGCGGGTCGTAATCTTCCAGCAGGCTCTGCGCCCACTGCGGCAACATCTGCGCAAAACGGCCAGAGGGGGTTAGCGGCGTATCGAAACAAATGTTCAGGTGCACCGGGCCAATCGGCTCCGCCGAGTGCTTGCGCCAGTGCTCGGCGCTACGACCGGTCAGCGCATTCAGGCAGGCAGCAAAAGCCTGAGTCTGCTCGCCCTCCACCTGCTCGGGGTAGGAAGTCAGATCAGCTTCAGCACGCACAAAAGGATGGAAGAAACTCGCCTGACGGGTCGTCTGATTCACGCCGCTACCGCGCAGACGCTCCGGGCGGTCGGCACTCAGCACCGCCAGGGGCACGCCGGCGTGGTACGCCTCCATGACGGCGGGCACGTACTCGCCCAGTGCCGTACCGGAGGTGCACACCAGACCCACGGGCTGGCCGGAGGCCTTGGCAATACCCAGGGCGGTAAAGGCTGCACTTCGCTCGTCCACGCGCACATGCGCAATGAGCGCGCCGGCTTCAGCGGCGGCGGCAATAGCGTACGCAAGAGGTGCGCTGCGGGATCCCGGAGACACGACAACATGCCGCATACCGGCACGAATCAGCGAATCGAGCACGGATACTGCGGTGAGCATGGCGGGGGTTGAGCGGTTTTCAGTCACCGTACCATTCTAATGCCGTAAGGTTTTTCATTCAGTTATGGTTACCCTTCACAGGCGCGACCTTGACAACTACAGTCTTCACAGTCCGCAGGCGCGTTCCAGTACCCGATAGCAGGCGGTGACGCGATCCACCCACCACTGGCGAGTCTGCTCATCGGTGGCAAGACGCTCCAGACGCTGCGGGCTGGGGGTGATGGTGCGCAGGTCCATGAACCCGTCGCGGGCGATGAGCGGCTCGTCGGTGACGTCCTCAGCCATGAGGGAGACCGTGCCCAGACCGCACCCGTACCTCAAAGTCGGTAGGGAGGCCGCCAGAGAGGCACCGGTGGCAATGCCCACCGAAGACTCCAGCGCAGAAGAAACTACCGCCGGAAGCTGCGCCTGCTCCACCAGCGCGAGCGCACGGCGTACACCGCCCAACGGTGCCGCCTTAATAACCATCAGGTCCGCGGCGTTCGCGCGCGCCACCTTCAGCGGGTCTTCCGCCTTGCGGATCGACTCGTCCGCGGCAATGCGGGCGGGCAGCCCCTCCTTAGCAATGGCAAAGCGGAGCGCAGCCATATCCTCAATGGATGCCACCGGCTGCTCGGCGTAAATAATGCCGTACTCGCAGAGCTTGCGCAGTGCATCAAGGGCACCGGCGAGGGTGTAGCCCATGTTCGCGTCCACCTTCAGGCGTGCACTCGGGAGCGCATCTCGTGCCGCCGTCACGCGGGCAATATCGTCGGCGAGGCTCTGGCCCTTCTCAGCTACCTTGATTTTGAGTTCCTGAATCTCACCCTCGTACTTGGCGAGTACCTCCGGCACACGCTCCGCCGGTACCGCGGGCAGGGTCGCGTTCAGCGGGATGCGCGTACGCACCGGCTCCGGGGTGGGCAGCCACGCCGCCTCCAGCGCGCAGGCAAGCCACGCGGCAGACTCCTGCGCGCCGTACTCGAGGAAGGGTGCGAACTCGCCCCAGCCGTGCGGGCCGCGAATCAGCGCGCTCTGGCGGCTATTGACCCCGCGGAAGGTGACCGTCATCGGAATTTCGACCGTGAACAGGTTTTCCAGAACCTCCTGCAGTGGCGGCAGGGGAGTGTTCGTGAGGTGAAAACCGTAGCCGAGAGGCGGCACGCTCATACTGGTGTTCAAGGTATCTGCCCTTCTTTGATGCGCTATGAGCTCACCATAACATTCTGGGGGCGGGTGGGCGCGCTCGCACCCTGTCACGCATTCTCTGGAAACTCTCAGGTTATGGTCGAAAAAACTTTAGTTTTTCATAGCTTAACCTGGGATAGTAGGTAGTTATTCGCCC
>CAUUAD010000101.1:0-5479 GCA_963542785.1 Rothia mucilaginosa
CTTCTGCGCCAGGTGCAGGGCGCGGGAGCGCAGGTACTCGTCCGTGACCGTCAGCTGCGTGGCACGCTCACGGCGGGCGGCACGACGCTGAATGCGCGGCAACAGGCGGGCAATATGCTCGTCAACCTCTTCACTCGTGCTCGCGGCGGGAATGAGCAGGCGGTAGGCGGGGTTGCCGTGCTCATCCACACCGTCGCGTTGCATGCTGATGGTGCGGGTGCGGCGCGCCGAGCGGACCAGCTCAATCTGCGGGCGGTCCTCGGTGGCGGGCAGAATCTCACGCTTAAAACGCTGAGCCATAATCTCCTCTTCCCTTCGACGAACGGCGGGGCTGTGCGGCACGGGGCTGTGCGCCACGAGGCTGACTATACGAGGAGCCGGCGCTCTCAGCCCTGCGGCGGCGCTTCGCCGGATCAATATCGTCCAGGAAACGCGAACGCTTACGCTGACCGCGACCGCCCACGGTGCGGGTCATGGTCCAGGTCAGCCACAGGTACTTGCGGGCGCGCGTAATACCCACGTACAGCAGGCGGCGCTCCTCATCCACCTCGTCCGGGGTGGTCGCAAAAGTGATGGGCATGAGGCCCTCGTTCAGGCCGCACAGGAACACGGCGTCCCACTCCAGGCCCTTAGCCGCGTGCAAGGAGGCGAGGGTTACACCGTTGACCTGCGGTGCGTCGTTGAATTCACTACGGTGATTCAGGGTCGCCACCACCTCGTGCATGGTCAAAGGTAGCGGCTCGGGCACGCCCGGGCGCGGGTTCGCGCGGTGCTCCTGAAGCTGCTCTTGGCGGTGCTGCGCCATCATATCCACCATGTGCACCAGGGCGGCGAGGGACTCCCACTTCTGGCGGGTGGCACCTCCCGAAAGGGGGCCCTCCTCCTTATATCCGAGGCCGCCGAGCACGTCGCGGGTGTAGCGGGTGACGTCCTCGGTACCGTCCGTGGACTTCGCCGAACCGCGCAGGGCAAGCATCGCCTGCTTGACCTCGGGGCGCTCAAAGAAACGCTCCGCGCCGCGCAGCTGGTACGGAATGTGGGCGGAAGCCAGCGCAGACTCAATCGCCGCCGATTGCGCGTTCGTGCGGAACAGCACCGCAATCTCAGAAGGCGGCACGCCGTCCTTCTCAATCAGGTCGCGGATGTCCTCGGCAATGCCGGTAGCCTCCTGCTCATCATCCGCGTAACCGAACCACTCCACATCCACGCCGGGGCCGCGCTGAGACATCAGCTCCAGCGGCGGCGCCCACGAATGCGGGCTCGAATCCGGATGCGGACGACGCGCCGCCAACAGGCGGTTCGCCAACTCCACCACCTGCGAATGGGAACGGTAGTCGCGGGTCAGCTTCACCGTGTGCGCGCCACGGTACCGGCGCGCGAAATCCAGCAGGTAACGGCTGGTCGCGCCGGTAAAAGAGTAAATCGTCTGGGAGGCGTCGCCCACCACGCAAATATCGTCGCGGCCGCCCAGCCACACATCCAGCAGACGCTGCTGCAGCGGGGAGACGTCCTGGTACTCGTCCACCACAAAATGGCGGTACTGGTTGCGGACGGTCGCGGCGAGCTTCTCGTCCTCCTCCAGCATGGCGATGGTCAGTAGTAGCACGTCCTCAAAATCGATGAGGTTACGCTCATCCTTCAAATCCTCATACGCCTGGAAAATACGCTGCATATTCTGCGGGGTAACCGCCGAGGGCAGCTGCTTCTCGCTCAGACGCTGCATGATGGTGTCCGGGGTGAGCAGCTGAACCTTCGCCCACTCAATCAGCGACGCCAAATCACGCAGCAGGGAACGGTCCGTGCTGATGCGCAGACGGTTCGCCGCCTCCGTAATGAGCGCTGCCTTATTCTGCACGATGGACGGGAACGTACCGCCCACCACCTGCGGCCAGAAATACGCCAGCTGACGTAGCGCCGCCGAGTGGAAGGTACGCGCCTGCACGCCGTGCGCACCCAGCTGGTGCAGGCGGGTACGCATCTCCTCCGCCGCGCGCAGGGTGAAGGTCAGGGCGAGTACGCGCGGGCCCTGGTAGCGACCGATCGCAATACCGTAGGCGATGCGGTGCGTAATCGCGCGGGTCTTACCGGTACCGGCACCCGCCAGCACGCGCATGGGGCCGTCCAGTTCGGTGGCGACCGCACGCTGATCCGGGTCAAGCCCGGCGAGGATATCGTCTGTGGAGATCATATGCTGAGGCTGCTGAGGTGTGGCGGTCATAATGCTCCATCAGTAAGGCGGGCGATACGGGCAGGCGGCATGCGCTCGCGCGGGCATACGGACATGTGTGTATGCGGGTGCGCGAGGCGGTGATAGCCGGTCTTCCATTGTATTCTCCCAGACTGTGTTCTCCAGACCCGCCGCGGTTTCTTAGCTGTTGCTTTCATTCAGAGCGTGAGGAACCCGCCTCTTTTGGAGTGGGCAAGTAGAAGCTCAACAGGCAGCGCAGGCGAGCACGTTTAGGCTTGTCCACAAGTATCTTCACCACTTGGCATAAAGATCCCAAAAACTACTAAACGGCACACATTGGTTTGGTAACCTTAACCCGTGACTTTATCTCCCCTTCAGCTAGCAGCCATCGTCTCCGCCGGAGTGCCCGGGATTTACCCCGTCGGCGCCGAACCGGTCCGCGAAGACAGCGACGACTTCGACTCGGCAATCATCGCCGACTCCACCGGTCGCCGCTGGCGAGTGCGCGCCCCGCGCCGCCCCGACGCCAGCATGCGTCTGGAAGCTGAACACCTCATCCTGCAGTCGTTCAGCCCCGGTCTGCGCGCCCGACTGCCCTTTGCCGTACCCACCGTCGCCGGCACAGTACCCTACGCGGGCGGCAACGTGTTCGTGTACACGCACATCCCCGGCACCATCTACGACGTGGACCAGCTCGCCGAGCTGAGCCGCCGCGAAGTTGCGGCGCGCCGCCCCTCCCTGGCGTCCATCATCGCCAAGGACATCGCGACCCTGCACGTGATGCCCGAAGACATCATTTACGAAGCCGACCTGCCTTCCTACTCTTCGGAGCAGATTTGCCTGCGCAAGAACGCCGAGCTCGAGCGTGCCGCCGCAACCGGTAAGGTGCCCGCCGACCTGCTCGCGCACTGGCGTGCTGTGCTCTCCCCCGGACCCATGTGGCAGTTCCGCCCGCGTGTGGTCCACGGCGACATGGGCGCAGAGAACCTCGTACTGCACGTGACTCCTACGGAGGCGCACATCGTGGAGGTCACCGGCTGGTCCGAGGTGCACGTGGGCGACCCCGCGCAGGACTTCGCGTGGCTGTACTCCTGCCAGGACATCGACTTCACCGACGAGGCAATCGAGGTGTACCGCCAGCAGATGCCTCAGCTACCCGACGCCTATCTGGCGCAGCGCGCGAACTTCTACGCAGAGTTCGCGATCGCCCAGTGGCTCACCCACACCGTGGAGGTTGGCGACCGAGACGGCGCAACCCACGCGGTGTCCATGCTCCTGGACATTCAGGACGACCTGCGTGCCTCCGGCGAACTGCTCGGACAGGAGGAGGTCGGCCCGCTGGTCGGCCCCGCCGAGTAGATATTGGTCGGCCCCGCCGAGTAGCTCATAGGGTAAGTAGCCGCCAGGTTGTTGCCCACCAGGGTGTCACCTGCCGCATAGGTTTTCGGTTCAGCTAAGTTTTCAGTTCAGCCCCGCAGTACTGCACTGCGGGGCTGAACTGTATCTACTGGGCTGTATATCCGCTAGGTTGTAATCCGTTGCCTCGCGCCCGGTGAAACTAGCTCTCCTGGCTGTCTGTCACTGACTGTCTGTCAAACCGACGGGATGATGCCTATAAGGGCTAATGGAGGGGATTTAGTGGCCTTTTTGACAAAATTTCTTTAAGTGTTTCCCCTCACCTTTTGAGCACCAGTTTTGCATTTTTGTGCATGAATGACTCAGATTAAGGCTGAGACTTGAAGGTGCGCTAAAGGTGTTATTCACAATATTTCCCAGGTGCTAATACGCCACAAACCCACATAAACCAACTTTTGATTTCAAGAGTCCACAGAGCATCAACTTCACCTTGAACTATGCTCAAAATAGTGCATTTTAGGGTAAAAACTTACCCTGTAGATTTTTTCAAAAACTCCTGGAATACTTTTGCTGTGCCGCGAGAAAACCAGCGGACACACTCCCCATAGCGCACTGACCAGCGCTGATATCGTGGCAGCGATAAAGTGGGGAGACAGATTGGACGGGACCCTGACCGGTCATGTCAGACCCGAGCCGGATTCATGCACCGCGCAACCAATCACCGATGGCAGAAATCTATAGAGTTACTTTCGAGGTTGTGTTTGAGAGTAAAGACGCACGCAAACCCCACGGGGCGCCGGCGGCGCGAGTGAGGCCGCGAGAGCGGCAGTCGTTCGGCGCGATTCTTTCCCGGAGCGTGCGAGGGCACGAAGTACCTCTATAGTTCTTCAGCGGCTGAGGACGCCTCATCACCCTAATGCAGTGGGGTGAAGGGGCGTTCTCTGCCATTAACCGCAGAAGTCCACACAGAAAAGCAGCTCACGAGGCGCAATGCCTCCGTGAGCTGCTTTTCTGTATTCGGTTATTGGCTCAAGCTAACGCGCGAGCGCATGTCTCCGTCGCTTAGCCTTGCTGCCTAGCCCTTGCGCGCCTCGCGGATCACCTTCGCCAGCTGCGCCTCCGTGGGCAGGCCGCCGCGGATCTGGTGATCCCACACCTCCGCAACACCCTTGCCGCCCAGGTACACGAACACGGTACTGATACGCTCCGGGTCCACGCCCATAATGCGGGAGAACGCGATGCGGTACAGGCCCAGCTGGAAACGTCGAGACTGCATGGTCGCCATCTTCGGGCGGGAACCGCTCTTCCAATCCACCAGAACCCAGCGTTCGCCGTCTTCATCCTCGGTGCGGAACACCGCGTCGATACGGCCGCGCAGGCTTACGCCCTCGATGTGGGTTTCGACCGGGTATTCGACCGCCCAGATGCGGTCCTTCCACTCGTCGCTACCCCACTCGCTGGTGGCGAAGCGCTCCCAGAGGCGCTGAACGGAGGCGTCCAGTTCGCTCTCGGATTCCTCGAAGTCGTCCTCGAAGGTGAACTCGTCCTGTTCCTGCAGGTCAGCGGGATCTGCAGATTCAGCGGGATTTGCAAGCTCAGAGGAATCTGCAGGCTCAGCGAGCGCGGCGGAGGCGGCAGCGGAACCAGGCAGGTCAACGCCCACCGTGTCCTCCGCTTCGGGCGCCTCAAGCGGGTCGGCGCTCGGCGCCACCCCGAAGTGCTCCTCAATTAGCGCGTGCACCGCGGTACCAATCGTTGCCGCGCGCGAGGGACGCTGAGGCACCGGGCGCATCAGCTGATGCACCGTGCCCTGCGGGTCCTCGCTCAGGCGAATGAACGTGGATGCGGACAGGTGCCCCGGCAGCTGATCGCTCAGCACCGGGTCGGTCTGACCCATCATGAGCAGTAGCAGGTCGGCTTCGCGTTCCCAGTCCA
>CAUUAD010000102.1:0-5384 GCA_963542785.1 Rothia mucilaginosa
TCAGGGGTCAGACCAATATCGTGAACGCGCTCCTCCTTCGAGAGATTCACCTGGCCGACCACCTTCACACGCTCAATACCGCCGCCGTTATGCTCACGCAGCACGGTGCCGTAAATGACCATCGGATCCAGCGCCATCGGCAGCACGCGGCCGCGCGCATTCAGCAGGGCACCCGCCCAGTCCAGACCGGCAACCGGGTCATCCAGCAGCTGCCAGAGAGTCGCAATCAGCAGGTTACCGAGAGCATGGTAATCCAGCGGGAACTCGCCCTCATACCCCTCGGGCGCGCTAAAACGATGCTGCATCACATCACGCCACGTGCGACCCCAATCGGTGTCATCACACAGCGCAGAAAGCGCCATACGCAAATCCCCCGGAGGGAGAATACCCATCTCCTCACGCAAACGACCCGACGAGCCGCCATCGTCAGCAACCGTCACAACAGCCGTCAAATCAGGCGTGACGTGGCGAAGCGCAGACAGGGAACCGTACAGCCCGTGGCCGCCGCCCATCGCCGTGACCTTCGGCGAACGGTGCGTGGTCTTCAACAGGCGCAGAGCCTGAGTCGGCAGAGCCGGCAGGCGCGGAATACCCTGAGTGTCATAACTGGTCGAATGGGTGGACATAGTAATACCTCACATACCCGGAAGGAATGGTATGCCGGCCCCACGGGGTGCGGGGCCGGACGGCGGCTAATGAATCACGACGCGGTGGTTGGGACGCGCCGGGAAAAACTTACTCGCGGCCCTTGTCGCGGTGCTGAACATTCACGTTCAGCTCACCGAAAGCAGAGAGACGACGAGCCAGCTCCTCCGTCACAGCCACGGAACGATGCTTACCACCGGTGCAGCCAATTGCGATAGTGGCGTAGTACTTGCCCTCACGGCGGTAACCCTCAAGCACGGGGCGAAGAGCCGCAAGGTAGTTGCTGATGAACTCCTCGGTGCCGGCGTGCTCCAGCACGTAGTCGCGCACCGGGGCGTCCTGACCGGTCAGGGGGCGCAGCTCCGGAACCCAGTGCGGGTTCGGGATGAAACGCATATCAGCCATGTAGTTAGCGTCCGAAGGCGCACCGTACTTGAAGCCGAAGCTCATCACGGTCAGGTTCAGCTTCTTATCCGCACCTTCAGCGAACATTTCACGCACGGTACGAGCCAGCTCGTGAACGTTCATGCCGGTGGTGTCAATGGTGCGGTCAGAAGCGAGGCGCAGGCCCTCAAAGAGAGTGCGTTCAGCGCGGATACCGTCGAGGACGCGGCCCTCACCCTGCAGCGGGTGCGGGCGGCGCTGAGCCTCGTAGCGGGCAATAATGGTCTCGTCCTTGGCGTCAAGGAAGAGCATCGAGAAGTCAATATCGGACTTGCGCAGAGTCTCAATCGCTGCGGGCAAATCGGAGAACAGCGCGCGGGCGCGAACGTCAATACCGAGCGCCACCTTCGGCACTCGTGCACCGTCGCGGGTCACCAGTTCAGCCAGGGAACCGAGCATCTGCGGCGGGATGTTATCGATAACGTACCAACCCTCATCCTCCAGCACATTTGCGACAGTGCTGCGGCCAGCACCAGAAATACCGGTAATGACCAGAATCTGAGGACGCTCCTCGCTCTGGGCGGACTGTACCGTGGCGGGCTTGCTCTGATTCTCGGGCATGGTGCTTCTTCCCCTTCAACGCGAAATACTCTCTATGCCATGATACTAGACCTTTATCTGACGGTTCAGGGGTACGGTCAGAAATTTCACCACTATGACAGAAATAAAAGCCGCTCCCCCGGCGGAAGCCGGAGAGAAAGAAACCCGCATCACAAGTGCTTGCGCATAATGCTCTATACGGGGGTCTCAAGAAGGAGGCGGGCAGCAGAGTTAGGGAGGGTACAGCAAAGCCCGCACGATACCTCCCACAGGAGGCACCGCACGGGCTTTGAAGATACGTAAGCGAACGCGCACCAGCTCAGTAGCTACGCGGACGCGCTAGGATTCTCGCGCCAGGATTCTTAGGCAGAAAGCTCAGGCAGGAACGCCGCCACATGCTCCAACAGGCGCACCGACAGCTCCTTCTTCGAACCGGAGAACACCGGCGCCTCATCATTCAGAGTCGACAGCAGCGTAATCGTGTTATCGTCCGTGCCGAAACCACGATTCACACCCACCGTATTAACCGCCAAGAAATCCGTACCCTTACGCTGCAGCTTCTCACGACCCAGCTCCAACGGAGTCTTCTCCGCCGAACCGGTCTCCGCCGCAAAACCAACAATGAGCTTCGGGCCGAGGGTGCTCTCCCCCGCCTCACGAGCCTGCTGGCGGCGCACAACCACCTCACGCAGAATATCCGGGTTACGCACCAGCTGAATCACCGGCGCATCCTCAGAATCGGCGCTCTTCTTAATCTTGAACTCGGCAAACTCGGCGGGCCTAAAATCAGCCACCGCCGCAGACATGATCAGCACATCCGCCGCCGCGCTCGCCTCAAGGGTTGCCTCACGCAACTCCAGGGCAGTCACCACGCGGGTCACCTGCACACCCTCCGGCGCGGGAACCTCAAGGTTCGCACCAATCAGGTGCACGGTCGCGCCCAGGTCGCGTGCCGCCTCCGCCAGGGCTACGCCCTGCTTGCCGGTCGAACGGTTGCCGAGGAAGCGTACCGGGTCCAGCGCCTCACGGGTGCCGCCAGCGGTAATGACCACGAGGCGACCGGATAGCGGGCCACCCAGCGGGCTACCCAGCACACCTGATGCGCCAGCTGCCTGACCCTGCTCAGCTTGGCCCAGTTCAGCCTGACCCGGTTTAACCTGACCAAGCAGCGCCGAAGTCAGCGTCGCCGCACGTGCCGCCGCCATACGCTCCTGCTCCGTACCCGTGTACAGGGGCTCAGTCGGCGCGTAACCGGGCGTGTACACCGGGTGCACCTGACCCTTCGGGAAGCGGGCAATCACATCCAGAGCCACCGCGAAAATATCCTCCGGCTCAGGCATGCGACCCGGACC
Organism: Rothia mucilaginosa; assembly: GCA_963542785.1. Taxonomy (GTDB): domain Bacteria; phylum Actinomycetota; class Actinomycetes; order Actinomycetales; family Micrococcaceae; genus Rothia; species Rothia mucilaginosa_G. Next base: position 2,982 of record CAUUAD010000102.1, read on the forward strand.
AGAATCCGGGCCCGTCAAACGCCCAATCGCAGGCTCAATCACGTGATAACCCCACGAACGCAGAGTCTGCACATTCGCCTGAGTCGCCGGATGTTCCCACATCTGGGTGTGCATCGCCGGCGCCAAAATCACCGGGGCGTGCGTCGTCAACACCGTAGAAGACAGCAGATCATCCGCACGACCAGCCGCCAAACGAGCCAGCAAATCAGCAGTCGCAGGGGCAATCACCACAGCGTCAGCCTGCTCAGCCTGACGCACGTGGTTTACCTCCGGCACACGGTCAAACACGTCCGTTGAGACGGGGTTGCCGCTCAGCGCCTCCAGAGTGGGAACACCCACGAACTTCGTTGCGTTCGGGGTGGGCATGGCGATCACCTCGTCGCCATTCTTCGCAAAAAGACGAAGGAGCATCGCCGCCTTGTACGCAGCAATGCCCCCTCCAATACCAACGATAATGCGCATGGTACGTCAAAGAATCCTTGTAAAAAGCAGATTACTCAGCGGACTCGTCGAGGATAACCTCTTCGATAGCAATAACCTCTTCGCTACCTGCGGGGATGTACTCCTCCTCGATAGCGCCGGGGAACTCAGCCGCGCTGAAATCAATCACAGCGGACAGGTCCTCGGGAACGGGGTAGCCGTCCTCGTCGAACTTTGCGTCCGGGCGGTGCTCCGCCACAACACGGTCAGCAATGATTTCACGCATTGCCACCGACAGGGACTTCTCGTTCGACTCAGCGTCAACCAGCGGGCCAACGTGCGCAGCAGTATTGTCCTGCAGGTTAGCGTAGTACGCGTTAATCTGGCGTGCACGGCGGGCACCGAAAATCACCAGGCCGTACTTGGACTCCGCCTTCTCAATCAGCGCGTCAGCGCTGGGGCTCACGATGCCCTCGGGAGCGACACCGTCAACGAAGTTGTAGTCCTCGTGTTCCTTGATTTCGTTTGCCACTAAAAACTCCAAATAGCTTGATGGAATGTACGTACCGAACGCCCCCGTACACCGTTCGCGCTATGGCGCAAACCGGGCGCACTGAGGGCACGGTCAAAACTAAAGAACTATTCTACCCTCTCAACGGCTAAAACGCACGTACCAGCCCGGACAAAAGGTGTCAGCCCAGCCAAAAAGGTGGGGGCCCGAAGAAAACTCTTCGAAACCCCCACCCTTCACAACGCCTCACGGCAGAACTACAGGTCGGAAGAAACTCTAGCCCCACCGCAAACGCAAAGCATGCAGATTAGGCGGCGCCAATCAGCTCAGCAATCTCCTTCGCTGCACGCTCAACAGAGTCGTTGACGACCGTGACGTCAAATTCCTTCTCAGCAGCCAACTCAACCTTCGCGGTTTCAAGGCGACGAGCCTGCTCCTGCTCACTCTCGGTACCTCGACCCACCAGACGCGACACCAGCTCATCCCAGCTCGGAGGAGCCAAGAAAATCAGGCGGGCATCAGGCATGGTCTCGCGAATCTGGCGAGCACCCTGCAGGTCAATCTCCAGAATCACCGGGCGGCCAGCATCCAGAGCCTCCTGGACCTTAGCACGCGGAGTACCGTACTTGTTCTTACCGTGCACCACAGCGTACTCAAGCATCTGACCGTCAGCAATCATCTGGTCAAACTCTTCCATCGAAACGAAATAGTAGTGAGTACCGTCAACCTCACCGGGGCGAGGATCACGAGTGGTAGCGGAAACAGAGAACCACACATTCGGGTAGTTCTCACGAATGTACTGGCACACCGTACCCTTGCCAACAGCAGTGGGGCCAGCCAGTACGGTGAGAGTCGGCTGAGACATAGCTTCCTTACTGTGCCTTCATCGGCTGAAGGCACGATGTGTTAGGACTGAGAAGATTCAGGAGGCAGAGTATTAGTCCTGCGACGTGCACGGTTCAAATACCGCGAATTACGGTTGAAGTACTCCACCATCTTGCGACGCTGGTGCACACCCAGGCCGCCAAGGCGGCGAGTCGGTGCAATATGAAGTTCTTCAATGATGCGTTCAGCTCGAACAGCACCAATGCCCGGAAGTGCGCGCAGCATCTGCCCCACCGGCATTTTAGCCAGTGCAGGGTCGGAATCGACCATATCAAGCACCTGACGCACGGAAAGTTCACGGTCACTCAGTGCACGCTTAATTTCCTGGCGGTGTGCTCGGGCAAGTACTGCCTTCTCGCGGGCGGAGGCGCGCGCATCCTCAGTTAGCGGAGTCAGCGGCATGGTTGGGTCCCCCATTTCTGCGAGTTATAGAATTTTACTTATCAACTAATGTATCACGGATAGCACGAGAATCCTCGTTCCACCCGCGGCACTCACCCTCGCACCAACAATGCGTCTACGCACGTCAGCACGTAAATATTAGGGAGTACCCCTATAGCATAGCGGAGTATTCGCCCTATCAAAAG
>CAUUAD010000103.1:0-5376 GCA_963542785.1 Rothia mucilaginosa
GGTGAGGGCCGCGTGCTCGCCGTTGAGGGTAGCGGCGATAAGACCGTGGCGAAGGTTCGCTTCGGCTCGGAAGAGAAGCGCCTGCTGCTGCGTTACGCGCCGCTGGAGAAGGTGAGCTAACGCGTCAGGGGTGAGAACCTGACAACGCCGCTGGAGGGGCGGGTACTTGAGGGTGCCCGCCCCGCTTTTGTGTGCCGTATCGGGCGTGTTGTCCGCCTGCTGAGAAGGTGGCCGGGGCTTTGCAGAGCACGGCGGTAAACGCCGCATTTTCGCCGGTATTTCGCGGCGGATGGGGGAGCGTTAGCTCGGGTTAGTTACCTGGTGCACTGCCTTTGGGTGGAATGTACCCAAAATATTTGTGAGCTGAGTCGCTAAAATCTCAGATTTGGGGCTCTGTGAGTGCGAGCTCACGCCGAATCCGATAGAGTAGAGACGAGAGAAATTCCCCGCGTCAATGATGCGTGTGCGCCGGGTGCGAGAGACCCCTATCGCACCGTACTGACCACACGGGGGAACCTCCTCTAATGAGACCAGGCCGAGTGCACCAGTACTCGGCACCACTTCGAAGAAGAAGGACACCTGTGGACCTTTTCGAATACCAGGCGCGCGAGCTCTTCGCAAAGCACGGTGTACCCGTGCTCAAGGGCATTGTTGCGACCACCCCTGAAGAAGCAAAGGCAGCAGCTGAGGAAATTGGCGGCCTGACCGTCATTAAGGCTCAGGTTAAGACCGGCGGCCGCGGTAAGGCTGGCGGCGTTAAGCTCGCAAAGTCCCCCGAAGAAGCTTACGAGCACGCTAAGGCAATTCTCGGCATGGACATCAAGGGCCACACCGTTCACCGCGTGCTGGTCGCTGACGGCGCAGACATCGCCGAAGAATACTACTTCTCCCTCCTGCTGGACCGCGCAAACCGCTCCTACCTGGCAATGTGCTCGGTAGAAGGCGGTATGGAAATTGAGCAGCTCGCTGCTGAGCGCCCCGAGGCACTGGCAAAGATCGAGGTTGACCCGCTGGTCGGCCTGGACCAGGCTAAGGCTGAGGAAATTGCTAAGGCAGCAGGTTTCTCCGCAGAACTGCAGGAGAAGGTTGTTCCCGTTCTCGTCAAGCTGGGCGAAGTCTACACCAAGGAAGACGCAACCCTGGTTGAGGTTAACCCCCTCGTTCTGACCCCCGAGGGCACCATCCTCGCCCTGGACGGCAAGGTCTCCCTGGACGACAACGCAGAATTCCGCCAGCCCGAGCACGAGGCTCTCGTGGACAAGTCCGCTGAGAACCCGCTGGAAGCTAAGGCAAAGCAGTTCGACCTGAACTACGTGAAGCTGGACGGCGAGGTCGGCATCGTTGGTAACGGTGCAGGTCTGGTTATGTCCACCCTGGACGTCGTTGCATACGCTGGTGAGAACCACGGCAACGTCAAGCCCGCAAACTTCCTTGATATTGGTGGCGGCGCGTCCGCTGAGGTTATGGCTGCTGGCCTGGAAATCATTCTGGGCGACGAGCAGGTCAAGAGCGTTTTCGTGAACGTCTTCGGCGGCATCACCGCATGTGACGCAGTGGCAGACGGCATCGTGAAGGCTCTGGAGATTCTGGGCGACGCAGCAACCAAGCCCCTGGTTGTGCGCCTGGACGGCAACAACGTTGCTGAGGGTCGCCGCATCCTCTCCGAGGCGAACCACCCGCTGGTTGTTCTGGCTGAGACCATGGACTCCGGCGCTGACAAGGCAGCAGAGCTCGCTCACAAGGCGTAATCGCCAGCAAAGGATTTCAAGGAAGTAATATGTCTATCTTTGTGAACAAGGACTCCAAGGTCATCGTTCAGGGCATCACCGGTGGCGAGGGTACCAAGCACACCGCACGCATGCTCGCAGCAGGCACCAACATTGTGGGCGGCGTGAACGCTCGCAAGGCTGGCACCACCGTCACCCACAAGGCGAAGGACGGCTCCGACATCGAGCTGAACGTCTTCGGTTCCGTAGCTGAGGCTATGGAGAAGACCGGCGCTAACGTCTCCATCGTCTTCGTTCCCCCGGCCTTCACCAAGGCAGCAGTTCTCGAGGCTATCGAGGCTAAGATCGGCCTCGTTGTCGTCATCACCGAGGGCGTTCCGGTTCAGGACTCCGCAGAGTTCTGGGCAGCTGCTAAGGCATCCGTGGACGAGAACGGCAAGCAGATCACCCGCATCATCGGCCCCAACTGCCCCGGCATCATCTCCCCCGAGGAGTGCCTGGTCGGCATTATCCCGGCGAACATCACCGGTAAGGGCAAGATCGGTCTGGTCTCCAAGTCCGGTACCCTGACCTACCAGCTGATGTACGAACTGTCCGACATTGGTTTCACCACCGCTATCGGTATTGGTGGCGACCCCATCATCGGCACCACCCACATCGACGCTCTGGAAGCTTTCGAAGCTGACCCCGAGACGGAAGCAATCGTCATGATTGGTGAGATTGGTGGTGACGCTGAGGAGCGTGCTGCAGAGTACATCAAGGCAAACGTGACCAAGCCCGTCGTTGGTTACATCGCAGGCTTCACCGCTCCTGAGGGTAAGACCATGGGCCACGCAGGCGCTATTGTCTCCGGTTCCTCCGGTACCGCTCAGGCGAAGAAGGAAGCTCTGGAAGCAGCAGGCGTGAAGGTCGGTAAGACCCCCTCCGAGGCTGCAAACCTGATGCGCGAAATCTTCGCAGCGAAGTAAACAGCATAAAAACGCGGCAGATGCCGGCAGTCCCTGAGACTGCCGGCATCTGTGCTTTTAACGCCCCGCTACCGCCCGCAAATATTGCACTAGAAAGTAATATTGTGCACATAGTGCCACAAAAAGGTGTAAGTACGACCTTAACCTTTGTATACTGGAGTGCATTGAGCCTAGTCAGAACCATTCTGAGCGGCTCTAAGAAACACCAAACACTCATCAGGAGATCACCACACTCATGACCCAGCCCATCTCTCGCCGCGCCATCGCCAAGGCAGGCGTCTGGTCCGCACCCGTCGTCGCAGCCTCCGCAGCAGTACCCGCCTACGCCGCATCCAAGGAAACCCCCGGCGTACAGTACGGCGTGTACGTCAGCGTGCAGAACAACGGCGGCTACGTCGGCTACGCATCCTCCAACAACACCGGCACCATCAACCCGGCAACCCCCGAGGCGCACTTCACCGCCTCTACCACCCCCGACTCCGACATCAACTGGGACGACGCAACCTCCAAGCCCAAGAGCGCAACCTACGTCAACGGCGAAGGTAAGTTCACCCCCGTCACCAACTCCCAGACCGGCGCAAACGGCGCATACATGTCCTCCAGTGGCTTCTGGTGGTCCGTGCCGACCAAGGACACCGCAACCGGCACCGGCTACATCCCCGGCAGCAGCGTCACCCTCGCAGCGGGCGCAACCTTCGTGACCGAGGTGGAGTACACCGTCTCCGCCAAGGCCCAGTCGCTCCTGAAGCTCGGTAAGATCAACGGCCAGGCATGGAGCCCCTCCGGTCGCAAGCTGACCGGTAAGACCACCGAACTGGTCGCCTCCGCAGGCCAGGCAAAGTACCTGTCCGTCGCACAGACCGCTGGCACCTGGACCGCAGAGGTTCCGACCATCACCCAGAACTCCGACGGCACCTACACCTTCAAGGGTCGTATCGTCTACACCACCAGCAAGGCGTACACCATGAAGCAGTCCGGCACCAAGTACTACAGCCAGACTAACTTCATGCCGGCGCAGCTGCGCTTCCCGGCAAATGACGGCTGGGTCTCGTACAAGCAGACCTCCAGCGTGCAGGTCGCTAACCTGACCTACTCCGGCAACGGTGCAACCGGTTCGGAGAGCGTTTCCGGTCAGGCCACCACCGCGCAGATTAACCCGTAACTAGGGCTAACCCGTAAGAGCTTCGGGTAAAGGCATAGAGAAACCCCCGGCGGATGAGTTCAACTCACCCGCCGGGGGTTTCCGTATGCTGCGGGACGCAGCACTCATAGGGGAGCGCGGAGCATACTCAAGCGGCTATATACGCTTGTCTAAAGCTTATTCATGAAGTGGAATTAGCCAACCGTCGTGCCGAACGCCAGACCCAACAGGTAGGTCACGAACGCCGCACCGTAGCCAATCAGAATCTGGCGAATACCGCGCTTGAGCGGGGACGCACCCGAGAGCAGACCCACTACACCGCCGGTGAAGCCCAGAGCCGCACCCACGAACAGCAGGGACAGCACCATCGCGAACACGCCCGAGAAACCAAAAATATAGGGAAGAATCGGAACCAGCGCACCCGAAGCAAAGAACGCAAACGACGCTGCCGCGGCACCAATATCGGTACCCAAAGCCACGTTCTCCTCACGCTCCTCCTCCGCACGATGCGACAGCGACGGGTCGCAGTCGCAGTCCAGGTAGCCGAAACGCTCCATCGCGCGGTGATGCGCCGCCTCCGGATCCATGCCGCGCGCACGGTAAATGAGCTCCAGCTCGTTCGAATCCAAATCCAAATCGTGGGCAACACGCAGGGTCACCTGGGTCGGCTGGGACGCATCCAGCAGCTCACGCTGAGAACGCACCGATACAAACTCGCCAGCAGCCATCGACAGCGCACCCGCCAGCAGACCCGCAATACCCGAAAGCAGAACCATCGAGCTGGAGGCACCCGAGGCGGTAATGCCCATAATCAGCGCCAGGTTCGAGACCAGGCCGTCGTTAGCGCCAAAGACCGCCGCACGGAAATTACCCGAAAGCTTCTCCCTGCCACTGGTCGCCAGGGCACGGATAATTTCCTCGTGAATCGCCTCGTCAGCCGCCATTTCCTCGGTGGCGTCCGGATCCTCAGCGTAGGGGGAGCGGGACTCCGCGCGCTGAGCCATCGCCAGAATAAACACCGAACCGAAGTTCTTCGCCAAGAACTGCAACACCATAGACTGCATGGACGGGCGCACGTGCACATTCGCGTGCTCACCGAGCATGTCACGCCAATGCTGCTGGTGACGCTTCTCCGCCTCAGCAACCTGCAGAAGGATTTCGCGGTCGGTACCCTCGGCACGGCGAGCCAGGTAGCGGTAGATGCGCGCCTCCGACTCTTCATCAGCCAGGTAACGGCGCCAACGCTTAATCTGCGCGGGTGAGGGGGAGGTGACGGCGCTATGGCGGGTGGCCTGCGAAGCTTCTGTAGCGGCGTTTTCCGGCTGAAGCTTCTCGGTTTCTTCGCCGTGTTCGTGCTGGGCGTGCGTGCTCATAGTTCCCTTTCCACGGGTGCCGTGCGTGCAGGGCGGGATCCCTGCGCCTGATGATGCGTTCATGTCTGTGTGCTCTGTCATGAACAGTGAACTACTGTAGAGCACTCTGAACAGAAAATCTAGGACGGGTTAACCCCGTGTTTATGTTCGCCTCAACGTACTTTGCT
>CAUUAD010000104.1:0-5334 GCA_963542785.1 Rothia mucilaginosa
GAGGAAGAACCCGCGCTGGTAATCTCGCTAATGCGCAGGTCAGCATCCTCAGACTCACCGTAGGTCACCACGGGTACACCCGCCGCACGAGAACGAGCCGCCAAAGCCGCCGCGCCCTCATCATCAGCGCAGGTCACCACAACACCGTTAGGTGCCAGCGAACCCACAAAACGGTTGAACGCCTCAAAGACACGCTCGTCCGTCTCATAGAAATCCAGGTGGTCCGGCTCAACATTCGTCACCACGGCAATAGCCGGGCGATAACGCACAAACGAGCCGTCCGACTCATCAGCCTCAGCCACAAAAATCGACTCCGGACCCTGAGCACCCAAGTGAGCGTTCGTACCGCGACCAGCAATCACAGTACCCACCGCAAACGACGGGTCAGCACCCAGCTGATCAAACATCACAGAAATCATGGAGCTAGTCGTGCTCTTACCGTGAGTACCGGCAACAGCAACCACCTGAGACTCGCCCATCACAGCAGCAAGCGCCTCAGAACGATGCAGCACACGCAGACCCTGCGCGCGAGCGGCAACAAGCTCCGGGTTATCCTCACGAATCGCAGTAGAAATTACCACGGTATCAACGTCCACAATGTTCTCAGCCTGCTGAGGAACACCCACACGAGCACCCGCAGCACGCAAAGACTCAACAGTAGCCGACTCCGCACGATCAGAACCGCTCACCGTCACACCAGCCTGCAGCATCAGAGCGGCAATAGCGCTCATACCCGCGCCACCAATACCGATGAAGTGCACACGGCCCAACTCGCTCATCTTCGCACGCTCAGGGAACGGCGGGTTCAGCGGTGCCGGCAACACCATCTCAAGATTCATCAATTCAGTCATTACTTCTCAGCTGCCTTCAATACTGCTTCAGCCATAACGCGCGCCGCGTCACGGATACCAAGTTCATACGCCGCAGCGCCCATGCGCTCCAGCTCCTCTGGGTTCGCCATAAGAGCCGGAATCTCACGGGCAAACCACTCACCGGTGACCTCTGCATCCTTCACCAGCAGAGCCGCAGACGCCTCCACCAGAGAACGAGCATTCAGAGCCTGCTCGCCATTACCAATGGGAAGCGGCACAAAAATCGCGGGAACACCCACCGCAGCAACCTCACTGACGGTCGCCGCACCCGAACGCACCAGCAGAAGATCAGCGGCAGCGTACACATCCTGCATGCCGTTGCTGAACTCAATCTGACGGTAATTCGGCGCGCTCAGCGGCTCGCCGTTCTCGTCCAGAACAGTCTTACCTTTGCCGGTAATATGCAGGATCTGGAAGTCCCACTCCGCAAAGTGGTCACGGCACGCCGCCACCGCATTGTTCAGGCTCTGCGCGCCCAACGAACCACCGGTCACAATCACGGTCGGCTTCTGCGGGTCCAGACCCAGGTTACGGCGAGCCTTCGAACGGTGCGCCTCACGGTTCAGGTAGGCAATCTCATCCTTCATCGGCATACCCACCAGGGTCGCGCGCGGGAACGGAGTATTAGGGAACGCCACACCGGTGAACTTCGCGAACGTACCACCCAGGCGGTTCGCCAAACCGGGCTTCGCGTTCGCCTCATGAATCACCACGGGAATCTTAGACATCAACGCCGACAAATACGCCGGAGGGCACACGTAGCCGCCCACGCCAACGACCACATCTGCATCTACGTCCTTGAGGATGCGGCGGGTCTTCGACAGGCCACCAAAGAACTTAGCGGGGAAAGCCAAAGCGGCACGGTTAATGCTACGAGGGAACGCCGCACGAGGAATAAACTCAATATCGAAACCAGCTGCCGGAACCAGCTCGGCTTCCATCTTGTCCGCAGTGCCCAGCATCAGGATCTTAGCGTTCGGTTCAAGATCACGAACCGCACGCGCAATCGCGAGCATCGGATTAATATGACCGGCGGTGCCACCACCGGCGAAGACTATAGAGGGCGCCTTCTTCGTCATAGGTCTTTCTCCCAACACATCGGTACAGCATCATTTTACGCTATCGCACCTGTTCAAAAGAGCGCCCCCGCCATTGAGCTACAACTCAATAGCGAGGGCGTTATCTCATATTCAGCGCATAATCATCACGGGTGGAGGCAAGAACCACAACCCGCTCCCCCGAATGTCAGTCCCCAAACCATAAGCTTCGCGGAGCGGGTTCCGCGAGGTTTAGCCCTGCTGGCGAGTAGTGCGCTGAGCGGAGTTCCGAGCCGCGCCCTGAGCCGGACGCTGCGCCTGCTGAGCGCCGTTCTTCGGAGCACCATTCTTCGGGGCGCCCTTTGCCTGGGCACTCTGTCGCGGCGCCGCCTGACGCTGAGCACCCTGTCGAGAATTACCCTGTCGCTGCGCGCGGCGCTGACGATCCTCAGGATGCAACGGCTGCAGACCCGCAGGCAGCGAACCCGACGGACGGTGCTGAACGTTACGGGGTTGGGCATCACGCGGCTGAGCGCCGCGAGGCTGCTGCACTCGCTTCTGCGCGGCAGGCTGCTGAGCGGTACGAGACTGAGCAGTACGAGGCTGAGCGGAAGCCTTCTTCGGCGCTGCCACCGTCGGTGCAGGCTTCTGCGAGGCCTTCTGCTTCTGAGCTTCAGCCTTCTGCTTCTGCGCTGCGGCCTTCTGCTCCGCCTTCACACGGGCAGCTTCCTCACGAGCCTGCGCCGCCTCCTGACGAAGACGAGCCTCCTCCTGACGGATACGCTCCTTCTCCTGCTCCCGAGCCATACGAGACAACTCGCGCTGCTGATCCGGCGCAAAACCCAACCAGCGGCGCAACGTGCTCTCCGGACCAAAAACAACCTTCAAAGGATTATGTTCCTTCAACAGGTGACCACCGGCAGCCGCACGAGCTGCCGCCTCCTGATTCAGTACAATCTGCAACGGCGTACGACGCTTCCAATCAGCATTCGCACGACGAACCTCACGCGCACTCTGAGTCTCAATATTCGACGGTGCCGTAGCGCCACGCAACGGAGTCTGCCGCGCAAACGCCAACAACAAACCCGCCGCAAACAACGAAGACAACAGCGACGAACCACCATAGGACACAAAAGGCAGAGGCACACCAATCACCGGCAAAATACGGGACACCATGCCCATATTGATAATCGCCTGAGAAGTCAGCCAAATCATGATGCCGCCCGTAGCCAAACGCACCAGCGGATCAGTAGTACGCAGCATAATACGAACCGCGCAATACACCAGGCCCACATACAGCAACAGAACCGCCAGCGTACCCAGCAGGCCCAGCTCCTCACCAATAATGGCGAAAATATAGTCGTTATGCGCCTCAGCCAGGTAGTTGTACTTCTGACGCGACTGGCCCAGGCCAACGCCCAAGAAACCACCGGTAGCCAACGCCACCTCACCAGAATTCGCCTGGTCACAGTTAGCGTTCGTGCACGAGCCCCACACACCGAAAATACGAGCCACACGGTTCGCGCTACTGAGAACACCCACCAGCGCCAACGCCGCAAACGCGCCGCCAATCTTCAGCAGCGAGCTGCGAGAAGCACCCGCCAGCCACATCATGCCCACAAAGATGAAGCCGTACACCATGGCGGTACCCATGTCGCCGCCGAGCATAATCAGCAGAACCAGGGCGCCCACACCATAAATCGAGGGGAACAGCGTACGCCAAATACTGCGAGAAATATCGCCGTGGCGGCTGTACACCCACGCCAGCCACATAATAATCGCAAGCTTCGAAAACTCCGACGGCTGAATCTGCACGCCGCCAGGGAATTTCAGCCAGTTACGGTTACCATTCACCTCAACGCCAACAACCACCACAGCAAGCTGCATAACCAACGCGGCAATCAGCATCGCGTTCACCACAAACTCCTTGTGATAAACACCCACCGGGATACGCGTAATACCCGCCATCGCAATCACGCCAAGAACCAAGAACATGACCTGCGACGAAACCTGCGAGAACGGCGACTGGCCCTGAGAAATCATGGTGACGCTCGAGGCCGACAGCACCATAATGCAGCCAAAAATAGCCAGACCCAGGGTGGTGACCAGCAGCATCACCGGCACATCCCACAGGTCAGCCTTCAAACCACGACGGTACAGCCTATCGGCACGAGCACGGAACGGCGCAGAGAAATCCTCCCAACCGGCTCGCAAAGACGCCCAACGACCACTCGCGGTCGAACGCGCCGAAGAAGCCGAACGCTCCGAAGATGCGCTGGTACTCACATGCCCTCCTATAGGCCTCAACTGCCACGGATCCGTCGTGGCGAATACACGAAAAAGGTTCAGGGGTGGGACACCGTTACCATCCCACCCCCGAGAAGCACCCGCAGAAAGCACCCCGGTCACCCAAGTCCTGGTCACCCGAGCCGCCCCCTGCAGGTAACGTCCTAAGAGTCTGCCAGCTGGGCGGCAACAGCGTTCGCAAACGCATCACCGCGCACCGCATAATTCTTAAACTGGTCCATCGACGCAGATGCGGGAGCCATCAGCACGGTATCCCCCGGATGCGCCAGCTCAGCAGCCTTCGCAACAGCCGCGTTCATCACGGCAATGCCGTCCGAAGAATCAGCCACAGCGGCGGTCATATTGTAGGTCGGAACCTGCGGAGCGTGGTTAGCCAACGCCGACTTCAACGCCGCAGTATCAGTACCGATAATCAGCACAGCCTTCAGGCGCTTAGCGTGAGCAGCAATCAGCTCATCGTACTCAACGCCCTTCGACAGGCCGCCAGCAATCCACACCAGCGAGGGGTAGCCGCTCATCGACGCGTTCGCGGCGTGAGGATTCGTAGCCTTCGAATCGTTCACCCACATGATGTCGTTCGCGTAGCCCACCAGCTGGTTGCGGTGCGCACCGGTCTTGAAGGAACGCAGGCCCGCGCCCACAGCCTTCGGGTCAATATCAGCCGCACGGCACAGCGCCGCAGCCGCCAGAGCGTTCTCCACGGTGTGCTTCGCAGGCATCTTACCGGGAGCCGGAGCCAAATCCTCCAGAACCGCCAGCTCATACGCCTCGTTGTAACGGTTCTTCAAGAAGGCGCGGTCCACCATAATGTCCTCAGCCAGGCCGAGCATCGACACGGCGGGCATCTCAGTGGAGCTGAAGCCAATCGCGCGAGCGCCCTCAATAACGTCCGCGTTCTCGACCATGCGCAGGGTGTCCACATGGTCGGTGTTGAAGATGCAAGCAACCTGAGTGTGCTCGTACACGCGAGCCTTATCGGCCTTGTAGGCGTCGAAGGAGCCGTGCCAGTCCACGTGATCCTCAGCGATGTTCAGAACCACCGAAGCGTACGGGGACATCGAGTAGGTCCAGTGCAGCTGGAAGCTGGACAGCTCCACCGCGAAGAACTCATAGGGCTC
>CAUUAD010000105.1:0-5328 GCA_963542785.1 Rothia mucilaginosa
CTGCTGGTTGCCCTGCTTGCGGGCGCGGGTGGTGCCGCCTCCGCGTCGGTTGGAGCGGGAGGCGTTGGAGTTGCGTTCGGAGGCACCGCGGGAGGAGTTCTTGCGGTCTGCGCTGTTCTTCTGGGTGCCGTTCTTCTGCGCACCCTTCTTCGAGGCGCCGTTTTTTACCGCGTTGTTCTCAGTAGTTGCGGTCTTGCCAGCGGCTTTTTCTGCGGTCTTTTCGGAGGTTCGTACCTTTGCCGCGTGGATTGCGGCTGCCATGCTCGCCATGGTGGGGGCGGTGCGGGGGGCCTTAGAAGTATCTGCGTGTTTCTTCGTGGATTTCTGCTCAGACATATCCTCTCCAGTGTACTCGCCTTGCCCGCGGTGGGCTTGGGGTGTGCTTTGTTTGTCATATTTGGGTTTGTTTGCGGGAACCCCGGGGTGGGCGGTGGCGGAATACAGGCCCCAAGAGAGCAGTTAATGTACAATAAATAACATCAAATGCTATCAAGAGAGTTAATAATTATTCATCTGAATTTTATGCGCCGTAGATGCGAATTAACTGCGCTTCTTAACTTTCTTTCGATAGTTTCGTTCAACTGCTACAGTGGTGAATAACACAGTAACGAAGGAGTGACTATGCCATCACCAAAGACGTACCCGGCAACACGTGTTGCAGTGTTGGATTGCTACGAAGACGGACAGCACGAAGAAATTCACCACCGCTGCGAAGAGCTCTTCCAAGCCCTCGTTCACGCGAGTCTGCGCACCCACTTCGACCGCCTCAGCGCCGAAGAAACCCTCTACCTGGTCACCGGCGACGGCGAGCGCGTACAGATTTCCCCCGAAATGTACGGACCCCTCACCTCCGTAGCGCGCGCATTCGCCGACCGTAAGGATGTCTGTGTGGTACGCCAGGACCGCCTCATGACCACGCAGGAGGCGGCAGACTACCTGGGCGTATCCCGCCCGACCGTTGTTCGCTTGCTGGAGCGCGGAGATATTCCGTTCGAGCGCATTAACACGCACCGTCGCGTTGCTTTTGATGACCTCGAACGCTACCGCCTTGAGCACGAATACGTGAACCGCCGCGTTCGCTAACCTGTCGAACCGCTCAAGCTACACAGCGCGGTTGAACCGAACAGCGCGGTTGAGAAATAGCAGCATCTGCTGAACAATATCGGGGCTAAAACAGCGCGAATCCCCGTGTTCGGCATCCGGAACCAGCACCAAATCGGTAGGCACCTGCCGCGTGCGCAGCGCCTGATACACCCGCACCGATTGCTGGTACGGCACACACGAATCACTAATACCGTGCACGAGCATGAGGGCAGTGGCACCGCCGCTCGCACCCTGTGCAGAGGCATTTTCGACCTTATTCACTCGTTTCTGGGGGCGTACCGCATCAATAGGATGCGCACGCTCCCAGTTCTTTTGGGCACGCTCGATGCAGACACCCGGAACCGCCCGCTCACCCTTGGACATGTCGATAGTAGACACGTCAGCGGGGACCGGGTGGGTACTTCCCAACAGTCGCCACTCGGCGCCGTCATCCTCGGGGTGGTCGAGAGCGTAGCCAGCCAGGGGACGGTCGGTGAAGATGGTCCTCAAATCGCTGACCCCGTAAAACGAAGCCGCCGCCGCCACCTGCGAACTATGGGACGGGTAGGCGCTCGCCGCCCTGCCTTCAAAGTATTCGTCGTGCTCGGGTGCGCTCGCAGAATCCCCAAATGCAGGGTCACCGGCGGCGGAATCTCCCGTATGCGCAACCATCATGCTCAGGTGCCCGCCGGCGCTTCCGCCCGCTACCGCAATGCGTTGCGGGTCAATACCGAATTCGTGCGCGTTGGCGCGGAAGAAACGCACCGCCTCCTTCACATCGTGCAGGGCGCCGGGAAAGAGCGCCTGATGCGAATACCGGTAGTTGATGGACGCGACCGCCCAGCCTGCCTGCTGAAAAGCGGCGCGCATGAGCGCCTGGGCATTGGGTTGCTCCCCGGTGGGGGTGTGCAGGGTAGTGTCGCGTAGGGCCTGATTGGTACCGAAGCGCCAGGCACCACCGTGAACCCACACCAGCAGCGGCGCGGGGGAAGAAGCCACGGCAGTTGAAGTTTCAGTAGCCGCGGGGAAGAAATCGTAGGCGAACGCCTCGCGAGTTACCGGGGACTGCGCACCGTAGTCGGGTAGCGAGTGGGTATCGTAAAAGCCCGCCTCGCGGTAAAAACCGGAGCGGTACTCAGTGCTCTCAACGGTCGGCACGCCCGCAGTGTCCAGTGCGCCCTCAACCTTCGGTGCGCTCTCAGAAGTCTGCATAAATCAGCGCCGCGTTAGGGAACCAGTACGATTTTGCCGCGGGTGCGACCCGTCGCCACCAGGGCGTGAGCCTGCGCAGCCTGCGAAAAATCAAGCACCTGATCCACATGCACCTTCAACAGGCCCAAGGACATGAGGCGGGCAATCTCCTGCATCTGCGTACGGTCCGGGTGAACCGTCAGCCACTGCGCCTCGAAGCCGCGCTCACGCGCAACATCCAGCGGGTCGGGGCTGCTCAGGGTAACAATACGACCGCCGGGAACCAGCACCTCCAGCGAATCGAGGAAGGTCTGCTTGCCGGTGGAATTGAGTACCACGTCCATGGTCTGACCCAGTACGGCACGGAAATCCTCGGTGCGGTAATCAATCGGCTGGGCACCCAGCGAGCGCACAAACTCGTGGTTCGCCGCGGAGGCGGTCGCAAAAACCTGAGCGCCCACCTGAGCCGCCAACTGAATGGCGAGGTGACCGACGCCTCCGGCACCGGCGTGAATGAGCACTCGCTCGCCTTCCTTCAACCGCGCCACTTCGAAGAGCGCCTGGTATGCGGTCAGCGCCGCCAGGGGAGTGCCACCCAATTGCGCGCAGGGAACATCGGCGGGCACCTTCACCAGCTGATGCGCCGGGGCGAGAACATACTCGGCGTACGCACCGGCGGGGGAGGGGAAAGAAACAAGACCAAATACGCCGTCGCCCACCTTAAAACCCGTGTAGTCGCCGGCGGTAGCAACCACGGTGCCGGCAACATCCCAGCCGGGCACGAAGGGCTTGTACGACGGGTCTGCCAGCTGAGCGGCGGGGCCCAGACCCTTGCGAGTGGTTAGGTCAATCGGGTTGACACCGGCGGCAACCGTCTTGATGAGCACGTGACCGCGCACCGGGGAGGGGATAGGCGCGTTTGCTTCGTGCAGAACGCTTTCGTCGCCCCATTCGGTGAGCTGAATCTGGCGCATGGTGGTCATCGGGTTACCTCCGCTGTCGTGGCTTAATGTTCGGGTTGAGTTGAACAGTGTGCGTGTTTCACCATTCTCTCAAGGGCGCGAACGTTATCACAACAGAGCAGAGGGTAGTGTCCACCCTCTGAGGTTGGAGAGGGGGCTGCCCGGCATGGTCAGTTAAGTAAAAAGGAGCCGATACCCGAACAATACGCCTCGGATATCGGCTCCCGTGTTCCCTCTCGAATAAGAACATCGTGCCCCTGAAAGGATTCGAACCTTCGACCCCCAGTACCGGAAACTGGTGCTCTAATCCGCTGAGCTACAGAGGCAACCCACCTATGGTATCAGATAAGCGCTAGATAAAGGGTCAGGCACCTGCCAAGGCTTGCTAGAATAGTTTGTTATGACTCCTGAAGAACTCTCCGAAGCCATTGCGCTTGCCCTTGAAGAAACCATTTCCTCCGGCCAGCTGACCCTCGTGGAGGGCGCTGAACTGCCCGCCGTCCGAGTGGAGCGCCCCAAGTCCCGCGAACACGGTGACTGGGCAACCAACGTCGCTCTGCAGCTCGCCAAGAAGGTGGGCAAGAACCCGCGTGAGGCAGCAGCTCTTCTGGCAGAGAAGATTGGTGCCATCCCCGGTGTCGCATCCGTAGATATTGCTGGTCCCGGCTTCCTGAACATCACCCTGGACGCTGCAGCTGCTGGTGAGCTTGCCGCCACCATCGTTGAGGCTGGCGAAGCATACGGCCGCAGCGACAAGTTCGCCGGTAAGACCATTAACCTTGAGTTCGTCTCCGCGAACCCCACCGGCCCCATCCACCTGGGTGGCACCCGCTGGGCTGCCGTCGGTGATGCGCTCGCCCGCGTCCTTGAGGCTGAGGGCGCTAACGTGGTGCGTGAATACTACTTCAACGACCACGGCACCCAGATTGACCGTTTCGTGCGTTCCCTGATTGCCGCTGCCCGCGGTGAGGAGACCCCCGAGGACGGCTACGCTGGCGCGTACATTGTTGACATTAAGGACCAGATTCTGGCTCAGCGCCCTGACGCGCTTGAGGCTGAGAACCCCGAAGAGATTTTCCGCGAAATCGGTACTCACCTGATGTTCGATCAGATTAAGGAGTCCCTGGCGGCATTCGGCACCCACTTCGACGTGTTCTTCCACGAGAACTCCGTGTTCGAAGGCGGCAAGGTAGACGCCCTGCTCGACACTATGCGCAAGAACGGTCAGCTCTTCGAGGCTGACGGCGCATGGTGGATGCGCACCACCGACTACGGCGACGACAAGGACCGCGTGGTCATTAAGTCTGACGGTAACCACGCCTACGTGGCGGGCGATATCGCCTACTACCAGGACAAGATGACCCGTGCAGAAAACCCCGCCGACGTGGCGATTTACATGCTTGGCGCTGACCACAACGGTTACGTGGGTCGCCTGAAGGCTATCGCCCAGATTCTCGGCTACCGCGCCGACCAGATTGAGGTCATGATTGGTCAGCTGGTGAACCTGGTCAAGGACGGCAAGCCCGTCCGTATGTCCAAGCGTGCAGGCACCGTGGTCACCCTCGAGGACCTGGTCGAGGCCGTTGGCGTTGACGCAGCCCGCTACGAGCTGACCCGCTACTCGGTGGACACCCCCATCGACATTGACCTGGGCCTGCTGACCTCCAAGAGCAACGAGAACCCGGTCTACTACGTGCAGTACGCTCACGCACGCACCGCCGCTGTGGCACGTAACGCCGCGGAGGCTGGCGTGAAGGTTGAGGACGGCGTGGACACCTCCCTGCTCGACTCGGCTGCTGACGGTGAGCTGCTGGCTGTGCTTGGCCAGTTCCCGGCTGCTGTGCGTGATGCCGCGAAGTTCTACGAGCCGCACCGCGTGAACCGCTACCTGGAGCAGCTCGCTTCGGCGTACCACAGCTGGTACGGTGTCTCCCGCGTCGCCCCCAAGGCTGATGAAGAGGTTACCGACCTGCACCGTACCCGCCTGCTGCTGAACAACGCGGCACAGCAGGTGCTGGCTAACGGCCTGAACCTGCTGGGTGTGAGCGCGCCCGAGCGCATGTAATACTCTCGCTTCAACCCCCGACCCGGT
>CAUUAD010000106.1:0-5324 GCA_963542785.1 Rothia mucilaginosa
TCCCCGAACGCAAACTCCATGTACAACCGCATGGGCATGACCGGCTACCTCGAAAAGCGAAACCTCGCAGACGTCACCCGCGCCATGCTTCCTGCCGGTGAGCAGGCAGACGAAACCCTGCAGCTGGTCCTTGCCGGCCGCAGCGACCTGCGCACCGAACTGGTCATTTCCCGTGCCCGCGTGACCATGCGCTCCATTCCGCTGTTGGCACAGAGTCGCGCCCGCATCGAGCGTGAGGGCGCCGTGATTCTCTGCCGCGACGTGACCGAGTTGCGCCGCCGCGAGCTGGAGCTCATGACCAAGGACGCGACCATCCGCGAAATTCACCACCGAGTGAAGAACAACCTGCAGACCGTGTCCGCTTTGCTGCGCCTGCAGTCGCGCCGCATGACCACTGACGAGGCGCGCCAAGGCCTGGAGCAGGCGATGCGCCGCGTGGCAACGATTGCTACCGTGCACGAGGCGCTCTCGCAGGGCCTGACTCAGAACGTCGACTTTGACGAGCTGATTGAGCGTCAGTTCCACCTTGCCGCTGAGCTTGCTTCCCCCGGCCAGCACGTGTCTACCAAGCTGATTGGTTCCTTTGGGTCTTTGCCGAGCCAGTTCGCTACCCCTCTGGCACTGGTTATCAACGAGGTTGTCGCGAACGCTGTCGAGCACGGCCTGGACGGCGAGACCGGCACCGTGACTCTCGAGGGTATTCGCGGCACCAACGATGAGGGTGAGAACATCCTCACCGTCGTGATTACTGATGACGGTAAGGGCATGGGCGATAAGAAGATTGAAGAGTCCGGCCCGAACGCCTACCGCCCGGTGACCGGTAAGGAAGGCCTGGGCATGCAGATTGTGCGTACCCTGGTGGCGAGCGAGCTGAACGGCTCGATTCGCTGGGAGGCTAATGAACCGAAGGGCACCCGCGTGGTGATTACCGCGGTGCTCGTCTAAGCCCTTCTCGTATGACATGTAGAACTGCCGCCGCCCCGAGTACGGGGTGGCGGCAGTTTGCTGTCTAGATAGGTTCTGTATATGGCAAAAGCGTGGTGCAGCGACATAAAGTCACTGCACCACGCTTTTGATGCCCTATTGAATACTCCGGAAGTTAGGATGCACGGCGGGCACGAGCTGCGCGACGCTTCATCGCACGACGCTCGTCTTCACTGGTGCCACCCCATACGCCGGAGTCCTGGCCGGTCTCGATGGCCCACTTCAGGCAGACGTCTACAACCTCGCAAGAGCGGCAGACAGTCTTAGCCTCTTCAATTTGCAACAGGGCAGGTCCGGTGTTTCCTACGGGGAAGAACAGCTCCGGATCCTTGTCCAAACAAGCTGCACGACTACGCCAATCCACGGTGGACCTCCTTCATGATTTACGGTCTCACGCGGTGGCAAGACACATCTATTTTCCTGTGCGCGTGTCAAATACATCCGCTGACGGGATGCTCACCCAGCGTTAGGGTGAAAATTGACTTATCAACTTTCGCATGTTGGAGCGGATGTGACAAGTACTTTTCTCTAAAAACTTCAGTATTACACTGAGGCATCTATCACTTAGGCAAACCTTTGTCTAATTGAGAGGGTGGGGAATCGCATGCTGACACACATAGTCTGCACCCCGTCCCATGGGCGAGACGTGGGCGGTTGGGTGAGCGGCACCTCAGGCATAATATAAAGCGGTACCTACCCCTGAAATACCGCACCGACGACGAGGCGGTGAACCCGAGACGGGGGAGCGCCCACCCGCTAATGCACTAGCACATCGGAAACATACCAGCGCATCGGACCGAATACCCCGGTCTGCCGCCGACACTACCCATGAGGAGCCCACCGTGCCGTCACGCCCGTTCAACGTCATCTACGCATTCGTTCTGACCGAAACCTTCGCGGCATACATTCTGATTCGCGGTATCCTTTACCCCTTTATCGTCAGCGGAATGTCTACTGCTCAGGCGATTGTGGGCGGCGTACTCCAGGTGCTCATTGCCGCGGGCATGACCTACTTTGGCCTGCGTTTCTACCGCGGCCGCTTCGGTTCGCGCCTGCCCATGATTCTGATTACCCTCTGCGCACTGTGGGTCACCGCAAGCACCCTCGTCATGAACGTGAGTGCTTACGGCCTGAACATTGGCCAGGCCATCACGATTGCGGGCGTTATTGGTGCGGCGGCTGCCTTCATCTTCGTGCTCATGCCCAGCAGTCGCCGCTATATTGAGGCGGTCACCGAGGCATCGGGCGAAGAAGCAGAGAAGTACAGCCGCCGACGCCGCTAAACCCTTAGTGCGTAAACCCCTGGCGCCGCTAAACCCTAGTCGGCTCGGCTCTAGAGTGCTCAGCTCTAGACTGCTACCGGCACCTTCTGCGTAGCTGTTACAGCCTGTGCAGCCGTGCTCAGCGCCAGGGGAACCTGCGCCGCACACACGGAAGCACCATCCACCACCACAAGACGACCGGCGGGCTGCTCACCCTGCGTGAATCGATCCAGCGGCAGCGCGGTCACCGTGCACATGTCAGCATCCGCCAAGGATGCGGGTGCGAGCAGAAGCGCACGCGAGCATCCCATGAGCGCAGCCAGCAGCGGTGAGGAGGCGCGCCTCGGCCACGGCGTGTAGGCGACCAGCATCGCGCGGAACTCACCGCGACGCTCCAGAAGTAGCTGCTGAACGGCGGGGGAGAGATACTGCAGGTCATCGACGAATACGAGCGTGCGCGCGGGGTTCTTCACCGAGTCCAGGAGCGCGCGGGTACGCTCCACGCTCGGCGGCTCACCCGCCGCGCCGCCATCACCCGAGGCGCCGCCAGAACCCTCAAGGACGAGGGTATCCAACTGCGGGTTGAGTCGAGCAATGCTTTCCAGCAGGGTACTTTTACCCGCCGACCGGGAACCCTGCACCGGAACTACCGCGCCAGCCGGGGCGCTCAACCAGACCGGCATCTGCCTGCGGTCAAACGCGACCAATAGCTTAGCGCCCTGCGGATTGCAGGTGGCGTGGGCGGCGGTCACGTACTCGGTCGAGGGCATGCGATAGTACTCGGGGAACTGCCGCAGAAGAGTGCCGGGGTGGGTATTCGACCCGCTGGAAGCGCTCGCGTCGTTACCCCGCAGAATCTGAATCAGCTCCTGGAAACCCGCAACGCAGGGCGAAAGAATCGACGCGCTCAGCGGCTGATCCCCAATCAACTCCTCATTAATGGCACCCTCCACGCAGTAGTGGCTCTGTGCCGGGGTCGGGTAGTCCTTGCTCGTTGAACGCATCAGGTCAGCATCCAGGAAGCGGCGGCTCAACAGCGTGGAATGCGCCGCCGCGGCGAAACGACCGCGCGGGTTCAATGCGGAGGTGAACACCACCGAATAGCCGCGACGGCACCCCTGCGAGAGCAGGTCATAGAGCAGGTTCTCCGTATCGGGTTGGCGAACCAGCGCCTCCAGCCAACTGTCCAGACCGTCCACAACAATGAGCGGGCGGGTGGAAGCCTCAGTACCCCACAGGTTCGGGGTGCGCAGCTCCTCCAGACAGAACCGCAGATGCGAAAGCTCCTGCGCACCCACGAGCGCCTCAAAGGCACCGGCGTAGGGTTCCAGGTCGCGGTAGAGCGCACCGTCAGAGGTCAGCAGAATAACCGGCGTGCGGGCGGCGAACGCCTGAGCTAAAAGCCCGTAAAGCATCGGGGCTCGTTCGGCGCTCTGCGCCAGCAATGCCAGCGCCTGCTGACCCGACCAGCTGATCGGGCGGCGCACACCGTAGCGGGCAATCTCCAGCTCGCCCAGCAGGTACCCCTCGGAAGCGGTGCCAGAATTGGCGGGTTCCTTAGAATCTACAACCTGAGAGGTAGCCGCCGGGTCAATACCGTACGCTACCGGTTCGCTCACCGGCGCCTCCACCACGGGCAGCGGGGTGTTCTCGGGAAGCTCCGGCGGAATCGGGCAGTACTCATCCTGAACCGCCGCATTCTTCTGAAGACTCATCGGCGCGTACTCGCGTTCATAAAGCGCACGAATCTGCTGCGCCGAACGAATCAGCAGCTCATCCTCATTACCGCCGCCCTTCTGAACGGCAGAAGCGGCAGTCAGCTCACGCCAGCCGCCCTCCTCAAGACCCAACACCTGCACCGGACGGGCATCGCTGCTCGAGGGGACCGCATCCACCAGCGGGGCGCGGAACGGCAGGGAACGACCATCCGGCAGGCGCACATACCCGGCACCCGGATGCGCCGCCGAAATATACGCCGCAGACTCATGCTCCAGCAGGTTATAGGAATCCTGCGCGCTCGCCACGCGCAGACAAATGCTCGTGGCAATATTGGCGCGAATATCCTGCGAAATAGCACCCTGCGGACGCTGAGTCGCCAACACCAGATGCAGACCCAGCGAGCGACCAATCGTGGCGATGCGCATCAATTCAGCCATAGCATCCGGCATGGAATCGATGAGCATGCGGAACTCATCCACCACAATCAGCAGCTCGGGGTAGCGCGGAGTCGTGCCCGCCGCCTGGCAGGAAGCCAGGTAATCGCGGTAGGAGTTCACGCCGAGTGCCTGCAGATCCACCTCGCGGCGGTGAATATCGGCGCGCAAAAATTCGAGCGCACGCTCCACCGCCGACACATCAAAATTACTCAACACGCTGAGTGCATGCGGCAGCTGAGCCAGAGGACCCAAACCAGCAGAGCCCTTGAAATCCACCAGAATCAGGCCCAGGCGCTCAGGCGGGTAACGTAGCGCAGCGCTGAGTACCAGCGAACGCAGTAGCTGCGATTTGCCAGCACCGGTCGTGCCACCGAGCAGCCAGTGCGGGCCGTGCTCAGACAAGCCAATATTCAGCGAACCGCCCGAAGAAACACCCAGGTAGCAGCGAATATCGGAGGCGTAACGCTGAGCGGACCAGCGCTGCAGAACAGACTCCACCGCCATGTCATCGGTGCGGTTCTTCTGCCGTGCGCTCTGCGCCTGGAGGGAAGAGAAGAGATGCGCCGACTGGTGCACCTGCCCCTCACTGAGCGCGCCCTGCTCCTGCTCGCACCCGGCGCGGTACAGGTTCTCAAGAGCGGCACAGAACGCCTCAACGCTGAGCCCATCGGCGTGCTGGCACAGACCCTCACACGCCAGAGGATGCACCTGGTAGACACCCTCGGTGGGCTGCACCGGAGGCGACGCATAACCCTGCGCGCGGTAACGGATGCTCTGACGGTGGCTACCCTCACTCGCGCACTCAACCCAGGCGGCACCAAAAAGCGCAGCGGGTGCATGCGCGGAACTATCACCCTCAGCACTACCCAGCACGCAGAGCGCCGGGGCGTTCATCTTCTGCTCACGCGGGGAGGCGAACGCG
>CAUUAD010000107.1:0-5211 GCA_963542785.1 Rothia mucilaginosa
TTTTCTCCGATATTTAGTGTCCGTTTCTCTTCCTCTAGGATGTCCTCATGGATAACACCTCTCATACCTCCTCGGTTACCCTTGGCAGCCAGGTACGTCGCATTTTCCGACACCGTCTGCTAATTCTGCTGTCGGTCGTGGTTTTCGCTGTGGCGGGTGCCGCTTACGGCTACATGACCAATAGCAAGTACACTTCTAAGGCTTCGCTGGTTGTTTACCCGCTGGTGGTTGATCCCGCCGGTACCGGTAGCGCTAACTCCGCGAAGGTGGATATTGCTACCGAGTCTCGCGTTGCTTCCTCTCGTGAGGTTGCGCAGAACGCGGCTAAGGCTCTGATTGCTAATGGCGATACCCTCTCTGAGGCTCAGCTGACCAGCCGCCTCATGAACTCCGTCAAGGTGACCGGCACCTCCCAGACTGCTGTGCTGGATATTGAGGTAACCCGTCCCAACGGCACGGATGCTGCACGTTACGCTAACGCTATGGCAAACGCGTACCTGCAGGTTCGTTCCGAGTCTCTGAAGAGCAGCGTTGATTCCGCTCTGCACCAGATTGATGAGCAGATTTCTGCCCTCGAGGGTGATAACGGCCGTGCGGGTCTGCTTTCTCAGCTGCAGGAGCGTCGCGCTCAGATTCAGCTGACTTCTACTACCGGTGGCCGTGTGATGAGCGAGGCTCAGGTTCCTTCTTCTTCCTCGGCTCTTGGCCCGGTGAAGATGGCTATTGTTGGTGCTGTTGCCGGTCTGCTGATTGGTGCTGTGCTGGCTTACGGTCGTGACCGCACCATGCGTCACGTTGGTTACGCTGACCGTCTGGAAGATGCTGGCATCCCGGTTCACGAGCTGGGCTCCTCTTCTGAGGCGAATGACGCGTTCATGCTACTGCGCACCATGGGTGCTCCCGACGGCGATGTGAAGAGCGCTGGTGCTTCCGGCATTGTCATTCTGCCCGGTACTGACCGCGGTGTTGAGCACCTATACCAGATGCTGCAGCGTGTTCTGCCCACCGAGTACGCACGTTTCACCGATTACGCTTCGGTCCGTGACGCTCTGACCCGCCACACTCCCGAGTCGCTGGTTGAGAAGAGCGAGACTCCTCTGGTAATTAGCCTGAGCACCGCTACTCCCTTGTCGACCCAGCTGCGTTTCGTTCAGGCTGGCGGCGTGGCTCTGGTTCCGGTGACTGCGGCTACTTCGCTGCAGCAGGTTCGTGAGCTTTTCGCTCAGCTGGATCAGCTTGAGGGTGTGAACGCTCTGGCTGTTTTCCTGGATCGCGAGTAATCAGACCGCGAATACTCGGGGTTCTGTTGATGGATGCCTCGCCTCTGTGCGGGTTCGTCCTTCGTCCTTGAGCGTAGGGTGCGGTGGTACCTGCTGAGGCGGATCTATTGTGATAGGTCTGTTGATGCCGGTTCCGCCGGGCCCGTCAGCTCACCCTTATCTTCTCTTCTTATTTTTCTCTTGTATTGGGGCTTTAGGAGAACACTATGACTGAGGCAACTTCCTCTCAGGCACCGAAGAAGCTTCTGCTGGTTTCTAGCAGTGGCGGACACTTGAAGCATCTGACGGCTACTTCTGCTGCGTGGCAGGATTATGACCGCGTGTGGGTTAGCTTTAAGCAGCCCGATGTTGAATCTTCTCTGGCTGATGAGAAGACCTATTGGGCGTATTACCCGACCACTCGAAATATTAAGAACGCTATTCGTAATCTGTTCTTGGCATTTCGTATTTTTCCGAAGGAACGTCCGGATGCGGTTGTTTCTGCCGGCGCCGGTGTTGCCGTTCCTTTCTTTGTGGCGGCTAAACTCCTTGGCGTAAAGACTCTTTATATTGAGTGTTTTGATCGCCCGACTCTGCCGACGATGACCGGCAAGATGCTGTACACCTTTGCTGATCGAATTATTGTTCAGAGCGAGGAACAGCAGGAGAATTTCCCTGATTCTCGTGTGATTCATCCCATTTTCTAAGAGTGATGAATTTATCCTGAAAATAGCGTCCTCGCGTGTGCTGAGGGCGTTATTTTCAGGGTATAGTATTTATTAATACATACAGATACGCATAAGTCGTGCGCTCCACTGTGGACTCACCATCCAAGCGAACTAACCACTCGCCAGAGAAGCGTATGCGGAGATTACTCACCATTTTCTCCGGCACGACGCCGCCGCGTATACCAATGATGCCCTCCGGATTTTTGCGTCAGGTATACGGGGTTACTACCGATAAATACATAGAGAGGAATAGGCTATGTCTATTCAGGACTTCCCCCACGTCAGCGTTGATACTTCCAAGTTCGACCTGCCCGTATTTACCCCTGCCGTCGCGCCCGTTCGTATTCCTACTAAGACGTACGATTTGGTGGTGTCCCTCGGCACCGACGTTCACACTTTTGATCGTCTCCTGCGTTGGGTTGAGGCTTATCTTGAGGCTCACCCCGAGGTCACCTGCCTCGTGCAGCATGGCCACACTGCGCCCATTAAGCACGCAGACAACCTTAAGCTTCTTCCCGCCTCCGAGCTGCTGGACTACTACGCAACCGCACGCGTAGTACTGGTTCAGGGCGGCCCCGGTTCCATCCAGGATGCACGCCGTACCGGCGCTCTGCCCCTGGCTGTTCCGCGCCGCGCAGAGTTCGACGAGGTCGTTGACAACCACCAGGTCCCCTTCACCGCTCTGATGGAGAAGCGCGGCCACGCTGTTGTTGTTGAAAGCCGCGAAGACCTCTTCGACAAGCTGGATCTTGCTCTGGCGAACCCCTCCCTGTTCCGCACCGCTGAGCCCTACATCTCCACCCCGGAGATTTCTGCAGCGCAGCTGGGCGAGGAACTGCAGGATCTGCTCGCTGGCAAGACCCACCGCAAGGATTCCTTCTGGGGTCGCCTGAAGCAGGCTGCTCGCGCACACCGTGCGGGTAAGGCTGAGATGGCTCGCATCGACGCGATGGCTCCCAGCGCCTAACCAGCGTCTAAAAGCTTTAGCTTTCTAAACCCAGCATCCTTAGTGATGCGATGTGGGAGCCACCCGGAGGTGTTTCCCGCATTTTTAGACCGGCATGCGAACCCTCCAACCACCCTGTGAGAGGCTGCGGACGTTTTCCCTTGTTCACGGCATATTCTCAGGTGGATTCGCGTCTTTACATTGGTTGCGAAACCCCGCGCACCGTATCCTTAGTAAGGGATAATGCGCGGGGTTTTCGCGCACTACGAAAGGAACAATTATGGCAGTTCAGGAATCGACCGTTATCAACGCAAGCGTTGAGCAGGTTATCGAGGCGTTCTCTAGCGAGGATTTCGCACGCTTCGTATGCTCCGAGGTTGGTGTGGAGTTCGGTAGCTTCTCCGTTTCCGGTGACACCTCCGCCGAGTTCACCGCAACCACCGAGCGTACCGTGCCCGCTGAGCGCGTGCCGGACATCGCTCGTAAGTTCGTCGGCAACGGCGTTGCTATGACCCAGGTGGACACCGTAAGCGCACCGGCTGCTGACGGCTCCCGCACCGTTTCTACCGAGGTCAAGGTCAACGGCGTACCCGTGTCCGCTCAGGCTACTCAGAAGCTGACCCCGGAGGGCGAGCAGACCCGTCTGGACGTCAACGGTGAAGTCTCCTGCTCCATCCCGCTGGTGGGCAAGAAGATTGCAGCCGCTGCTGAGCCTCAGGTTGGCCGCGTGCTGAAGGTTCTGGGCTCCTCCGCTGAGAAGTGGCTGACACAGCGCTAAAGCTTATGAGACGCTCACCTTTGAGGTGTAGCTGATATACCGCCAATATGCAGAGGATCCCCGCCGTAAGTACTTACGGCGGGGATCCTTTTGTGTCTTGATGAGTCTTTATGTGAGCTCTAGCGCACCTACGAGGGCGTAGGAGCGTTAGGAGGCGATAATCGCCTCGGAGTATTCGCGCTCGCCAAGCAGCTCAGCAAAGCGGCGCATCTCTACGCGCAGGTCGTGCTCTGCTTCGAGTAGGTCAACGACCTTGCGCAGCTTGGTGCTGGAGGTGTGCTCGGTGTAGGGGAAGTAGTGTACTTCCACGCCGACCTCTGCGAAGCGTGCTTCCAGGGCATTGCCCTTTTCGGTGCCCTTCCAGTCGTCGCCCTTGAAGAAGACGTTGAAGGGCTTCTGCTTCCAGGTTTCGAGCTTGTCGGGGTTGGTTTCAACGTGCACTTCGTCCACGTAGTCGATGTGGCTGACGATGGCGGCACGCTCTTCGATGGGGATGACGGGGCGACGACCCTTGGTCACTTCCAGAACGTCATCGTGCACGACGCCGGCAATGAGGTAGTCGCAGTTTTCCTTAGCCTTGCGGAGAATCTCGAGGTGGCCGTAGTGGAAAAGGTCGTAGGCGCCTGCGGCGTAGCCAATAATCATAGGGCTTCCTTGTGGTTGGTAGCGGCGATGGTTATTCCGGTGTGGTTGAAGTACCGGAAGGGGTGAGAAACATAACCGATATCTGTAGTGAAAGCACGAGAATTAGCGAAGAATTTCAGCACTGAGAAAATACTCTCGCTAAGCTGTTTTTCTTCTCGCTATCACATGAGAATATGCGGGTCCGAAAAGAGTTTCTCGAGGGTGCTGGTAGGGCGCCCTTCGTCCTTTTATTTTACCAGTCACCTTTTTAAAGGAAAAAGGAAAAGATATAAATATGAGGCGGATACAGTGTAGTATCCGCCTCATATTTTCATCATATTGATTTATATCAGAGAAATCTCACATCAAGAAAAAGCCGAGTGTAGAGTCTCGTTCGGTGCTCACCGCTAAAAGTTCATCAAAAAACATTACACATCCATGCAATATATTGTCGATGGTTCCATTCGGTATTTTCGATTGGCGTTCAAATATTGGCTACTTACCAAACACTCCAACCTACCCTCTCGGCAAAGAATTAGCTCTTCGCAGCTGCTTCCTTAGTAGCTTCCTCAACCGCAACCCATGAAAGCATCGCGCACTTCACGCGCGCCATGAACTTCGAAACGCCGGAGAAAGCCGCCATATCGCCGTACTCCTCTTCGTCCAGAGTCACCTTACCGCGCGAACGCAGCATCTCGCGGAACGCATCCACGTGGTGCTGAAGCTCGGAGGTGGTCATGCCGGGAGCCATCTCAGAGAGCACAGAAGCGGCAGCCATGGAGATGGAGCAACCGTCGCCTTCCCAGGAGATCGACTCGATAGTCTTCTCGCCGTCCTTCAGCTCGTCAGAGAGCACCACACGCAGGTTGATTTCGT
>CAUUAD010000108.1:0-5168 GCA_963542785.1 Rothia mucilaginosa
GTGGCTACCCGGCTTTGCTGTATCCTTGATAAGGACTAGGCGGCAGGAGCCCGCCTCAATAACCCATAACAATCCCTAGGTAAGCCACTGGAGGAACCATGACCGAAGCTATTTCGCACCCGATTCACCAAGATGAAACCGGCCGTCGCCGCGTTCTGCTCAAGCTTTCTGGTGAGGTTTTCGGTGGCGGTGAAGTCGGCATTTCGACCGAGGTCGTGCGCAGCATCGCTAAGCAGATTGCCGCAACTGTTGGTGAGGTTGAGACCTCCATCGTGATTGGTGGCGGCAACTTCTTCCGTGGCGCTGAGCTCTCTCAGGCGGGTATGGACCGCTCCCGTGCAGACTACATGGGTATGCTCGGCACCGTGATGAATTCCCTGGCTCTGCAGGACTTCCTGGAGCAGGAGGGTATTGACACCCGCGTTCAGTCCGCTATCACCATGCCGCAGGTTGCTGAGACTTACATTCCTCGCCGCGCGATTCGTCACATGCAGAAGGACCGCGTCGTGATTTTCGGTGCTGGTGCGGGTCTGCCTTACTTCTCCACCGACACTGTGGCTGCTCAGCGCGCCCTGGAAATCCACGCAGATGAGGTTCTTGTGGCTAAGAACGGCGTGGACGGCATCTACACTGCTGACCCGAACAAGGACCCCAACGCTGAGCGCCTGTACAACCTCACCTACGATGAGGCAATGCAGCGTAACATCCGCGTGTTGGATCAGACCGCGTTCTCCCTGTGCCGTGACAACAACGTGACCATGCGCGTGTTCGGTATGCAGGGCGAGGGCAACGTGACCCGCGCAATTCTGGGTGAGAAGATGGGTACCCTCGTTACTCGCTAACCCCTAAATTTTTAGGTTTGGGCGTACGGAACGCCCTCCCACACTGTGGCCGTGCTCGATAGCGCGGACTTATTCTGGACGGTACCGCGCGGGTAAGCGCTAAAACTCGCTTGTGCCCGCTGGTACCGTCTAGACTTATATCAAACAAGACGTTCTGCCTCTTTCCCGTCGGCTTCGCATTATTCCTAAGGTTCTTGCCTCGGATACGCCGCGAACCGGTGAGAAATTATGAGGGCTGAACGCGCACCCACCGACAATTCTGGTACCCCAGAATACCGACAAAGGAGATCCTTTCGTGATCGAAGAAATCCTTGCCGAAGCCGGCGAGAAGATGGAAAAGACCATCGAAGCAACCAAGACTGAGTTCGCTAAGGTTCGTACCGGTCGTGTGAACCCCGCAATCTTCAGCGGCCTGACCGCAGAGTACTACGGTGCACCGACCCCGCTGCAGCAGCTGGTGTCCTTCAACGTTGAGGACGCACGTACCGTCAAGATCGTTCCCTTCGACGTGACCGCACTGGCAGCTATCGAGAAGGCTCTGCGTGACTCCGACCTGGGTGTTAACCCCAGCAACGACGGTGCAGCTATCCGCGTTGTCATGCCCGAAATGACCGCTGAGCGCCGTAAGGAATACACCAAGCTCGTCAATCACAAGGCTGAAGAGTCCCGTGTCTCTATCCGTAACGTCCGCCGCCACGCTAAGACCGCTATCGACAAGCTCGTCAAGGACAGCGAAATCGGTGAAGACGAAGGCGCACGCGCTGAGAAGGAACTGGACGCACAGACCAAGAAGCACATCGACCAGGTCGACGCACTGTACAAGCACAAGGAAGCTGAACTGCTCGAGGTCTAAACCCTAATGAGTGCACGCAAAGAAGCGAAAGAAGAGAGAGGCGCGCCGCCTGCTCCACAGCCGAGCCCGCAGACCGCTGCAACACCGGTGAAGTCGCGCAGCGCCAAAGCTGGCCGTAACCTGCCCGCCGCCATTGGTGTGGGCGTTGGTTTCGGCATGCTGCTGGCGCTGGGTCTGATGTACCAGCCGATTTTTGTTGCGATCGCTACCGGCGCGGCAGCTTTGGGCGCCTGGGAGATTGGGCACGTGCTCAACACCCGCCGCGGCTACGGCATCCCGGAGTACCTGCTGGGTGGCCTGTCTGGCGCAATTGTGGTGGTGTCGTACCTGTTCGGTTTTACCGGGCTGGGCATCGCCCTGGCGGTGAGCCTGCTGGTGCTGCTGTTCTCTTCTGCTCTTGTGCGTGCTGACCGTCAGGTCTCACTGGGTAAGTCTTTGAGCGGTAGCGCCCTGGCTCTGCTGTGGGTGCCGCTGATGCTGGGCATCGCCATGGTCTACTTCCAGACCGACCACGGCGAGCGCGGCATCCTCATGATTCTGCTGATGGCCATCTGCAATGACACGTTCGGCTTTATTGCCGGCGTGAATTGGGGTAAGCACCCGATGGCGCCGAAGATCTCCCCGAAGAAAAGCTGGGAGGGCCTGGCTGGCTCCTTCGTCGGCTCGGCGGTGGTTGGCGCTATCGCCTTGGCGGTCATGGGTTCGCCCTGGTATTGGGCTATTCCGCTGGCTGCGGTCATGGTGGTCGCTTCGACTGCCGGTGACCTGGTGGAGTCCGTGTTCAAGCGCCGTATGGGGGTGAAGGACATGTCGAATATTCTGCCCGGTCACGGCGGCATGATGGATCGCCTGGACTCGATTCTTTTCGCTGCGGCGGCTGGTTGCCTGATTTTCCGGTTTATTATGCCGCTCTAGGCCTGAAGCTTTTATCGCTTATGGAGGCGGGGTGTTTCTTCCCACGAGTGGGGGAGGGGCGCCCCGCCTTTGCTGTACCTGCCTTTTCTGTACCCGGTGAATCAGGGGTGTAGGGGACTATATCTAAGACACCGCCCGCCAACCTTGCATCGGGTAGCCTCAGCATTGGTATTCTTAAAGTTCAATCGTCGAGAGGAGCCACCTTGGCAAGCACCACCCGCGGAGACGGATTTGCCCGTGCAGCAGAAACTGAACCCGGCTACAAGCGCAGTGAAGTAGACCGCCTGTTCACCCGCCTTGCCGAGGACTACGAGAAGCTCAGCGGAGCCTCCGAGCTACCCGAAGACCTCTACACCTCCCGACGAATCCGCCAGGTCGTCTTCCGTGAAGAACCCGGCGGCTACCAGCTGGATGTGGTCGACCGCGCCCTCGAGAAGATTGAGGAACGCTTCGCCAAGCTCGAACGTAGCCGCTACATTGAGGCGTACGGCCTGGACAACTGGGAACGCTCCCTCGTAGAGACCGGCGAGCTGCTCGCTGGCCGCCTGGAACGCCCCGCTGGTGAGCGTTTCCGCCGCCCCAGCAAGCGCCGCCACATGGGCTACTTCGTCGGCGATGTGGACGCCATCTGCGACCGCGTGTACGCCCAGCTCAACAGTGAAGAGCCGCTGGACCCCTCCGTGGTGCGCCACGCAAAGTTCCGTCCCGCCTCGGGCACCGTCAGCTACGAGGAATCCCAGGTGGATGCTTTCTTGGACCGCTGCATTGAGCTGCTGCAGGATTTGCTCTAAAACGTATACGTAGAATCCCCCGCCCCGTACCAGGGTGGGGGATTCTTCTGCGTTGGGGTCTTCTAAGCTGGGGCCTTCTAAGATGAGAGGCGGCGCCAGTACCCGAACGTACCCGCGAGCTCATGAGACACTAGAACCATGAAGTTTGGATCCTCAGCACGCGTCGGCGGCAGCCGCGACCGCCTCACCGACGCCCTCACAGAACTCACCCGCGCACCGCAGCGCGTCACTCTCCTCGGCTCGACCGGCTCCATCGGCACCCAAGCCATGGAGGTCATCGACCACCTCGCCGCGCTCAAGGGCACCAGCGCCTCCGCCGCCGACGCACCGCTGAAGGTCGTCGCCCTCTCCGCAGGCTCCCGATCCCTCGAACTGCTCGCACGCCAGGCAGTGCACGTGCGCGCCGAACTGGTCGCCACCAGCGGCACCGCAGAAGACGCGCAGCGCCTCCGCGAACTCATCGAAGCGGCAGCCTCCGAAGCCGGCATCACCGGCTACACCCCGCAGATCGCCCACGGCGCCGAAGCATCCGTACAGGCAGCAGCACACCCGGCAGACACCGTCCTGAACGGCATCACCGGCTCCATCGGCTTGGAACCGACCCTCACCGCCCTCAACAGCGGCTACCGCGTGGCACTGGCCAACAAGGAATCCCTCATCGCAGGCGGCCCGCTCGTACGCGCCGCCGTCGACGCATCCCCCCTGGACACCCCCATGGTGCCCGTCGACTCCGAACACTCCGCCCTCGCCCAGGCGCTCGCCTCCGGAACCGATGCAGAAATCGACCGACTGATTCTCACCGCATCCGGCGGCCCCTTCCGCGGCTACAAACGCGAACAGCTACACGACGTGACCCCCGCGCAGGCGCTCGCACACCCCACCTGGGACATGGGCCTGGTCGTCACCACCAACTCGGCAACCATGGTCAACAAGGCACTCGAAGTGCTCGAGGCGCACCACCTGTTCGGCGTGGACCTGGACCGTATCGACGTGGCGGTTCACCCGCAGTCCGTCGTGCACTCTATGGTGCAGTTCGTGGATGGCTCCACCATCGCGCAGGCGTCGCCGCCGAGCATGGTTCTGCCCATCGCGCTGGGTCTGACCTGGCCGCACCGCATCCCCGGTGCCGTGCCCGCATGTGACTGGTCGAAGTCGGCAGCCTGGACTTTTGAGCCGCTGGACGAGGAAGCATTCCCCGCCGTGCGCATGATCAAGGCCGCCGGTAAGGTTGGCGGCACCCACCCGGCAGTGTTCAACGCCGCCAACGAGGAAGCCGTCGCCGCATTCCATGCGGGCGCTATTCGCTTTACCGACATTGTCGATTCGGTGGCGCGCGTGTTGGAAGAGCACACCGGCAGTGCTGAGGCTGTCTCTGACGCTGATTTGACGCTGGAGGCTGTGCTGAACGCGGAGCGTTGGGCTCGCGTTCGCGCGAATGAGCTGCTGGGTATGACCGGCAACTAGCCGGTTCTTGGGATGCATGTCCCGGAATGGGGCGTGGAGGAGCTGGTGTTCGTCCTCGCCCCGCTGGTGGGGATGGCGCACGCCGCATGTTTCCTCCGCGCCTACGCAGGGGCACCCGTCACCCGGACGCTCCGCCCCTCCTTGCTTCGCTGCGGAGAGCGTCCGTGTGACACCCTGAGGGCGCTTCCGGAAAACACGGCGCGCCACCTCGGGTAGCCTAGCGTGCGTGGAGGGGCGGTGTCGTCCGAAAGTGACATCAGGGTGCCCGAAGCGAAGCGAGGGCGGGTGCCCCTGTAGGAACGA
>CAUUAD010000109.1:0-5154 GCA_963542785.1 Rothia mucilaginosa
CTAGGAGCAGACGTTTTCATAACATGAATTATATCAATCATGTTATGAAAACGTCTGCTAATTTGGAGGGGTACTAGGCCGCGGCGGTAGCTATTGCCAGTGCCCGGTCACGCTTAGCCGCGCGGCGCTTCTGAATAGCGCGCACCGCCCAGATGCAGGCCGCACCGAGGACCGCGCCAGCAGTGTTATTCATAATGTCATCCACATCGAAGGTGCGGTAGGTGAAGCCCGCCAGACCCCAGTTACCGGTCAGCTGGCTCAACTCAATGAAGCTTGAGAGCGCGAAGCCGCTCAGTGCCGTGGCGCGCAGACCCCAGCGCAGGCAACCCGCGGTGAAGAAGCCCAGGGGGATGAACATCGCAATATTGAAGAAGAGCTGCGCATACACGGTGGTTGCGAAGCGGCGCAGACCCATGCCGGCAGTCAGATCCCATGCCTGCTGCCAACTCCAGCCCACGTAGAAGCGCGGGTAGTAGAGCTCGGGGTTCGTGACGCTATTTGCGCTACCAATCGGAGTCAGCGTCAGAGAAAGAATAGAAGCAAGGAACAGCGCAAAGGACGCGGTCAGCAGGTACTGGCGGATGCCGTGCGCTCGACCGGTCTTCTTGGCGCGCAGGCGCATACCAATAAATCCAATGATGGAGAGCACTGCTGTGAGTGCCGCAATCTCGATGGCGAAAGTGCCAATCATGTGTTTACTGAGCAGTTCCTGCATGCTGTGTGTTCCTTAGGTCGTGAGAGTAAGTTATATGCACCCCACCCGCATATATGCCTGTTCTAACATATATTCTTGGTGGAATATTGCGGGTTACCGTTCATACCCGCCACATATCGTTCACCACCAGTGTAAAAGACCGCTCTATGGCTCACCCTAGGCGAAACTGTGAAAAAGCTGTACGTACACCCAAACGGGCCATGAAACCCACCACAGCAGGCGTCGTCAGTACAGAACATCCGGCGGGAACACCGGCGCAATATACCGACCAAACAACAGCACAAACAGCAACGCACCTGCCAGAGCTGCCACCATAGCGCCCACAACCTGCACCAGCCACAGCATCAGGAACTTCACCATCTTGCCCTCAGAACGGGCGGTCAGCGCCTCCACCATGGCGGTCGAGAACGTCGTAAAACCACCCAGCAGACCGGTCGTAATCACCGTGCACCAGAACGCCACCTGATCCGTGGCGTTATAGTGCACGCCCAGCGCGCGAGGATTCGACACCGGCATAATCAGCAGACCGTACAGGAACGAACCCACCAGGTTAATGACGAACACCGGGCTAATAATCGACGACTCCGTACGCAGGCGAGGCGACATCGCCTTGTCGAGGAAGAAGCGGGTCATCGCACCCAGACCGCCGCAGAGGAATACCATCAGAGCGAAAAACATTAGGGGCCCTCCTCGACATCACGGACGGGTACCAGGCGGGACGCCACAAAACGACCCGTCAGCATGCCCGCCGCGGCGGCAACCAAACCACCCACGAGCAGCACTGCCACCGCCAGCACCATATACCCGCCGTGCACCGTGTACGGCAGGAAAATCGTCTGCGCCAGCACCGCAGCAATCGACGAATAGGTCGTGTAACCGCCCATCATACCCGCACCGAACAGCAGGCGGAACGAGTGAATCTGCTCCTCACCGTCACGGCGCGCGTAGGCGTTCCACACCATCGTCAGCAGGCCCAGCGTAAACGAACCCAGCAGGTTCGCCACCAGCACGCCACCGGGAGTGTACACGCGACACAGCGCACCCGTGCCGCCACCCAAAAAGACAAGAAAAGGGGCAGGCACACGGTTCAGAACGCCTCCTATCCTCTGCCGGATACTCGCGCGGTTCCTCATCACCGTGCACCTGCCCTTTCATCTCGTATTAGTCTTCAGAGTGCGCTACAGCGCACAAACGCACACTAATACTTTACTCTGACCCGAGCTTGCTACCCGAGTCGGCGGCGGCAGACTCGCGCTGAATCTTCTCGCTCATCTTTTCGCTCAGTGCGGCGCCCTCAACATCCATATTCGGGGTGAGGCGGTCCAGCCACTTCGGCATCCACCATGCCTTATCGCCCAGCAGAGCCATAATCGCCGGGGTCAGCGTCATGCGGACAATGAACGCATCTACGAGCACGCCGAATGCCAGGCCGAAGCCCATCGGGCGAATCATCGTCGAATCAGCGAAAATGAAGCCGCCAAACACCGAAATCATGATGATCGCGGCAGCCACCACCACACGCACCGCATGGTTATAGCCGCTCACAATGGCGGTCGCCGCGTCCTTGCCGTGCACATACGCTTCACGCATGCCGGTCACCAGGAACATCTGGTAATCCATGGCAAGGCCAAAAAGAATACCGATGAGCAGGGTCGGCAGGAAGGACAGCACCGGGCCCGGATGGTCCACACCGAAGAAGGAGCTCATGAAGCCCAGCTGGTAGATGGACACCACGGCACCGAAGCTCGCTAGCACCGAGAAGAGGAAGCCCACCGAGGCAACCAGCGGAACCATAATCGAGCGGAACACCAGAATCAGCACCAGGAAGGACAGACCCATCACCACCCCCAGGTACAGGGGCAGCTTCTGCGCGAGCACCTCGGAGACGTCAATATTGCCGCTGGTCTGACCTGCAACACCGAGAGACACCTCAGAACCCTGAACCGGAACGGTCACGGAGCGCAGCTCGTGGACGAGCTCTTCAGTCTCCACGGAGCTTGCACTGTGAGCAGGAATCACCTGGAAAATCATGAGGGTACGGTCATCGGTCATACCGCCGGGAACCACAGCCTGCACGTTCGCGCCGCCGCGTTCCTTGACTGCAGAGGCGATATCAATCTGCGCCTGCTGAGCCTGCTCCTCACTCATGTTCGCGGGGGTGTGCGCGACCGCGACCAGCGGGGCGCTCATACCCTCAC
Source organism: Rothia mucilaginosa (assembly GCA_963542785.1). Classification (GTDB taxonomy): domain Bacteria; phylum Actinomycetota; class Actinomycetes; order Actinomycetales; family Micrococcaceae; genus Rothia; species Rothia mucilaginosa_G. The sequence goes on from CAUUAD010000109.1 coordinate 2,914, forward strand.
CGAACTTGTCCTTGACCAGCGCGTACGACTTGTACGCGGCGCTATCGGAGGGGTAGTTCGAGGCGTCCGGCAGGCCCAGGCGCATCTGAGACATGGGGGCGGCAACCGCCAGCAGCGCCAGCGTACCGGCCACCAGAGTCAGTAGCGGACGCGCCAACACGAGGCGCAACCAACCGTTCGGCTTCTCGGTGCGTTCGGCATCCTGCACGCGGCGTTCCGCAATCTTCTGCGGGGTATCGATGGAAGCCCACAGCTTCTTAGACATGATTTTGGTACCTGCCAGGGACAGCACCGCCGGGGTAAGAGTCACCGCGATCAGGGCGGCAACAACCACGCAGAACGCGGCGGCATTACCCATCACACCCAGGAAGGGAATACCGGTCACGTTCAGCGCAACAAGCGCAATAATCACGGTGCTCGCCGCAAAAATCACGGCGTTACCGCTCGTGCCGTTCGCCAGGGCAATCGCCTGAACCTTCGGCATGCCGTCCAGCAGGTTCGTGCGGTAGCGGTTCAGAATGAACAGCGAATAGTCGATACCGACCGCCAGGCCAAGCATCAGGCCCAGGGTGTAGGCGGTAGAGCTCATCTGAACGACGGAGGATAGGGAAAGCGTGCCGAGCACACCCACCACCACGCCCACCAGAGACATCAGAATCGGCAGGCCGGCAGCCACAAGGGTGCCGAGCATAACCATGAGCACGATGAAAGCGATGGCCATACCCGCCACCTCACCGGTGTGCGAGCCGCCGCCAAGCGCGGATTCGCTCAGGTTCGCGTCGAACTGTACGGTCGCCCCGTGCAGGTTCGCCGACTCGATATCGGACATGACCTTCTGCAGGTCAGCGGAGGGAACCTCAAAAATCTTCTTCTTGAACGACACGGTCGCAATCGCCGTGGACTGATCCTCAGAAACCATGCGGTAGCCAGCGGTGAAGTCGTACAGCTTCTGCTGACGTTCCAGCTGCTCACGCTGTGCGGGTAGCTCACTCTCGGTCTTCTGCAGCTGGTTGCGCTGCTCGTCCAGCTTCTTCTTGCCCTCAACCAGTTCGTCCTTCTTGGAGGCGATTTCTGCGCGGCCCGCATCGACTTGCTTCTGGCTCTCGGTCAGGGTATCGCGCTGCTGATTGAGCGCGTTCTGCTGCTCGGTCAGCTGCGCCTGCTGGGCGTTGAGCTGCTCCATCATGGCGGCGGGTGAGCCTGCCGCCTCCGCCTGGGCGTAGCCGCCCTTTACCTGTTCCTGCGCGTCATCCAGTTGCTTCTGCGCGGAGGCGAGCTGCTCCTGACCTGCACTAATCTGCGCCTGTGAGTCGTCGAGCTTCTTCTCGTTGTCGGCAATCTGCTTCCTGCCGTCCTCAAGCTGCGAGGTGGCGGCATTCAGCTGCTTTTTGCCGTCCTCTATCTGGGAGGGGGCGGCGTCAATCTTGGCGTGCGCCTCGTCGAGCTGGGTTTTCGCTTCTGCAAGCTTGGAGGTGGTGGTGAACGGGTCGGTGACCGCATCCACGGAGGGCACCTCGCTGGGCAGTGCGCTCAGTGCGGCGGAGAATGCCTGCTTCTGCTCTTCGGTGAGGGCGGTGCCGTCACCGGTCGTGAGAATGATCTGGCCGGAGCCGCGGTTGGCGCTGGGGAAGCGCTGTGCGAGCTCGTCGGAGAGCTGCTGGGTCTGCGTTCCGGGCATGGTGAAGGTGTTGCTGAGCTTGCCGTGGAACGCGGTGTAGGCACCCGCTACACCGGCGACGATGAGTACCCAGGTGAGGATGACAGCCCATGCGCGACGGGCGGCAGCTTCACCGATGCGGTAGAGCCATGTAGCCATGATTCAGTCCTTTTGAAGTTGAGCGAGTGAAGAGTTTGGGGTGTTGGGTGCGTGTGAATGCGGCGTGTGGTTTGCCCTGTATAGCGAACGCTGTGCCCTGTTTTTAGGCAAAAAACACCCCGCCCCAGGCACCTGCAGATGAGGTGCCCGAAGCGAGAGTGTTTGAGCGTTGACGCTATGGGGCTTAGCTTGCGAATTCGCCCTGGACCAGACGACCCAGGTAGTCGAGTGCTTCGAGGACACACTGGCGCATTGCTTCAATGGCGAGTGCTTCGGGGTGGGTGCCCTCGGGGGCTTCTGCTGCAACCTTGACCGTCATTTCTTCGGCGCGGGTGAGATAGTAGTAGACGCCTTCACCGATGGTTTCGGCGAGGTTGGAGGCGAAGACTGCCACGCGCAGGTAGGGCAGGTCGGGGTATGCCGCG
>CAUUAD010000110.1:0-5110 GCA_963542785.1 Rothia mucilaginosa
GCAGGCTGGTCACGCCGCAGCGGGTGCCCGCATCAATAGTGTTCGCGGAGCCGCTTGCCGTAGCGTATGCCGCCTCATACTCAGCGTCCGTGCTCGGCTCATCGGTCGGGGTTGCTACAGCATCAAAAGTTGCCGGCGCATCCAGACCGGCAGAAATCTGCACAGTATTCGGCTTCCAGGAGCCGTCCGCCGCTTTAAACAGGGTCTTCGCATCAACGGACGCTGAGGAAGTCGCGACCTTCATGGGAGTGGTTTCAGACTCATCAGCCTGCGGCTGAGCGGAGCAAGAGCTCAAAGCGAGCGCACCGATGCAGGCAAGAGCCGTCAGGGCACGACGAGTAAAAGCACGCTGTGCGCGTGCGGGCAGGGTAACCATGAATACGTCCTTGTGAGGGTTGCGAATTGCGTTGTGTTTGAGTGGTTGTGCTGAGTCGGTGAAGCGGGTACCTAAATACCCTCTTACACCCTACTGCACCGCAACTGACAAGGCAATACGCCGCACCGGGTATCCCACGACGGCAGACGAAGACACGGACAAAGACGCGGACAAAGAACAGCGCCCCGCCCGCAGAAAAACCGCGGAACGGGGCGCCAGCCCATCAGGGCAAAATCTTAAATTCTCACACGATACGTGAGGGGCTTATACGTCCTCGGGCAGGATGCGCACGCCGCCCTTATCAGCCGAAGCAGCCAGCATGCCGTACACCTTCAGGGCGTTCGACACCTGACGCTCACGCGGCTTCGTCGGACGCCACGGTGCAGCGCCCTTCGCCTCGCGGCGAGCAGCAAGCTCCTCATCCGAAACGTTCACACGCAGGATGCGGTTGTTCACGTCAATCTCAATCTCGTCACCGGTCTGCACCAGGCCGATAGCACCACCAGCAGCAGCCTCCGGGGAGACGTGACCAATAGAAATACCGGAAGTACCACCGGAGAAACGACCGTCAGTAATCAGCGCGCACTTCTTACCCAAGCCCAAACCCTTCAGGTAGGAGGTCGGGTACAGCATTTCCTGCATGCCGGGGCCACCCTTCGGGCCCTCGTACTGGATGACGACAACGTCGCCTTCCTTCACGTTCTTCGACAGGATCTCGTACACAGCCTCGTCCTGCGACTCAACCACGAAAGCGCGGCCCTTGAAGTGGAACAGCTCCTCATCAATACCAGCGGACTTGATGATTGCGCCGTCCTGAGCGATGTTGCCGTACAGGACCGCCAGACCGCCGTCCTTGGTGTACGCGTGCTCCACGGCGCGGATACAGCCGTTCTCAGCGTCGGTCTCGTGGGACTCGTACTTGTTCGCAGTGGAGAACGCCTGGGTGGTGCGCACACCGCCGGGAGCCGCGAGGAACAGTTCCTTCGCCTTCTCGCTCGCCTTTCCGCCGCGGATATCCCACTCGTCCAGCCACTCATCCAGCGAATCAGCGTGAACCGAATGAACGTTCTTGTGCAGCAAGCCGGCACGGTTCAGCTCACCCAGCAGGGCGGGGATACCGCCGGCACGGTGCACGTGCTCAATGTGGTACTTGGTGGAGTTCGGGGCAACCTTCGCCAGGCAGGGAACCTGACGAGAAATGCGGTCAATATCCTTCAGAGTGAAGTCAGCGCCAGCCTCGTGCGCAATCGCCAGGGTGTGCAGCACGGTGTTAGTCGAACCGCCCATCGCCACATCCAGCGCCATAGCGTTCTCGAACGCCTCCTTGGTCGCAATGGAGCGGGGCAGAACCGACTCATCATCCTGCTCGTAGTAGCGCTTAGCCAGCTCAACGATGCGGCGGCCAGCATCCAGGAACAGCTCCTTACGAGCAACCTGAGTAGCCAGGGTGGTGCCGTTACCGGGCAGCGCCAGGCCAATCGCCTCATTCAGGCAGTTCATGGAGTTCGCGGTGAACATACCCGCGCACGAACCGCAGGTCGGGCAGGCGTTCTTCTCAACCTGAGCGAGAGCCTCATCGCTGACACTATCGTTGACAGCCATCACCATGGCGTCAATCAGGTCGAGGCGGTGCTCAACAATACCCTCAATGCCCTCGCCGGACTCCATGGGGCCACCGGACACAAAGATGGTGGGGATGTTCAGGCGCATAGCCGCCAGAAGCATACCGGGGGTGATCTTGTCACAGTTAGAGATGCAGACCAGCGCGTCAGCACGGTGCGCGTTGACCATGTACTCAACCGAGTCAGCAATCAGATCGCGGGAAGGCAGCGAGTACAGCATGCCGTCGTGACCCATCGCGATACCGTCATCAACAGCGATGGTGTTGAATTCCTTGGCGACGCCGCCAGCCTCTCGAATCGCGCCGGCGACCAGCTCACCCATATTCTTCAGGTGCACGTGGCCAGGCACGAACTGGGTGAAAGAGTTCGCGATAGCAATAATGGGCTTGCCGAAATCGTCATCGCCCATGCCGGTGGCACGCCACAGGGCGCGGGCACCAGCCATGTTACGGCCGTGAGTTGAAGTACGTGAACGCAGTTCTGGCATTGTTTTACCTTCCGTAGTGATGCAAGTACTGATTTTACGCGCGGCGTCCAACACTGTTCAGCTCAGGGTCACTTTGGTTTCATGCATCGAAACGCGCACGAGCCTACAACCGCCTATCGGTGGGAGGGTTGAGGCCACGGGTGTTGTGCCGGATCTGCGGCAGAAATGCCCCCTTTGGGGTAGATGGGAGACACCACCCCATTATGCCCCCTAATCTGGAATGAGCCCAGGTTGCAGGCGGCGATATTCAGTCGGTGAACGCACCGGGAGGCGGCGGGCTGCTGTGCCTGCCGCGTACGGGCCTCGCTGTGCACACGTAGCAGCATACGTAGCGCCGGCGCGGTTCGTTTTCAACACACTGATTTATACGCGCTGAGATTTATACGCACTGAACCCTGCTTACGTTTCAGAAGGTTTCCATGACACAGGCACCCACCGCATCGCTCACCCTCACACCGGCAACCACACCGGCAGGCGGCAAGGACTTCGCGTCCTCCGTCATCTACCAGGTGTACCCCAAGTCCTTCTACTCCTCGGCGGGTAGCGCCTACGGCGACCTGCGCGGCATCATCGAGAAGGTGCCCTACATTGCCTCCCTGGGCGTGGACATGGTGTGGTTCAACCCCTTCTTCGCCTCCCCGCAGAACGACAACGGCTACGACATCTCCGACTACTACGCCATCAACCCCGACCTGGGCACCATGGAGGACGTCGAAGAGATGATTGCCGCCCTCGCCGAGCACGGTGTGGGCGTTATGTTCGACATGGTCCTCAACCATATTTCGACCGAGCACGAGTGGTTCCAGCGTGCGCTCGCCGGTGAGCGCGAGTACTGGGACTACTTCTACATTCGCCCCGGCAAATACACCGAGGACGGTCAGCTGCGCGAACCAACCAACTGGGAGTCGAAGTTCGGCGGCACCTGCTGGTCCCGCTTTGGCGAGTACACGGACGAGCACGGCACTCCCCTGTTCTACATGCACCTGTACGACCGCACCCAGGCGGACGTGAACTGGTACAACCCGACTGTGCGCGACGAACTGTTTAAGGTCGTGAACTTCTGGTACGAGAAGGGTGTGCGCGGTTTCCGCTTTGACGTCATTAACGTCATCGGTAAGGGTGAAGAGCTCCTCGACGCCCCCGAAGGCACCGTGGACAAGGAACAATACACCGACACCCCGATTGTGCACACTCGCATTCAGCAGCTGAATCGCGCCTCCTTCGGTCAGCATGATGACACCGTGACCGTGGGCGAAATGTCCTCAACCAGCATCGAAAACTGTGTGGGCTACTCCAACCCGGCAAACCACGAGCTGGATATGGTGTTCAGCTTCCACCACCTGAAGGTGGACTACGAGAACGGCGAGAAGTGGTCAAAGACGCCGTTCCGTTTTGCCGAGTTGAAGCAGATTCTGAACGACTGGGCGCTGGGCATGCAGGCCGGCGGCGGCTGGAATGCGCTGTTCTGGAATAACCACGATCAGCCGCGCGCGCTGAACCGTTTTGGTGACGTTGAGCGTTACCGTGCCGAGTCGGCGACCATGCTGGCGACCGTGATTCACCTGCTGCGCGGCACCCCGTACGTGTACCAGGGCGAGGAAATCGGCATGATTGATCCGGTCTACTCCTCAATCGAGCAGTACGTGGATGTGGAGGCGCACAACGCCTACGCAATGCTGCGTGAGCGCGGCCTGAGCGAGCAACAGGCTTTGGAGATTGTGGCGTCGAAGGCTCGCGATAATTCGCGTGTGCCGATGCAGTGGACCGCAGATCCCGTGACCGCCGGCTTCGGGTCCGAGTCGCCGTGGCTGGCTCCCGCCCCGGTGCGTGATGCGGCGACCGGTGCCGGTATTTCGGTGGAGGATGAGGAACGCGACGGCGTGATTCTGCCCTACTACCGCAACCTGATTGCGCTGCGTAAGCAGTACCCGGTCATCTCTGTGGGTTCGTACGCGCCCTACGCGTTGAATCACGAGCGGGTGTTTGCGTACCTGCGTGAGCTGCCCACTGAGGCTAGTGCTGAGAACGGTAGCCCGGCGCAGCGCCTGCTGGTACTGACGAACTTCTACGGTGAGCCAACCGAGGTTGAGGTTCCGGCTGAGTTCGTTCGTTCCGGTCGCGTGCTGGTGTGTAATTACAAAAATTCTGCGGCAGATTCTGCTGTATCTGATTCGGCTGAGATGGTGACGCTGAGCCTGCGCCCCTACGAGGCTCTAGCGCTGCTGATTGATGGCTAAAAGCGGTTCCGCGCCTCTCCCCTAGCCTGTGGGGCGGGACGATATAAACCGACCTGGCAATATTCTATTTATAGAATATTCCCAGGTCGGTTTTGTTTATACCCATTCCTGTAAAGGAATTTATGTGAATTATCAGGCAGGCTCTTAGAAGCCTCGCTCATTCAGCCAGGTAGCCGCCGCCTGTGCGGGCTCCTGCTTAGAGGTACCCGAAACACGGTCATTCAAAGTGCGCAAATCAGCGGTAGTGAGCTTCGCCGAGACACGATTCAGAACCTCCGCCGCGGAGTCGGGAACTCGCGACGTATTGATAATGGGCAGCACCTGCTGAGCCAGAATCATATTCTTCGGATCCTCCAGCACCACCAGCTGATTCTGCTCAATTGCGGGG
>CAUUAD010000111.1:0-5045 GCA_963542785.1 Rothia mucilaginosa
CGGGCATCAGCACGCGAGCAACCTGCATCAGGTAGTCATCCTGCTGACGGTTAAAACCGTTGCGGTCTGCGGTCTCATCCAAGAATGCGAACAGAATCGACAAATCCTCAGGGTTCGTCGAAACCTCAATCGTCACGCCCTTCTTGTGGATGTTGCGGTGCAGGTTGCGGTTATTGGACTTCATGCCCTTGAGGATCTCGTCCTCAGAGCCCGAAAGGTCAATAATCTGAGTGTGCGAAGGCTGCACCTGGCGGGGAGCCAGCACCGCACCGCGACGAGCCAAGAAAGCAGCCGCATCCTGACCGCCCCAAATAGCGGATTCAGTCGGCTCAATGCGCACAAACAGGCAACGATGCTTCGCAGCCTCATCCTTCAACGATGCGAGAGCCTCATCAAAAGCCACAGCGCTGGAGGCGACCGGTCCGTACGGGCTGTACAGGTAGCGGCCGGTAGCGCCGCCCTCAACGGTCGCAAGGTACGACCAGCCGTTACCGCTCTTACGAATCACGGTGTGACCATTAGATTCCTGAAAACGTGCCCAAATATCGGACTGAAGAATATTGCTCATCCTTCTAGTGTATCCGAGCTTAGGGAACGTAAGCCTGGGGCTCCGACGAAGCTTCGGGTGCAGGAGTGGGGCGGGGTGCGGAGGAACTCTCCTCCGCCTCGCGCTCGGCCGCTGCCTTCGCCTTCGCCTCGGCAACTCGGGTGCGCAGAGCGGCTCCCTTGTCCATTGCGGTCTGGCGCAGATTCTGAGAGAACTGACGCAAATCAGCGTGAACCTGCTGAGCAAACGCATCGGTGCCCGAACCCAGAATACGCAGAGCCAGCAGACCCGCATTGCGAGCACCGTTAATGGAGACGGTAGCTACCGGAACACCGGCGGGCATCTGAACAATCGACAGCAGCGAGTCCATGCCTTCGAGGTTCTTCAGACGCACCGGAACACCAATCACAGGCAGAGCGGTGACGGAAGCGAGCATACCGGGCAGATGAGCGGCGCCGCCGGCACCGGCAATAATCACGCGAATACCGCGGCTGTGAGCCTTCTTGCCGTACTCAATCATGTCCTCGGGCATGCGGTGAGCAGAAACAACATCAGCCTCGTAAGGGATGCCGAACTCGTCCAGAACCTCGGCTGCGGCCTCCATGACCGACCAATCCGAATCCGAACCCATCACAATGCCAACAATAGGCTGGGAAGAATCATAGGGAGACTGAGACATAATCCTCATATCCTTTCAGGATGCGGTGGCGAACCACCATCAACAGGGTGCGTCGGATACGCAGGATGCTCTCACCCCACGCACCGGCTAAAACAGGGGCTACAGAGGGCGGCCGTCACGCAAAATGGAGGCGGCATTCGCGGCGCTATGGCGCAGCGCCTCAAGCTCAGCCACCGTGCCAGAAATATTCACGTGACCAATCTTGCGGCCCGGACGAGTCTCCTTGCCGTAGAAATGAATCTTCGCGCGCGGCTCAGCCGAAAGCGCCAGCGGGTAGACACCGAAGATATCCTCGTTCTCGCCGCCCAGGTAGTTCTTCATTACGGCAACACCCTCCAGCACGGAGGTGTCACCCAGTGGCAGGTCAAGTACCGCACGCAGGTGCTGCTCGAACTGGCTGGTCACCGAGCCGTCCTGAGTCCAGTGGCCAGTATTGTGCGGGCGCATCGCCAGCTCGTTGATGTAGAAGCCGGCGGGGGAGCCGGGCACCTCAAACATCTCAACAGCCATTACACCGGTCACGCCCAGCTCGGAGGCAATAGTCACCGCAGCGGCCGCGGCAGCCTCAGCGATCTCGGGGTCCAGGTCCTGCGCGGGTGCAATAACCTCATCACAGATGGAGTTCACCTGAATGGTCTCAACAACCGGCCAGGGGCGCACCTCGCCGCTTTCACGGCGAGCAACCAGAGCGGAGAGCTCACGGGTGAAGGGCACCTTCTCCTCAGCGAGCAGGGCGGAGAAATCGGTGCGGGAAGGCAGCTGCTCGAACCATTCGGCGCTGCGCTCGCGAGCCTCCTCGGGGGAATCCAGAACGAGTACGCCCTTGCCGTCGTAACCGCCGCGCGGGGTCTTCAGCACCACAGGCCAGCCGATTTCATCGCCGAAGGCGAGCAGCTCGTCCAGAGTGGAAACCTTAGCCCAGCGCGGGTTCGGCAGGCCGAGGCGCTCAACGGCAGCGCGCATCAGGAGCTTGTCCTGAGCGTACTGCAGGGCTTCGGGGCGGGGCTGTACATTTACGCCTTCCGACATGAGGGCGCGCAGAAATTCGGTAGGCACGTGCTCATGATCGAAAGTGATGACATCCTTGCCGCGAGCAAATTCGCGGAGGGTGTCCAAATCTTTGTAATCCCCGACGGGCGCGGTACGTACCGCCGCCACGGCGCCGACGGTGGGCGCCTCCGCGAGAATCTGCAGGTTGAGGCCAAGATTAGTTGCTGCGGGTGCCATCATGCGGGCCAGCTGGCCTCCGCCGATGACACCAATTACGGGTCCAGTCACAGGGTAAGTCACATCACCTAAGTGTACCGGGTTTCAGAGAGCCTGTGGGAGCAAGACCACAGTAAGGCCATAGAATGAGTTCAACGGGGATGCAGAGCCCAATATGTGGGCTTTGATATGTGGACTTTGATGCGGGTGAAAGCCATCAAAACGTGCCTTCTACCCTGTCAACGTGAAATGAAAGGGAATATCTCGTTAGCTGGGAGGTCCGTGGAAAAACTTTCAAAGGTACAAACAACCCGCCGGGACTGTATTAACATATAAGAGCTTGTAAAAGAGGCTGAAACAACCGTCGGACATTGCGTTACCAACACCAGCCGGCGCTAATCTTGCCCTTTTTCCCCGATAAATCCCCGCTAGATAGGTCCCGCATGAGCGCACAGACGAAACCGACCCTCACCGAACGCCTGAAATCCCTCTGGGACAGCTACGGTATTGAGGTTCTCAAATTCGGTACCGTGGGCGGCGCCGCCTTCATTGTGAACTCCGTGACGGTGTGGGTGCTGATGATGACCATCATGTCGGAGTCCCACACCAAGGCGAAGGTTGTAGCGAGTGTTGTCGCAACCATCTTCTCTTGGCTCATGAACCGCCTGTGGACCTTCCGCGACTCCCGCTCCGAAAACTGGAAGCGCGAAGCCATCGAATTCGGTCTAGTGAACCTGCTGGGCATTTTCGTTGAGGCCGGCTGCGTGGCATTCAGTACCTACGTGCTGAACCTGCGCACCCCCGAGGCATCCTTCATCTCCGGTACGATCATCGGTACTATTCTGGGCACCATTCTTCGCTACTTCCTCTACCGCTTCTGGGTGTACGGTTCGCACCGCCAGAAGGTTGAAGACGGCGAAGGCACCGACCATGAAGAGCTCGGCCGCATGTTTGATGAAGCCGCCGCTATTCTCGACGGCGAAGAGCCTGCATCGCATCAGGTAACCTCTGAGACGGCTGCAACCGAGGCACAGCCGAAGCCCGGTTCTCAGAACTCCTAAGCTCCTCGGAGTGTAGAAACGGTATAGTTAGAACGTGATATAACGATTCATCCCCCGATACGAACGGTATCGGGGGATGAATCATTTAAAGCCCTATATGTTTATTGGCGCTGCGCTTGTTGGCGCTGTGTTTGTTGGTGTTCCGTGCGGTCGTTAGCCTTCCATGCGATTTTTCGGGCAACAGGGGAGGGGCACCACCGGCGCCGCAGGGCTGAGAAGCTATGCGTGGGGAATCTCCACCGCACGCTCGGCAACCATCAAGGATGCCAGCTGCCCGTCCTGCCAGTCCACGCTCGGGTCAGCCACAAACACCGCATGCCCCGAAGCCAAAATAGCTAGCACCTCCAGCAGGGTACTCAGGGTCGCCTCCGAGGCATCAAAACCGTAGTCGGGGCTCAACTCCAGCGCGAGCGCACGCTGCCCCGAAGGGAGCGTATAGCCCGCCGTGCGGTAGGTCTGCGCCTGCGCAAGAACCTGCTCGTAGGCTTCCGCGTAGCTGAAACCCTCAATGATTTCTGCAGAATCATCGGGAAGCAGGCCCGAGTACTGGTCACCAAAGCTACGCACCAAAGCGCAATAATCGAGCACCTCCTCGGCGTGCGGAGCCAATGCCTGCAGATCGCCGGTGTAGGAAAGCGCCAGTGGTGCACGCTCAACCGCCAGAAGGTACGCGGGGTCATTCGTGTAGCCCGCCTCCTTCTCCGTGCAGACTGCGGCAATCAGAGGCTCGTCCTGATCGAGGAGCGAGCCCACGCGCAACGCCGCCAGACCCAGAACAATGGTGCGCCAGTGCAGGGGTGCCTGCAGATCAAAACCCTCACCGGGCTCCAGCTCGCATTCTTCAACCAGCAGGTTTGCGCTCTTATCAACCCAATTCATGAGGACCCTGCCGGAGAGCTCGATGCGCTCGCCGTTTGCCGAGTACCAGATGAGGGCGGGGGTCTGCTGGCTGCTGAGCTTCTCAAAGAAGCGATTCAGAGTTGTGGGCACGGATGCGCCGGCGGGGGAGAGAGTAACCATAGGTTTCACTCTACCGTACCGGGGGAAGAGCGGTCAGGGAGAGTGCGCTCGACGCTAAAAAATACAGAGGTAAAGTAAAAGCGTCTAAGAGTGTCTTAAAAAAACCTAATGACTCAAAATGTTTGATAGCCCTAATGCCTCATTTTGGAATATGGCATAAATATAAATTGGAAATGTAAATGCTTCGCAATGCCTCGAAAAAATATTCAGAAACCGCATGGGGAAAAGATAAGTTTTTCTTATCTAATTATTGGGTTCTTTTCCCTGCGTCCGAGGTGGGGTGGGTGGTCATCATGAGCCCTTATTATTTGCGGTCAAGATGCGGAATTTGCAAGCGGTGGAAACCATGCCTTGAGTAGGGGAAACCTGAGGTTGCCCTTAGGCGTGAGCGAGGGTAAGTAGCGCGTGCAAAAATATATAAAGGTCAAATTTACATTAAATATGACGTCTCTAACACATACATCTAAATATTGTTTTAGTCTAGTTTGACGAAACGGCGTGTCGCACGTCTAATAGATATATAAGCGTGTTT
>CAUUAD010000112.1:0-5026 GCA_963542785.1 Rothia mucilaginosa
TTTTTGCCCCAGGATGCTAACCATCACGTCCTGCCCGGAAGAAGCTGCGGCGAGCCGCTCGGTATCGTTGAGGTCGCCGGGGGTGATGGTGAGGTTCGGGTGCGCCCCCAGTAGTGCTCGTGCCTTGTCGGGGTTGCGTACGTAGGCGGTGACGGTGTGCCCGCCCTCGAGGGCTTTGTGGGTGAAGAGGCGGCCGGTGCGGCCGGTTGCGCCGAGAACCAGTATTTTCATGTGGGGTCCCTAATCTTTAGCTGTTATGGGAACCTGCAAGCGCCCAATCCGGTCAGTATAGCAATGCGGCTTCGACTGGGGCTTTGACAGGGAGTTTTGGCGGGGGCTTTTGTTTGAGGTTCAGGGGTGTGAGGCGGGGCGAAAAATACGAAAAATTTTTTGCAAGGGGCTTGCGAAACATAGTTGAGTGGGATAGACTCAAGTTATGTAATGCGAAGGGACGTAGGATAGACCCCTGAAAGCACGATACGAAAGGACATCATGGATATTAAGTTCACGACCAAGAGTCAAGAAGTTATCTCCGCCGCTAACACCAATGCGCAAACGGCGGGTAACCCCACTATTGAAACCTCCCACATCCTCAAGGCCCTCATGGACCAGCGCGAAGGCATCGCAGTCTCCGTGCTCAAGGCAGCAGGCCTGGATGTAGACGCCATCTCCGAGGCGGCTTCCGCAGAAATCAAGAAGCTGCCCAAGGCATCCGGCACCTCCGTGCAGAACGCCTCCTTCAGCCGTTCCGCACTTTCCGCCCTGCAGGCCGCCCAGACCCGTGCCCAGGGCTTCGGAGACACCTACGTCTCCACCGAAATGATTCTGCTGGGCATCGCCAGCGGAACCGATAGCACCGCTGAAGCAATGCACAAGCTTGGTGCTACCGCAGACCTCATCGCACAGACCATCCCCAACGTTCGAGGAGACCGCACCGTGGATACCCCCGACCCCGAAGGCACCTTCCAGGCGCTCGAGAAGTACGGCACCGACCTGACCGCCATTGCCCGCGCCGGCAAGCTCGACCCGGTCATCGGCCGTGATTCCGAGATTCGCCGCGTCGTGCAGGTGCTCTCCCGCCGTACCAAGAACAACCCCGTGCTGATTGGTGAGCCCGGCGTCGGTAAGACCGCCGTGGTTGAGGGCCTGGCGCAGCGCATGGTTTCCGGCGACGTGCCCGAATCCCTGCGTGGCAAGACCCTGATTAGCCTGGACCTGGGCTCCATGGTCGCAGGTGCAAAGTATCGCGGTGAATTTGAGGAGCGTCTGAAGGCAGTCCTCGAGGAAATCAAGAAGTCCGAGGGTCAGATTGTGACCTTCATCGACGAGATTCACACCGTCGTCGGTGCTGGCGCATCCGAGGGCTCGATGGACGCGGGCAACATGCTCAAGCCCATGCTTGCCCGTGGTGAGCTTCGCCTGATCGGTGCTACCACCCTGGATGAGTACCGCGAGAACATCGAGAAGGACCCTGCCCTGGAGCGCCGCTTCCAGCAGGTGTACGTGGGCGAGCCCAGCGTCGAGGACACCATCGGTATTCTGCGTGGTCTGAAGGAGCGTTACGAGGCGCACCACAAGGTGCAGATCGCTGACTCCGCACTGGTTGCCGCAGCAACCCTGTCCAACCGCTACATTCCCTCCCGTCAGCTGCCGGACAAGGCAATTGACCTGATTGATGAGGCAGCATCCCGCCTGCGTATGGAAATTGACTCCGCTCCGGAGGAAATTGACCAGCTGCGCCGCGCCGTGGACCGCCTCACCATGGAGGAGCTGGCCCTTGCCGACGAGACCGATCCCGCATCGGTCGAGCGTCTGGAGGCCCTGCGCAAGGACATGGCCGACAAGAAGGAAGAGCTCGACGCCCTCAACGCACGTTGGGAGGCTGAGAAGGCAAGCCTGAACCGCGTGGGTGACATCAAGACCCAGATCGACGAGCTGCGTTCTCGCGCAGAGGTCGCTCAGCGTGAGGGTAACCTCGCCGAGGCGTCCCGCCTGCTCTACGGCGAGATTCCCGCAAAGCAGGCTGAGCTGGAAGAAGCACAGCGCGCCGAGGACACCGCCAAGAACGAATCTATGGTCTCCGAAGAGGTCACCGCGGACGATATCGCCGAGGTGATTTCCTCCTGGACCGGCATTCCTGCAGGCCGCATGATGCAGGGTGAGTCCGAGAAGCTGCTCGAAATGGAGAAGCGCATCGGTGCCCGCCTGATTGGTCAGGAAGCCGCAGTGGTCGCTGTCTCTGACGCCGTGCGCCGTGCCCGCGCCGGTATTTCCGACCCGAACCGCCCGATTGGTTCCTTCCTGTTCCTGGGCCCGACCGGTGTTGGTAAGACCGAGCTGGCTAAGGCACTGGCTGAGTTCCAGTTCGATGACGAGCGTGCCCTGGTGCGCATCGACATGAGCGAGTACTCCGAGAAGCACACCGTTTCCCGCCTGGTCGGTGCCCCTCCCGGATACGTCGGCCACGAAGAGGGCGGTCAGCTGACCGAGGCTGTACGCCGTCGCCCCTACTCGGTGGTCCTGCTCGACGAGGTCGAGAAGGCACACCCCGAGGTCTTCGACATCCTGCTGCAGGTGCTCGATGACGGCCGCCTGACCGACGGCCAGGGTCGCACCGTGGACTTCCGCAACGTCATCCTGATCCTGACCTCGAACCTTGGTTCGCAGTACCTGGTCAACCAGGACCTGCCCTTCGAGGAGCGCTCCGAGAAGGCTATGGAGGTTGTTCACCAGGCATTCCGCCCCGAGTTCCTCAACCGACTGGACGACATCATCATGTTCCAGCCCCTGTCGGCTGAGAACCTGGGCCAGATTGTGGGTCTGCAGGTCAAGAGCATGGCTAAGCGTCTGGAGGACCGCCGCCTCACCCTGAACGTCACCGAGGCAGCCCTCGAGTGGCTGGGTAAGACCGGCTACGACCCGGCGTTCGGTGCCCGCCCGCTGCGCCGCCTGGTTCAGCGCGAGATTGGCGACCGCCTGGCTCGCGGTATCCTCTCCGGTGCTATCCACGACGGCGACACCGTAACCGTGGATGTGAACCCGGACGTTGCCAGCGACGGCCTGTCGGTGACCTCCGAGCGTGAGCAGAAGGCTGAGGACTAAGCTCAACCGGCTGGGCGGACTTAGCCTGTGGCTGAGTTTGCCAGTTCGAAACCATAAGAAATAGGCTGTGGGGTACCCTCGAAATGGGGGTGCCCCACAGCCGTTTAACGTACTAGCCCCGCGCTAGTACACAGAGCATTGAGGAGAAGAATGGACCGCTGGACTGACCAACAGAACTTCGCCGCAGCCGGTGAACAGCGCGAAGAAATCGCCTCCGTGCACCGTGCCGCGATCCGCTCCATTCAGCGAGTTGTCTCCGAGAACGCCACCCCGCACGACGAGGGGTACGCCGCCGCAGGTATTGCTGAGCTGCTCAAAGCGGGTAAGGTCCTCGTGCTCACCGGTGCGGGCGTGAGCACCGAATCCGGCATCCCCGACTACCGCGGACCGGGCGGTTCCCTGCACGATCACCGCCCCATGACCTACCAGGAATTCCGCTACGATGACGCCGCCCGTCAGCGCTATTGGGCGCGCTCCTACGTGGGTTGGCGCCGCATGCGCCGCGCCGAACCGAACCGCGCCCACTATGCGCTCGCCGAGCTGGAGCAGTTGGGTGCTGTGAGCGGCGTGATTACGCAGAATGTGGACGGTCTGCACGCCCGCGCCGGAAGCTCTAATCTACTGGCGCTGCACGGCGACCTCTCCCGTATTGTGTGCCTGGACTGCGGTCGGGACGAGGGGCGCGAAAGCCTGGATACACGCCTGGATGCTGCGAACCTCGGCTACCTGGCGCGCCTTGAAGACGAAGAGCTGCGCGTGAACCCTGATGGCGATGTGGAGTTGGACGACCGCTATATCCGCGATTTTCAGATGGTGCCCTGCCTTGGCTGTGGTTCGACCCGCCTCAAGCCAGATGTGGTGTACTTTGGCGAGTCCGTACCTGCCGAACGTAAGGCGCTCAAGGACGCCATGCTCGCTGAATGTTCGGCGCTGCTGGTGGTGGGATCCTCGGTAGCGGTTATGAGTAGCTACAAGATTGTGCTGGAGGCTCTGCGCGCTGGCAAGCCGGTCGCCGTCATTAACGGCGGCCCCGGTCGTGCGGATGCGAAGGCTACCTACCTGTGGCGCACCGGCGTGGGTGAGGCGCTGGAACTCATGCTTGACGAGATTGACGACTAGATAGCACTGGCACGACTAGGTAGCACTAGCACGATTGGGTAACGCTGGCACCCGGCGAATTTTGCCGCGCGTGCACCGACCTGTAGTTGACCCATCATTAAGTGCACGAAAGTGCTATTTTGTGTTGCAAGTCATTGCAAATAGCCCCTGGACAGGCGGATACACCCACCACGCGGGGATAAAATGATGAGATGGACATTCGACACACTATCACTCGCTTCGGTGCCACCGCCCTGATCGGTTGCGGTCTGGCGGTCACCGCAATCCCCGCAACTTTCGCTCAGAACGGTGAAGAGTCCGTCACCTACGTCTACGCCGACAAGGCGACCTCCCACATTTCTGAGGTCTGGTACAAGGGCGAGACCCTGAAGATTACCGGCGAAGGCTTCCTGACCCAGGACGGCACCTCCGGCTCCACCATCGCTATCAAGCTGAACAAGGGCTCCGTCAAGATTGACGGCAAGGACTACCTGGAAGTTCAGGCTGATGAGAAGGGCAACTTCTCCGTCTCCATTCCCTGGCAGGACGACCTGAACGAGCGTATCTCCGTGGACGTCTACCTGCTCTCCGGCTCCCTGAAGGACAATGACACCGCTCGCGGCGGCAAGGCAGCCACCGTGAAGATTGAGGCTCGTTCCGTTCAGGAAGCAACCCCCTCCGCTACCGCATCGGTGAGCCCCTCGGCGACCGCGAGCGCTTCGGCTTCCGTGGTGGCTACCCCCTCCGCTTCTGTGGCGCCTTCCGCACCTGCTACCCCCTCGGCTTCTGCCGCTGATGAGGTTGTTGCCTCCGTGGATGCAGAGAT
>CAUUAD010000113.1:0-4998 GCA_963542785.1 Rothia mucilaginosa
GTCTCGTCAGCCTTCGGGGTCTCCGGTGCCGGGGTCACGGGAGCGGGGGTCTCTTCGTTCTTGGGTGCCTCGGGAGAAGTGGACTCGGTGACCTTGAAGGAGGAGAGAGCCACGAGCTTCTGGTCAGCCTGAGCAGCCTGAGGGTTGCTCACAGCAACCAGAGCGTAGGAAGCGCCGGCGGGCAGCTTGCTTGCCTCGACAGTGAAGGAAGTCTTGAAGGAGCCATCCTGAATCTGGTCCGCAGACACGGACACGGTGGTAATGACGTCGCCGGTAATCTGCTGGTTCTCATCCAGCGCGTAGATGCTGACCTGAACGCCGGGGCCGACCTTCTCGCCGTAGAAGCCGGTACCAACAACGCTCACGGTGTTAAACTGCGCATCACCGGAGAAGCGTGCGTTCTCGATGGAGACGAAGGGGTTAGCCTGCTTCGCCTCGGGAGCCGGGGTGGAGGGAGTGGTGGGCTCGGGGGTTGCGGGAGCAGGGGTCTCAGCCTTGGGGGTTTCAGCCTTGGGAGCCTCGGTTGCCTCAGCCTTGGGGGTCTCGGTTGCGTCAGCCTTAGGAGCCTCGGTTGCCTCAGCCTTAGGAGCTTCGGTCTTGGGTGCTTCAGCCTTAGGTGCCTCGGTTGCAGGAGCGGTGGGGGCAGGGGTCTCAGCCTTGGGTGCTTCGGTCTTCGGAGCCTCAGCCTTGGGAGCTTCGGTTGCCGGAGCAGTGGGGGTAGGAGTCTCTGCCTTGGGAGCCTCGGTTGCGTCTGCCTTAGGTGCCTGGGTTGCCTCAGCCTTAGGAGCCTCAGCCTTGGGGGTCTCGGTTGCGTTGCCACCAGGCAGGGAAGAAGTCTGAGCAGTTGCCTTCTGGTCGACAACCTGCTGCTGCTGGTCAGCGGGTGCTTCTGCCGCAAAAGTTGCCGGGATTGCTGCCACGGAACCGGCAGTAAAGGCTGCCGCTGCTGCGATCTTGTAAACGCGACGGGTAGTCTTCGACATTTTTCCTCGATCTCTGATTATCGGTGTTGAGCCTACCGTGGTTCGCCCCCGTCTTTGAAGGTGCAGTAGACCCATACATGGGTGTGACTGCTAAAAGGCTAGCATTTGCCCCTGGATGTTTAGCATGCTTACCGTCATCTTTGCCCAACTGTAACGAAATCGTTATAAAACCACCCCTAAAGTTGAGAGTTAATACAGACCAATTATGGTGTTTTGTGGTCATGTACTGACATATGAACGCCGGCAACCCTACATTTTGATTGCATTTGAAGAAAATATGATACTTTCCATAGATAATTTCACCCCAACTATTTCACCATAGTAAACCTTAAAGTCTCACGTACCACTTTATAGTTCCATCAAGTACTCCTTGATACCTCTCCCCCACCTATTCCCACCCCGCATGGCACCCGGACCAAAGCTCCACACAAGCCATAGACCTACCGAGCACACATACAAAAAGCCTCGCCGCATCCCAAAAATCAGGAATGCAGGCGAGGCAAGTTAACCCCCGCATCAGCGGACGCAAGAGCGCAAAGCTTAGCCCTCCTTGCGAATCACCTTGAACTGACTCGGCTGGGCCACCGGGCGAATCGTAATACGGTCAAGGTTCACATGGTGCGGAACGTTCAACGCAAAGGTCACGGTCTGCGCCACGTCCTCTGCGGTCAGCGGCTTCTCAACGCCCGCGTAGACGCGCTCGGCTGCTTCCTTGGACCCCAGGCGGTTTAGAGAGAACTCTTCGGTGTGCACCATGCCCGGGCAAATCTCAATCACGCGAATATTATTCTCCGCCTCCTCCAGGCGAAGCGCCTCGGTCAGGCCGCGAGCGCCGAACTTCGCCGCATTGTACCCGGCGCCTCCCTCATAGCCGTGCTCGGCAGCGGTGGAGGTCAGGTTCAGAATCGTGCCGTGACCGTTCTGGCGCAACGCCTCTGCGAAGGCACGCACCATATGCAGAATGCCAAGCACATTCATCTGATACATCTTCAGATAATCATCAGGCTTACCCTCTGCAACCTTGTCCACACCGATAGCACCACCGGCAATATTGACCAGGGCGTCAATGGTGCCCTGCTCCTCCAGAATCTGCTCGGCGACAAAGCGCACGGAATGCTCGTCGGTCACGTCGCAGGTCACCGGGTGAGCGCCGGTCTCCGCATAAAGGGTGTAAAGACGGTCGGTGCGACGAGCCAGAGCATAGACGGTCCAGCCACTTGCTACTAGCTGCTGTACGGTGGCTCGACCAATACCGCTGGATGCGCCGGTCACCACGGCAACTTTGCCGTCGCCGGTATGAGGCAGGAAAGGAGATGCAGGAATGTGGGTGTTCTCAGTCATACTTTAATCCTAGTAGAGTGATGCCCGCGGGTGCTCAGTTCGAGCAGACTCGCGGGCATATATTTTGAAATTTTCGATAGTGAGATAGGTACCCGCCGCCGTTCAGAACAAACGATACAGACACCATCACCCGTGCTACTTGCGGCGGCGCGGCAGACCCCAGCGGCTCCTGCCGCCGTCACGGAATCCGAGGCGATGCTCAAAGTACACGGGCGAGCTACTGCCGGTCTTAATCGTGTCCGGAGGGACCGTACCTTCACGCGCAGACAGCAGATAAAGAACCGCGGCGCCGGGCATGAACATAATCAGCGGTAGCACGAAACGCATACGCGCCTCACCATAGCCGCTACGCACCGTCAAATGCCAGACGCACAACGCAACCAGCACCAGGTGCAGTATCAGCAGAACAGTTTCAGACGTGCCCAAACCAAAAATACTCAGAGAACTCATTGGCAACTCCTCAAAGGTCGTGTACTTTCAGTCTACGCCGTGCCCGCGCCCCTGAGAAGGATTCGCCGGCTGTTGATACTGCGGATTTTCGCGCCTACACTGCAGGTAACCGAGAGCGGCATATTAGGGGGCTCTCTCCCCATTTCCGTTTTTCACTGAGCTCACCGCTGAATCGCCGATTACTCCTCATATTGGGAACCTCCACATGACAGCAATACCGCACCAGCGCATCACATCTCTTAAAGAGCAGCGCCAAGCACTCCAGCAGCGGGCGCGCACTATCCGTGCCACCACCGGAACCCCCTACAGTTCCGAGGTTCACCTACTGCTCGGGCAGAGCTACCTCGACCCCGCCAGCTGGCAAGAGCTCACCGCCTCTACCGGGGTACGCGCCGCAGTACGCAGGGCACAATTTGTGCGCCGGTACCGGCACCTCCTGGCACGTCTAGAAGCCGCCATCGACCAGTACGAACAACGCAGCACAGCGCAGAATTCCCCTGGAGCTGAGAGAATGCCGTGAATATGAGAAAATAGCCGTTATGGCTGAAAACATTTTGGGCTCAGACTCGCCCGTACAGATTAACGTTCCCGACCGCCCCGCCCTCGAAGGCCTCGAAGAGAAGCTCTCGCAGCGCTGGGCCGACGAGAAGACCTACGCATTCGACGAGAACACCACTCGCGAACAGGTCTACTCCATTGACACCCCGCCGCCGACCGCATCCGGCTCCCTGCACGTGGGTCACATGTTCTCCTACACCCAGACCGACGTCATTGCACGCTACCAGCGCATGACCGGCAAGAACGTGTTCTACCCCCTCGGCTGGGATGACAACGGCCTGCCCACCGAACGCCGCGTTCAGAACTACTACGGCGTTCTCTGCGACCCCTCCGTGGCAGACAACGAATCCTTCCGCGACCTGATCACCTGGAAGGCAGACGGCACCCCCAAGCCCGACCGCAGCCAGGCAAAGTGGCCGCGCATCTCCCGCAACAACTTCATTGAACTCTGTGAAGAACTCGCGGTTGAAGACGAGAAGGTCTTCGAAAACCTCTTCACCACCCTGGGTCTGTCCGTTGACTGGTCGCGCACCTACCGCACCATCGACGCGCACTCCCGCAAGGTCTCCCAGCTCGCCTTCCTGAAGGACCTGGAAGCAGGCAACGCCTACATGGCAGAAGCCCCCACCATGTGGGACGTCACCTTCCGCACCGCAGTGGCACAGGCTGAGCTGGAAGATAAGGAACGCCCCGGCGCGTACCACCGTATCAGCTTCCACCGCCCCAACGGCGAGAAGGTCTGGATTGAGACCACCCGCCCCGAGCTGCTGCCCTCCTGTGTGGCTCTCGTGGCGCACCCGGACGACGAGCGTTACAAGCCGCTGTTCGGCACCACCGTCACCTCCCCGCTGTTCGGCGTTGAGGTCGAGATCAAGGCGCACCCGCTGGCACAGCCCGACAAGGGTGCCGGTATCGCCATGATCTGTACCTTCGGTGACACCACCGACGTCACCTGGTGGCGTGAACTGCAGCTGGACACCCGCGCTCTCATCGGTCGCGACGGCCGTTTCTCCCGCGAAACCCCCGAGTGGATTACCTCCGCCGAGGGTCGCGAGCGCTACGAGCGCATGGCAGGCGCCACCGTCTTCACCGCGCAGAAGACCGTCGTGGAGATGCTGGTTGAGGCTGGCGAAATGGACGGCGACCCCAAGCCGATTACCCACCCCGTGAAGTTCTACGAGAAGGGTGACAAGCCCCTCGAAATCGTTGCTTCCCGCCAGTGGTACATCCGCAACGGTGGCCGTGACGCTGCACGCCGCGAGAAGCTCATCGAGCGCGGCCGTGAGATGAACTGGTACCCCTCCTTCATGCGTAGCCGCTACGAGAACTGGGTTGAGGGCCTGAACGGCGACTGGCTGATTTCTCGCCAGCGTTTCTTCGGCGTTCCCTTCCCCGTCTGGTACCCGTTGGACGCTGAGGGCGAGCCGGACTACGAGAACCCGATTCTGCCTTCTGAGGACATGCTGCCGGTTGACCCCGCCTCTCAGGCTGCTCCCGGTTACACCGAGGATCAGCGTGGCGTAGCGGGCGGCTTCATCGCTGACCCGGACGTTCTGGACACTTGGGCTACCTCCTCCCTGACCCCGCAGATTGCGACCGGTTGGGGCGTGAACCCGGACCTGCACGCGAAGACCTTCCCCATGGATCTGCGCCCGCAGGGTCACGA
>CAUUAD010000114.1:0-4964 GCA_963542785.1 Rothia mucilaginosa
AAGTGGGGTGGCGTGTCGAATGAGCGTAAGCGCCGTACCGAGCAGACCCGCAAGCAGATGATTGCGGATGCAACCCTGCCGGTTCGCACCTCTGCCCTCGACCCGGACCGCCCCGCATGGAGCGGTACCGGCACCTCGGTTAAGCGACTGCACAAGACCACGAATGAGGTCCTGCAGGAGCAGAACCTGGCTGAGGTTGAGGCTGCCGAAAAGCTGGCAGAGCAGATGGCGAAGAAGTAGCGCTGCACAAGTTTTTCCGTTCCGGCGGCTGACCGGTCGATTGGTCCCGTCTGTTAGCTTCGGCGGCTGCCCTGCATGGATTTCTCTTTTATTCCTCTTTTGAGTTTTCCATGTGGGGTGCCGCTAAAGCACCGACCGCCGCGATGTACGCCGGGACGGGAAATTCCCCTCCCAAACTCCCCACACAGCCCGGTACCGGGCAACACCCACTACCTACACCCCTACTACCTGCACCGTACGAGGCGCGGGCAGGTGGGCACACATACCGTCCTCCCCCAATACTTGTGAAGGAAAACCATGGATCCCGTCACTTTGGCAACTATCCTCATCCCAGTTGCCGTCATTGTTCTTTTTATTCTGATTCGTATGTTCCGCGTCATCCCCGAATACGAGCGTGGCATCTCTTTCCGCTTCGGTCACCTGCGTTCGGAGCTGAAGCCCGGCCTGAACGTCGTCTTCCCCCTCGTTGACTCCCTGCAGCGCGTTGATATGCGTGTTATCACCCTGACCATTCCCCCGCAGGAAGTCATCACCAAGGACAACGTTCCCGCCCGCGTGAACGCCGTGGTCCTCTTCCGCGTGACCAACGCCAAGAACGCGGTGCTTGAGGTTGAGAACTACCCGATTGCCACCAGCCAGATTGCGCAGACCACCCTGCGTTCCCTGCTCGGTCGCGTTGACCTGGACACCCTGCTCGCACACCGCGAGGACCTGAACGAGGACCTGCGTTCCATCATCGGTTCGCGCACCGAGCCGTGGGGTATTCAGGTGGAGCTCGTTGAAATCAAGGACGTTGAGATTCCCGAGGCTATGCAGCGCGCCATGGCTCGCGAGGCTGAGGCTGAGCGTGAGCGCCGCGCAAAGATTATTTCGGCACGCGGTGAGCTGGAGGCTTCGAGCGAGCTGAAGGAAGCGTCCGACATTCTGAGCCAGTCCCCCGCATCCCTGCAGCTGCGTTACCTGCAGACCCTGCTGGAGCTGGGTGCCGACCAGAACTCGACCGTGGTCTTCCCGCTGCCCATGGACGTGATTGGCCCGCTCATGGGTGCGCTCAAGGGCGAGAGCAAGTAGGCGCTTCTCCCCTCTGATGTACTAGCCTGAAGTACTAGCCGCGGCGGCTGACCTGCAACGGTGAGAAACATAGAAATATCCCGTGCAGATAAACGTATCTGCACGGGATATTTCTATGCGGGATTTACACTCCACGGCTTCAAGCGGAGCCCGAGAAGAAAATTCGGGAAGGAAGGCGTTTGGCCCGCCGCGGGGGTTGGATGAGGTGGTTGCGGCGGGCCAAACTTTCCTAGGTCGGCTACACACCGTAGAGGTGCGGGCGCGGCAGGTACATCAGCCAGTTGGGTGAGGGCCGGAATCCTACCGCAAACGGTTTTCACCGACGCCTTAAGCATAACCGGCGCATCCCCCGAACCGGCGGCAGGTTGAGTGAAGCATCAATCACCCATCTCACGCCATGCCGGGGCGGTATTCAGCCCAAAAACCGGCACCTATCATCTAGCGCAGCGCCCGGCGAACTAACGCAATGCTCGGTGCGCCTGGTCAAAGAACTCACGCTCGTACACGCACGCCGACAGGTACGCCCGCGCCGCACGCACACGCTGAGCCGGTGAAGCCGCCTCAAACGCACGCTCCACCTCCGCGAGGCTACGTGCCACATCCGCGGCGAATTCTTCGCCACCGTACATGCTCAACCACTCCGCGTACGGGTGGTCCGCGTGATTCTGCGAGGAGAGCACAGCGCCCACCTCTTCGTACAGCCAGTAGCAGGGCAGGATTGCCGCGGCACCGACCACGTAATCATCACCGGCAGCGGAGGCACGCAGGAAATTCGTGTACCCCATCGTAATGGGCGAGGGCCCACCCAGGCGTGCGCGGTTCGCCAACCAGCCCTCGTGCAGCTGCGATTCGGCGGCAATCGCCTCATGCGCACCGGCGGCCCAGTGCACCTGCGCCTCAGCGGTGTCGGCACGCGCCGAGAGGGTCGCGAGCGCACGCGAATAGTCACGCAGGTAGAGGGCGTCCTGGTCCAGGTAGAACGAGAACAGGTCCTCGTCGAGGGTGCCGTCGCCGAGGGCGCGCACGAAGGGCAGGTCCAGAATCTGGTGCCAGGTTTCGCCGCCCGCAGCCCAAAGAGCGGCAGTCCAGGGGCCGGCGGGCTTTACGACGGCTTCACCGGCGGGCACGGGGCTGACCGGCAGCAGACGCTCCGGGCTGGTGCCATCAAGAGCGTTACCCTCAGAGTCGGTAGTGGCGAGCAGGTGATGCCACGGGTACGCGGAGGCGGCAGCCTCCAGGCGGCGGGCACGGGCGGCGTGGTCCACAGGGCCGTGGCCCTCACCGGAGCCGACCTGTAGCCCGGCACCTGCGGCAATGGATTCGTGGAGCCAGCGGGTGCTCCACTGCAGGGCGCGGTGGGTGTCTTCGCTGGTCAGAACGCTCTGCTGGCCTGCGGTGTGTTCTGCGACTTCGGCGTGCTGGAGCAGCTCCACTCCCAGGCGGGTTGCCAGCGATGAGGACAGGGAGCATCCGGTGCCGTGCGTATTGCGGCTGTCCAGGCGCGGGGTGCGCACGTGCGCGCAGGTGCCGTCCGGGAAGACCGCGGTGTTACCGGCGTCCTGACCGCACAGGTGGCCGCCCTTCACAATCACGGTGGTTCCGGTCGCCGCCGCAAGGTTCGCCGCCTGCTCATGCGCCTCATCGAAAGTCTGGGCGGGCTCCTTCTCACAGAGCACGGCGAGCTCCGGAATGTTCGGGGTAATCACATTCACGAGCGGCACGAGGTCGCGTAGCGCCTGCTCCGCTTCCGCCTGCAGCAGGCGGTCACCGCTGGAAGCAATCATGACCGGGTCGAGCACGACCACGGGCACGGGATGCTCGCTCAGCCAGGTGCGGACGGTACGAATCGTGTCCGCGTCGCCGAGCATGCCGATTTTCACGGCGTCAACCGTGACGTCATCAAAAACGGCGGCAAGCTGCGCGGTCAAAAATTCCAGGGGCGGGGTGAATACTTCACGAACCCCGCACGTGTTTTGGGCGACCAGTGAGGTGGTCACGCACATGCCGTAACCGCCGGATGCGGTAATGGACTTGAGGTCCGCCTGGATACCTGCACCGCCGGAGGGGTCGGTTCCCGCAATGGACAGGACCCGCGGCACACGAGCTGTCTGGGGTGCACGGGGGTTTCCGGGGGCGCTCGCGCCGGGTACAGGGTTGGAGGTGGGTGCGCACGCGGGCGCAGTAGGCTGCTCTGCCATTATCGATAATCCCTTCGCTAGTTCGAACTAGAGCAGGTTCAATGGGTGATTCTCTCAGCCTTGAGTGTTTGTACGCTGTTTCGCGCGCCCGCTGTGCTGTAGCTCTTCGCTGTGCCGTAGCCCTTCGTTGGGCGGTCAGTTGGGCGGGTTAGCGGGTCGCGGGCATCTCAAGGCACCCCATATCGCTCTGCCAGGTTATCACAATGATTCTTAGTAACTGAAAGTTTTGCCGGTGACAAGAGAATCTCTCCGAAATTTTCGTTTGAACCTTGCAGTTGTGCAAGAGCTCCCCGCCACCAATTTCAGTGCACCTTTGGTCAAAAAACCGCCCGTTAAACACGTAGTGCCCGGCACCGCTTCACGCAGTGCCGGGCACTTTCAGCCGGGCACTTTCAGTCGGACATATCGCCGGGCATATCCACCGGGCTAGGCCAGAGCTTAGGTGAGGGCGAAAATCTCTGCCGGTGAACCCTCCGCAATGATCCTGCCCTCGTGCAGCAGGACCGCACGGTCAGCCAGCGAGGCGATACGCGCATCGTGCGAAATAATCAGCACCGCACGGTTCGCCAGCACGGCACGCAGAGACTCGGTAGCGTCCGCGAGCTCCAGCTGGGTGGTGGACTCGTCCAGAATCACGGCGTGCGGGTCAGCCAACACAATACGTGCCAGAGCCAGCTGCTGAATCTGGTCGCGCGTCAGAGGTGAATCCGCGCCGCTGACGACGGTGTCCATGCCCTGCGGCAGGTCGCGCCACCAGCGGGCACCGATAGCGTCCAGTGCCTCACCCATCTGCTCGACGGTTGCATCCGGAACAACCACCGTAAAGTTATCGGCGAGAGTACCGAAGAAGACGTGCGCCTCCTGGGTGCAGACCAGCAGGCGCGGGCGGCCATCGGCGGCGGCATCGGTCGGGAAGTCGCCGTGACCAACCGGGCGACCCATCACGGTGATGGTACCGTCCAGGGCGGTCAGCGAACCACCAATCAGACGCGCCAGGGTGGTCTTACCCGAACCGGAACGACCCACCAGGGCGAGCGCCTCACCGCGGCGAATCTTCAGGTTGATACCTTCCAGAACGAGGGCGTCGGGCGAGTAGCCGTAGGAAACGTCGGTGCACTCAATAGCGTACTGCGGATCCTTCACGGCTTCATCCGAGACGGCGGCGAACGCTTCAGCGCGGTGCTGTGCACGCTCCTCACGCTGCTTCTTCGCCAGGGACACCACACCGAACACGCGGCCCATGTTCACGAGCATGATGCGCAGGCTGCTCACGTGGTGATTCAGCATGTCAGCGAGGGTTCGCAGGCTGAAAACCATGACCGAGGCGGTCGCTACGGCGCCCCAGGAAGCCCAGCCGATAGCCACGCAGGCAGCACCCCAGAGCATGCACAGAACCGTGGGGATCCAGGCGTTGATGGCGTCCACGGTGAAGTACAGCTGGCGGATGCGCACCAT
>CAUUAD010000115.1:0-4946 GCA_963542785.1 Rothia mucilaginosa
CGCGGATGCCCCGTGCGCATCCACCGCACACCCAGAAAAGACAGCGAGTAATACAGCAGAAGCAGCAGCGACTCACGGAAGCGGTGCACCTGCCGAAGGATAGGGTTCTGAGGAAGCTTCATCATGCCTCCCAGTATACCCACCGGAACCCCTCGCCGGGGCTCCCCCGCACTACCCGTAATAGTCGCGAATCGTCACCGTCTTCAACCCGCGCCGATCCAACAACGCCCGAATACGGTCCAGCTCAGACACCACACCCCGATAATTCAAATGCCCAATCACAATATGCTGAGCCAAAGCGTACTTCTCCGCATAGGCATACACCTCAGCCGAAGAAATATTAGACGAATCCGCCAACGACCCGTACCACAACACCGGGCGCGTAAAACCACACGACGCCGCAGCCGCCAACACGCGCGCATCATAATACCCGTACGGCGGGCGGAAATACGGCTTCGAAGACACCCCAAAAAGCCGCATAATCTCCTCATCATTACGGGTCAACTCCTGAACAATCTGCTCATCCGTCAGGCTCGTCAACGCCGCATGACTATACGTATGGTTCGCAATCTGCAACTGACCACTCTTCACCAGCGGCAACAATAGGTCACGATGCTGTCTAAACGCCGGGTACTGACCGTTGATAAAGAAGGTGAGGCGTGTGCCGGTACGGCGGGAAAACTCCGCGTAGGCGCGTACCACCTCCGGGTCTGCGCCGTCATCGACCGTCCACGCAATATACTTGCCCTCACCGGGCAGGCCGGTCTGCGGGCCAGTCCAGGCACGAGCTTCGGGAACCGGGTTCGACGAGGTCGCAGTCGCAGAAGCCGTCTGAGATGCAGTACCCGTTGCGGAGCCAGATGCGGAAGGGGTACCCGCCGAGCTTGCCGAAGGAGCCGCCGAGGCAGACCCACTAGCCGTTGCCTCGTGGGTGCCTTCCGCCGCGGACGGGGTGCAGCCGGTCAGTCCAAGACCCAGCAGACCAAAACCCGCAGCGCCCAGACCATAGGTACCAATATGCCCTAAAAGTTCCCGTCGACCGATGGAGGCGCGGGCAGAGGCGCCCGATATCATGTGATCAGTCGCGGGGTTGGCAATAGCGGATTGACGAGGGGTGATAGGTGTTTCTGAGTGTGAAACAGTGTTCATATTATGAGTGTATAGCGGGCACACCCTGAGCTATCGAAAAATGCGAAACATTACATTATGAACAATAAAGCCCCTTCCCGCAATGCATTCCTTTCAGAACGCACCCCGGAAAGGGGACTTCACACACGCATCCGGCAGCCAGCCACGCAGGGCCAGCTACACAGATACGACCCAGCTCAAAAACACGCCTACTCAGATTCTGAAGCTACCGGCAGCTGCGCCTCAGCAGGCTCCAGCGCATTCAGCGCCTCCAGAGCCGCCGCCTCCGCAGCCTCTTCAGCTTCAGCCTCAGCCACGCGCTCAACATCCGACTCTGCAGAAGTTACCGCCGCCGGGTTCGTCAGAACCTTCACACCCATGCTACGTAGAGCATCCGTGTCAGTAATCGTCTCGTCATTATCAATCAGGTACACCTTGTACCCGTCATTGCGCAGACGACGCATCAGCTCCAGGAGCATGTTCTGAGCGACCTCATCCACCGCGTACACGCGAGTCACATCCAGGGCGACCTTCGAACCCTCCATCGGGGATTCCACAATCTCACGAATCACGCGCTCCGCACCCGCAAAACGGATGCGGCCCTGCAGCTGAATCAGGCGCATAGACTCATCACCCGAACCGACCTGGTAGTTCGCGCGCAACGCCGAACGAGCCACGGTCGGCACGTTCATCACGTGCATGCCCATGTCATCAGAGAACTGCTCGAACAGCTCCACGCCACGCACACTGTTACCGTGACCGTCCAGACGCGGCGAGAACGTCGCCACACCCAGCTGACCGGGCACCGCACCAATAATGCCGCCGCCCACGCCGCTCTTCGCCGGAACACCCACCTGGGTCGCCCAGTCGCCCGCCGAGTTATACATGCCGCAGGTGAACATGACGCTCAGCACCTGACGCACCACAGTCTTAGGAACCACCTGCTCACCCGTCACCGGATGCACACCATAGTTCGCCAGAGTCGCCGCCATCAACGCCAAATCCTTAACCGTCACCATCAGCGAGCACTGGCGAGTATAACCCTGCACCGCCACGGTCGGGTCGCCGGTCAGGATGCCGTGACCGCGCAGCATGTGCGCAATCGCGTAGTTGCGGTGCGCGTGCTCCAGCTCAGACTCGTACACGCGCTCATTCACCGACAGGCGGCGGCCTGCAAAGGCCGACAGGCCCGAAATGACGCGCTCCATGCGTTCGCCCTGAGTCGCACCGGGAGGACCCACCAGCGAATGGGTGGTAATCGCACCCGCGTTAATCATCGGGTTCAGCGGCTTACCGGAGCCGTCTTCCAGGGACAGCTCATTGAACGGCTCACCGGAAGGCTCCACGCCCACCTTTGCAAGCACGTCATCATAGCCGCGGTCTGCGAGCGCCAGGGCGTACACGAACGGCTTAGAAATCGACTGGATCGTGAACTCCACATCGGAGTCACCGGCGGCGTACTGCTCACCATCAACCATGACGATGGACGCGGCAAGCTTGTCCGGGTCCACGGCGGCAAGTTCCGGAATATAGTTTGCCAACTCACCGGAGGTATTAGAGGCGACCGACTCGAGGGTCTCGGTCAGGTAAGTGGCAATAGGTGAATGCATAGTGTTCCGTATCTGCTGCTAATCGTGGTTGTTCTCGTCAAAAATTCTAGGATGCGCCCGCCCGCTATTCGTTTCAGCTCGGCTGAGGCGCTTATCGTTGCAGGCTACCGCGGCTACCTAACTAAAGAGTCGCCAGCGAGCCTGTCAAAATGTGCGGGTGGCAAGCGCCTTTTGCTCCCTAAAGAGTGTATCTTTTGCGTGGTGAAGCCACCAAATATAACGGTCGCCTCTCCCTACGCTATGACAGGCTCTAGTACCTGTTCTGGCTTGCCGTTTTCTGCCGTAATTTACCGCGGCGGGCAGAATCGCCGACGAAGCCCGGGCAAAATCTACGCGAGGCAAAACCTGCGCGAGCCAGCCTAGGGGTGGCGAATCGAATCCGGCTCACGACCACCCAGCTCGGCGGTCTCCAGCTGGAAGGTCGAGTGCTCCACCGACACCTCAAAATGGCTCGCCACACACGAACGGATATGGTCCAGAATCGTCACCGCAGACCCGTCATGGAAGCACGAATCGGCAACCACCACGTGCGCGGTCACCACCGGCAGACCGGTCGCCACCATCGAGGCATGCACATCGTGCACCTCCACAACGCCGTCAACGCGCAGCATGTGTTCACGCATCGCGTCCAGGTCCAAGCCGTCCGGGGTGAACTCCATGAGCACCGCCGTCGTCTGCTTCATCAAACGTACTGCACGCGGCACAATCAGCGCCGCAATGAACAGACCCGCCAGGGCGTCCGCCTGGTAGAAGCCGGTCAGCCAAATCACGATAGCCGCCACAATCACACCCAGCGAACCCAGGGCGTCATTGAGCACCTCCAGGAACGCGGCACGCATATTGAAGTTCGCGTTCCTCGCCGTAGCCAGCACCGCAATACCAATAGCGTTCGCCACCAGGCCGACCACACCAAAGATCAGCAGCTCGGTGCCGGGCACCTCCGGCGGGGCGAACAGGCGATGCACGCCCTCCACCGCCGTGTAGATACCCACCGCCAGCAGCAGCACCGACTGCCCGAGGGCGGCAAGCACCTCAATACGGCGGAAACCCCACGTATGGCGGGAGGTCGCCGGTCGCGTCATCAGCGAAGCCGCCGTGAGCGCAACCAGCAGGCCGGACGCGTCCGTAATGGCGTGTGCCGTATCGGTCAGCAGCGCAAGACTTCCCGTAACCAACGAACCGATCGCCTGCGCCAACACAATAACGACCGCCAAGCTGAACGCAATCAGCAGGCGCGGACGCATCGAGGC
The DNA here is from genome assembly GCA_963542785.1 of Rothia mucilaginosa. Taxonomy (GTDB): domain Bacteria; phylum Actinomycetota; class Actinomycetes; order Actinomycetales; family Micrococcaceae; genus Rothia; species Rothia mucilaginosa_G. The sequence goes on from CAUUAD010000115.1 coordinate 3,989, forward strand.
GGCATCCTCCGGGCTCGGGGCATGCGAATGATCGTGCCCATGGTGATGCCCGTGGTGGCCGTGATGTGCGTGCGCTCCCATGCGCTTCTCCTCAACTATGAACTGCGTTGTCGGCTATCGAGAGTTATCGGCAGATAGCAAAATCGCCCGATTCACAAGAACCGGGCGAAAAGCTCCTCAACCGAGGAAAACGTGGAGATAAGGGGACTCGAACCCCTGACCCCCTGCATGCCATGCAGGTGCGCTACCAGCTGCGCCATATCCCCATATTCTGTTAGTGACCTCAACGAGGCAACATGAATATATTACACACACCACGGACAACGATGCAAACCAGCGCACCCAAAAATCCAAAAAGTTCTGGGGCAACTGGGTAAGCAGAAGCGGCAACCGGGCAAGCAAAAACACCCTCGACACGCAGGTCAAACACGCCGAAAGGGGCGGACCCCGCGGCACCGTACAGCGCCAGCAGAGCCCACCCCTCATCAGCAGCTAAAAATCAAGCGAAAGCCTACGCCTCATCCTGAGCGGGAATGATGCGTGCAGCATCTTCCTCAGTCTCACCCTCAATGTCGAAGGGAGCCTCGTTCTCAACGCCCAGCTCAATACGCGGAGCCTCAGCCCACAGACGATCCAGAGCGTAGAACTCGCGGTCCTCCTCATGCTGAACATGCACGACAATATCGCCGAAGTCCAGCAGAATCCAACGACCCGAGGAACGACCCTCACGGCGAACCGGCTTCAGGTCAGCCTGCTCACGCAGAGCGTCCTCAACCTCATCCGCAACAGCGTTCACAAGGCGCTCATTGTGGGCAGAAACCACCAGGAAGCCATCAATCAGACCCATCGCGTCGGATGCATCCACAGCGAACAGGTTAGTTCCCTGCTTCTCCTCCGCAGCGCGGGCGGCAATGCGCAGAGCCTCAATCGAGGACTGTGCAGCAGTCATATTTTCCTT
>CAUUAD010000116.1:0-4922 GCA_963542785.1 Rothia mucilaginosa
ACGCCGCGCGTCCTTCCAGAAGGCGCAGTACAAGTAAACCTGCAGCCTATATACCACGAGAAGCCACATGTGTTTCGAGAAGCCACATACAACGTGGCTTTTCGAAACACATGTGGCTTCTGAGCATCACAGACACACCATCACCGATACCCCGTAGAGAGACACCGTAGAGAGGACAATCATGGACCTTGCCGCCCTCGGCCTGCCCCTAGAGCAGGTGCGCAACGTATGGCTGGTGGCGTTCTTCATCTACCTGGCGTGCTGCCTGCTGGTGGAAGTCGCCTACCCGACGCTCATTGGCGCCTCGCGAGCGCGCGAGGTCTACACCTCGGTGATGGGTTCCCCCGTCAAGGATGTGAAGGAGGCAATTACAGAGCTCGCGGATGCTGGCACTCACCTCACGCCCGAGCAGGAAGAATCGGCATTCCGCAGGGCTGAAGCCCAACTGGAAAGCATTAAGGGCTCGAATATCATTATGGATTTCGGGCATATCCTCGTGTACGGCTGGGCGTGTGTCATCGTCTATTCGACGTTCGTTCTGTACTGGGATATGGCGTACGACGGGATCCTGATTCCGGGACTGCTTCTGCCGTTCCTCATGGTGTATTGGGCGGTGCGCTGGGGTCGCCGCGGCTGGCGCGTCGCACGTGGTTTCAGCCCCAATGAACGTCATCTGGGCATGCCCACTATTTACACCAGGACGCTGGGTCGGCTCAGTGCCCCGTTCCGCGGCACGGTCGCCATGCCCAGTAGTGAACCCATTCAAGTTGATTGGAAGGGGCAGGGAATCTTCCTCTTTGTGGCTCTTCCTGTCGGTGGTTTCTTCCTGCTCTGCTACCTTCATTCGCTCGCGAACACCGAGCTGCTCGAGTATGTACCCACCTACATCGGTAAGACCTCAATAGCGTTTCTTGTTGTCTACGCGCTAGCCATTCCGTACCTGTGGTGTACGGTGCGTTCGTACTACCAGTTCACGCCGACCGTGGTGAAGCGTGGGCGGTTTTTCCGTTCGCCTAAGGTCTACCAGTACTCCGATATTGAGCGGTTCAAGGTTTACCCGTGGTACACAGGCGATCCCGAGGATATAGACCCTGATCAGCAGATGCCCAGTGATTGGCGTCTTGCCGTCACTTTCTCTAACGGTTCTCTAGAGACTTTTGGCTTCGGGGATTACCGTATCGATTGTTTGGTGGCGCATATTGCGTTCAAGCTGGAGCAGGAACGCTGGGCAGATGTGGATTCCCCGGCGGACCGCGAGAAGCTGCCCCTGTATTTTGTGGAGGGGCGCGCTATCTGCCTGACGCTGGGTTACAAGCCGGTGAATGAGCTGACGAAGAAGGCGGCGCGTATCGCGTCCTTCCGTGCAGTGAACTAGCGCCCGGTACGAAGCCACACATCATCACCGATACCCCCGTAGAGAGGACAACTCATGGAGCTGAGCGCTTTGGGGATACCCCTAGAGCCGTTGCGCTACATATGGCTCATCGCCTTCTTGCTGTACCTGGTGGTGTGCGTAGCAGTCGATATCGCCTACTCCTCAACCATGAGCAAGGAAGAAGCGAGGCGGCTGCACGTTTTCTACAAGGGCTCCCCCGTAGACAAAGCGATGAGGTACGCCGAACGCCGCTCCCTGGACGGCGACCCGCTCCCCAAACATAAGCTACGTTCCAACCTCACCCGCGCCAGGAAAGAACTCGATAGCATTTCTGGCGTATCTAAGTTTGAGGCGTGGATGCACGCCGTCATGTACGTGTGGGCTTGCGTTATTGCACGGTCCATCTTTCTGCTGTACAAGGACATTGCCCGTGACGGTATCCTGCTACCGGCACTAGTATTGCCGTTCTACATGGTCTATCTGGGTGCGTGCTGGAGCCGCTTCATTTGGCGTAGTTCCCGCTACTTCAACCTCGATAACCACACCGCGGGTATGCCCCGAGTCCTGGGCGAAATGCTGAACCGTATTGACGCGTTCTTTGCTCCGCAGGATGCACATCCCCAAGCCAAACCGGTGCGTTCGACGCCTAGACTCTACCTGGGGCTCTGCGTAACCGTGGTGGTGGCGCTGGTACTGGCGATCATCGTCTTCCTCTACTCCCTGGTCGGTGTAGAGATTCTGTACACCCCGCCAATGCCTATTGGTGGCGCCTCAATCATGCTGGCGGTTACAGCCGCAGCGGCACTAGCGCTACGTTGGCATTATTTGAAGGTCTACCTGCTGTTCAACCCCGATTCGTTCTACATCGGGCGGCTTTTCCTGCCTGCGAAGAAGTACCGTTACTCCGATATTGAGGAGTTCTGCGTCTTCCCGAAGAACCCCAAACAGATCAAGCCGACCTTCTACGAGCCGTCGCAGTGGCAGATAGAAATCAAGGTGCCGTCCAAGATTCCGCCGAACCTTGCCAAGCGCATGCCGTGGCTGCGCAGGCATATTGTGGCGGTGCACGATGAGCGGGTCGTCTGCCTGACCTCCCAGGTTGCGTTCTACCTGGAGCAGGAACGTTGGGAGAACCTGCGCTCCCCCGCCGACCGTGAGAAGCTCGCGGAATACTTCACCAACGGCAACATTGTGTGCACCTCCCTCGGGTACAAGCCAGTCAGCGAAGAACAATCATAAACGGCGAGAAGCCACATGTGTTTCGAGAAGCCACATAAGACGTGGCTTTTCGAAACACATGTGGCTTCTCAGCGTCTAACAGGGAGGGGTTAGGCGTCCAGCTCGCGCAGCCAGCCTGCCGCCTCCGTACCGTAATAAGTCAGGATGACGTCAGCACCGGCGCGGTGAATCGAACGCAGCGACTCCAACACCACAGCCTTACGGTCAATCCAGCCGTTCGCCGCAGCCGCCTCAATCATCGCGTACTCACCAGACACCTGATACGCCGCCACCGGCACCGGCGAGAACTCCGCCACCTCACGCACAATATCCAGGTAGCTGCCGGCAGGCTTCACCATCACCATATCCGCGCCCTCCTCCAGGTCAGCACGCACCTCCAGCAGCGACTCGCGGCGGTTCGCCGGATCCTGCTGGTAGGTCTTACGGTCGCCCTTGAAGGTCGACTCTACCGCGTCACGGAACGGGCCGAAGAACGCAGAAGCGTACTTCGCCGAATACGCCAGAATCGACACATCCTCAAAACCGGCCTCGTCCAGGGCAGCGCGCATCGCCGCGATCTGGCCGTCCATCATGCCCGACGGGGACACCGTGTGGGCACCCGCACGAGCCTGCGAAACCGCCATCTTGCAGTACAGCTCCACGGTCTCGTCATTATCCACCACGAGCGTGCCGTGGCCGTCATCGACCAGCACGCCGCAGTGGCCGTGGCTCGTGAACTCATCCAGGCAGGTATCAGCCATAACCACCAGGTCATCGCCGAACTCCTCACGGCACACCGCAATGGCACGGTTCAGGATGCCCTGCGGATCCCAGGCGGTCGAGCCGACCTCGTCCTTATCCTCATCGCGAGGAATGCCGAACAGGTCAATGCAACGGATGCCCGCCTCGTACGCCTCACGCACGGCGGGGATGATGCTCTCCAGGGTGTGCTGGTACTGGCCGGGCATGGAACGAATCGGCTGCGGCTCGTCGATGCCGTCGCGAACGAAGAACACCTGAATCAGCTGCGCGGGGCGCAGGGTGGTCTCGGCGACGAGGGAGCGCATGGCTGCGGTGGTGCGCAGGCGGCGCGGGCGGCGGGTGAGGTTCATGATCTCTCCTGAAAACTCGATAAAAATATGTGGTCTTAGTAGATGAGGGATGCGCCTACATGAGGGACGCGGCGGCGCGCGCCAAATCCTGCGGTGACGGCGAATCGGCCTGCACGTAGCGCAGGTTCAGGGCGCGGCATGCGGAGGCGGTACTCGCCCCAATTGCCACCACCGGCGGCACGGATTCGGGCGGTAGCGCGGGTGCGCCGTCGAGTAGGGCGTGCAGGCGGGAGGGGGCGGTCACCACCAGCACATCCGGTGCGGGGGTTTCCGGGGCTAGGGTTTCCGGGTCGGGGGCATCTGCGGCAGTCCCCTGCACGAGCGCGCGGGCGGCGGCAAGGCTCAGCTCGCCGGGTGCGACCTGTTCGGCGGGCACCATGTCGTAGAGCACGCAGCGGTGGCTGTCCCAGCCCAGGTCCTTGAGGCCTTCCCGCAGGGTCGGGCGGGCGTTGGAGCCCTCCAAAACCAGCACAGCGGGGGCTTCAGCTACGGGCTGCTCGAACTCCGCGAGCATTCCCGCGGCGCTCTGCACCTGCGGCTGAAAATCTGCATCCAGCCCGAGCTGGGCGTGTACGGCACGGGCGGTTGCCGTACCCACGCAAGCGATACACACTCCACCGCTCGCGCAGGCGCGGGCGAACTTGTCACCCCACAGCTCGGCGCAGGCGCGAACCGTGTTGGCGCTCGTGAAGCTCACCCACGCATAGTGGCCGGAGGCGAGCGCCTCCAGCGCGGCGGCGTGGTCTTCGCCCGGCTCGACGGTGCGTGTCTGTTGCAGGGGTGCGAAGAGGACCCGGCACTCCCCCAATCCGTTCTGTGCGCTTTCTTCGGCGAGGGCTCGTGCAAAGGCGGCGCCCTGGGTGGCGGAGCGGGTCAGCAGAACCGTGCGCGGGACATCAGCCTGCGGGGCATCAGCCTGCCGGGATTCAGAACACGAGGCAGACATGACCCCTACTTCAGGTCCAAACCGGCAAGGGCGGCGGCACCCATCTGCAGCAGGTCTTCTGCCACGCGCACGCCCAGACGTTCGGCGCCGGGCACGTCCAGTTCGGCGGTTGCGGAGGTGTGGCGCAGCATGTCGGTGCCGTCGGGTGACGCCACCACAACGTTAAGCACCAGGTCCCCTTCAACCACGTGCGCGTACGCGCCGATGGGCGCGGCGCATCCGGCTTCGAGGCGGCGCAGCAGGGCACGTTCGGCGCTGACGGCGAGGCGGG
>CAUUAD010000117.1:0-4912 GCA_963542785.1 Rothia mucilaginosa
ATCTTGCGTAGTGACCTGCAGGGTGAAGTGATGGCATTGCTGTTCTCTCACCCTGAGCAGCAGTACACGGTGTCTCAGATTGCTGATGCGACAAGCGCCTCATTGCCGACTGTTTCCCGAGAAGTGAATCGTCTCAATCAATCTGGTCTAGTGGCTGTCCAGAACGTTGGTAAGACCCGTATGGTGCAAGCCAAGGTTGATAACCCGGTGGGTCAGGCGATGCGTCAGCTGATTCTGGTAACTTATGGTCCTGTTCCGGTGCTCCGAGATACTTTGCAGAGTGTTTCCAATATTGAGGGTGCCGCTATTTATGGTTCGTGGGCTAGCCGTCGTTCTGGGGTGGCTGGGCACGTGCCGAACGATATTGATGTACTTGTCGTTGGTTCCCCTTCACGTCAGAAGCTGTATGAGGCTATCGATGATGCTGAGCAGAAACTTGGCTATGAGGTGAATGTGAAGCGGTTATCTCCTGAGGCTTGGAACTCGCAGGATGGCTTCGTGCAGACTGTGCGGTCACGCCCGATGGAGGTTCTCTTTGGGCAGCTGGAGGTGAACGATGTCCACGCTGAAGCCTAATGCCCCAACCCCTGGCCCCTGGACTGTTGGTCGGGAACGTATTCTTGAGCTGATTGATGCCGGTGAGTTGGAGCGGGTTGCTGTAAATCGTGAGCATGCTCAAGGTCTGTTGTTGCGTGCCCATCGGCATCTAAAGACGGCGCACCGTCTGGTGGTTGATGATCCCGAAGGCGCCTATACGCTTCTCTATGACGCTTCTAGGTTGGCGATGACTGCTGTCTTGGCGGTGCAGGGCCTGCGTCCGACTACCCGAGGAGGCCATATTGTGGTGGGTGATGCTTTGCGTGCTCAACGAGGGCCTCATGACGCGGTGGGTAAGCTGTACTCTCGCTTGCGTCGAACTCGCCATGAGGTTGAGTACCCCGGTTTGGATTATGAGCCTATAGCTGTGGAGGAAGCTGAAGAGGCTTTGGAAGACGCAGAGTATATCGTTCAGGAGATGACTCTTTTTGTTCCTAAGCTGGGACCTTTTTAAGGTGCACTTCTCATCATCACCTCCGAAGCTTCTTCCGTGAGGTAGACGCAACGAACCCCTCATTTTCATAACCTGACTCATGTTGTGCAGGTGATGAAAATGAGGGGTTCGCTGGTTTAGATGAAACCCTAGATAGGGAAGTTCCCAGACGGGAAGACTACTCGTCGTCGGTCGCCCGGTTGACGACGCGGGTGCTGCGGTTGCCCTTGACCTCCTCGGGCAGCAGAACCGGCATAGAACCGGTCGGCGTGTAGGTTGCAGCGCGTGCCGCCGCGGTAGCGTGGGTGTCCTCAAACTCGGGGATGACCTCGGAGCTGGGGGCGCGGTACAGGTGGCTATTAGCCCACCACGCGAAGAGCAGAACCACAACCGCCAGAGCGGTGGAAACGAACAGCCACGGGCTGACCTGACCCTCGTAATAGAGCTTGAAGAACGCGCCGCCCATGAAACCACCGGCAATCGGGCCGCAAATCGGAACCCACGCGTAGAACCAGCGAGAAGAACCCTTATCGTGGATGGGCAACAGGGCGTGCATGAGGCGCGGGCCGAAGTCACGGGCGGGGTTGAGTGCGTAGCCGGTCTGGCCACCCAGGCCAATGACGAGCACGGCGACCATGAATCCGAAAGCGAGGGGCTTGAGCACGTCGTTCAGGTTGAGAGAGAGTTCCACACCACCGCTGATGGACGGCTTGAAGTTCACACCGGTGTACAGTGCCGAGAAGACCAGCATGAACGTGCCGATCATTTCGGAGAGGGCGTTGGTGAAGTAGTTGTGAATAGCGGGGACGGTGCCGAAAATGCCGAGCTTAATTTTCTTGTCGGCGGTTGCCTTCCAGTGCGGTAGGTAGTTGAGGTAGACCAACCCGGCACCTACCATTGCGCCGAGGACCTGGGCGATGATGTAGCCGGGGACTTTCTCCCAGGGGAATTCGCCGTAGGCTGCCAGGCCGATGGAGACGGCGGGGTTGAGGTGGCCGCCGGAGTATGCGTGGGAGGCGTAGACGCCGAAGGTGACGGCGAAGCCCCAGCCGAAGGCGATGGTGAAGAAGTTGTCGCCGTGGCCTTTGGAGCGGCGAAGTTCGACGTTGGCGATGACGCCGCAGCCGATGGTGCACATGATGAGCGTGCCGAAGAATTCGGCGAGGTAGGGGCTGATGGTGTACACGGGTTGTCCTTCAGGTAGTGAACTGCGGGGTGGTGCAGTGCCGAGCGTGAGGGAGGTGTGGTTTTGTGTGGGTTATGCCGATTGAGTGGCGTGTTTACCCTTTGGCATCTATGGAACCCTGAATGTCCTAGAAGGGCAATACTTTGGTGTTATTTCACCCTTAGACATAAGCGGTTTTTCGGGTTTTTCGTTTAAAAATAAATGTGGAAAATGAGGGGAAAATCGGGCATAGTCCACACCTTGGACTCACGCCCTGAACTCGTGGTTGAACCCATGGATAAACTCACGAATAAACCCGCACATAAATCATTACTTGAACCCTGCCCGCACCACCCGCCCGCACCACCTTCCAGCCGCACAAAAATGCCCGGGTACCTCATATGGGGATATGGGGTACCCGGGCAGATTCTAAGGTATCGAGGTTGTAGCGATTTCTAGGTCGTGGCGGTTTCTAGACGGCTCTTGCGAACCTCCGTGGACTGGCCGTTACGCCGCTACTTCGCGCTTGCCCAGTCGAGAATCGCTTCGAAGAAGCGCTCGCATTCGCTCAGCTGCTCCAGCTCAATCCACTCGTTCGGTGAGTGAGCCTGAGCAATGTCGCCGGGGCCGCAAATGATGCTCTGCACGCCGGCACGCTGAAACTGGCCCGCCTCGGTGCCGTAGGTGACCTTCTGCGGTGTGCCATCGGTGCCCAGCCACTCGTGAGCCAGGTGAATGAGCGGCGCGTCATCGGCGGTGCCCAGACCCGGTACGGCGGCAAGCAGTTCGTGCTTTACACCCACGCGGGAGGTGAGGCTACCGGGCTCCGCGCCGGTCAGCTTTTCGGCGCGGGCGGCGCGTGCCTGTAGATCCGGCAGAATCACCTCCGAAAGCTCGCGGTCAATGCGCTCCACGAAGGACTCGGTGCTCACCTGCGGCAGGGTGCGCACATCGTATTCTACGACCGCCTGCTCGGCGACAATGTTGTACTGCAGGCCGCCGGTTGCCAGGTTGACGCTACCGGTGGAGTGGGGAATGATGAACGATTCGTCGTAGGGGCCTTCTTCTTCCCACTGGTCCGCCATGTCGGTGAAGAAGGTGATGAACTCGCCAGCGGCAGCAACCGCGTTCACGCCGTGGGTGGCGAGGGAGCCGTGCTTGGGCACGCCGGTTAAGGTGACGCGGCCGCGGTGCGCGCCCTTGTGCGCGTCGATAATGCGCATGCTGGAGGGTTCACCCACAATCGCGTAGTCGGGGGCGAGGTCGCGCGCCACGAACTCCTCGATGAGGGCGGGGGCACCGACGCAGCCGATTTCCTCGTCGTAGGAGAACGCGAAGTGCAGGGGAGTGCGCAGCTTCGCCTCGGCAATGCGCGGCAGCAGCCAGAGGGCGACGGCGAGGAAGCCCTTCATATCGCACACGCCGCGGCCGTAGGCGCGGGTACCCTCCACGCGCAAGGTGAAGGGGTCGGCGTCCCAGTCCTGACCGGCGACGGGAACGACGTCCGTGTGGCCGGAGAGGATGAGGCCGCCGCGGGTGGTGCCGTCCGCTGCGGGGACGGTGATGAAGAGGTTGGCGCGGGTGCCGTCCTCGTTGTAGGTGCGCACGCCGCTGTAGCCGTAGCGGGCGAACTCGGCTTCGATGAGCTCAATGAGTTCGAGGTTGGAGCTACCGGAGATGGTGGGAATCGCGATGAGCTTTTCGAGCCAGGGGAGGGATGCGGGCTGGGTGGTCTGAGCCGTCATAACTATTCCTTCTGCGTTGTGGTGCTGTGCGCTGTTATGTTCAGGGTACGCCGCGGGGCGGCATTCGTCGCCTCATGGTCGTCGAATACCGCCCCGTGACCCCTGCGCGGGGTTAGATGCTGTAGTTGTTCACGTTGGAGTGGTCGCCCAGCGCGTGGAAGTTGCGCGAGTGGTAGACCAGCGGGGTGCCTTCGCAGTCGTTGCGGATGAACTCTTCAACCTGCGCGGTGAAGACGAGTGCGGGGCCTGCCTCAACGCGGCTGAGCGGGGTTGCGCGCAGTACGCGGCGCACGCCGTGGACGAGGGGCTCGCCGGTGTGGACGAATTCCCAGGTGCTGGGGTCCTCAAAGCGAGGGTAGTCGTGGGTTGCGAAGTTCTTCGCGAGGGTGACATTCTCAGCGTCGAGCATGTGCACGAGGAAGGAGGAAGCAGCCGCGATCTTTGCTGCGGAGCCGCTGTTTGCCTTGAGGGAGAAGGCGATGATGGGCGGTTCTGCGGCGACGGAGGTCAGCGAGGAGGCGGTGAAGCCTGCGGGGTCGCCGTTTTCGTCGGTGGCGGTGATGATGGCGACGCCGGCGGGCTGGTGGCCGAAGGCGAGCTTGAACTGCTCGGTGGTGTCGGCGAGGGGTGCCGGTGCTGCAATGGTTTCGGTCATGATCGACCCTTTCTTCTGCGGCTGCGTTTGAGGGTTCGTCCTGATGTGTATGCGTTGGACGACCCTTTGTATAAGGGGAGATATGTTTCAGAGTAAAGCTAATGGGTGCTGAACACCTTATTTATTGCCCTATGTTTCTTAGGTGCACCTTTCATGACGTAGGGTGTGAAATATTACGTCATATTCTTCGTCATATGGGAGCTTCACACAGACAGCCCAACCAGCGCCCTGCAACACATGATTGAGGTGCTATCCCTCTCTCTTCCGCGGGGTTTCGCGGGGGTGATGAGGGCTCTAGGGTATCCTTGCTTGGTACG
>CAUUAD010000118.1:0-4911 GCA_963542785.1 Rothia mucilaginosa
GCGTAGGTGGAGAACTTGAAGCCCTTGGAGTAGTCGAACTTCTCGACGGCGCGGATGAGGCCGAGGTTGCCTTCCTGGATGAGGTCGAGGAAGAGCATGCCGCGGCCGGTGTAGCGCTTGGCAAGGGAGACGACGAGTCGCAGGTTGGCTTCGAGCAGGTGGTTTTTGGCTCGCTTGCCGTCGTGGACGACCCAACGCAGGGCTTTCTTGAGGTCTTTGTCCATGTCGGGGTTTTCAGCGAGCTTGTGTTCGGCGTAGAGGCCTGCTTCGATGCGCTTGGCGAGGTCGACTTCCTGCTGTGCGTTGAGCAGGGAGACTTTGCCGATTTGCTTGAGGTAGTCCTTGACGGGGTCGGCGGTTGCGCCGGGGGTGACGACGCGCTGTGCGGGTGCGTCGTCGTCGTCGTTTGCGGTGAGGACGAAGCCGGAGCCCTTGGCTGCTACTGCTTCTGCGGCCTTCTTTTCTTCTATTTTGGCTGCGGTTTCTTCGTCTTCTTCGTCGGTTTCGTCTTCGCCGTCGGTGGTTTCGAGTTCTTCGTCGAGTCCGAGGTCGAATTCGTCGTCGCTCTTTTTGCGGCGGCCACCGGTCTTGCGCTTGGTTGCGGTTTTGGTGGTGGTGGTTTTGCGGGTGCGCTTGGGCTTGTCTGCCTCGGTTTCGGCAGTAGTTTCGGCAGTGCTTTCGGCACCGGTTTCGGCGGTTTCGGCGGTTTCGGCGGTTGCGCCGGTGGTGTCTTCGGTTGCCGCTGCGGCTTTGGTGGTTGCCTTCTTGGTGCGGGTGGTCTTGGTGGTGGTTTTTGCGACGGTTTCTTCGGTTGCGTCGCCGGTCGCGGTCTTCTTGCTGGTTGCTGCAGGTGCCACTAGAACCCTTTCTGGCTTGTGGTGGGGTGCTTTGTCTGCAAAACACCTAAGACCCTGTCAAGTCTGTGCTGGCGTCCTCGGTCGGGGTGTTTGCTGCGTTTATCCGGTTTAACGCTGTGGGGGCGGGTTTTATTCCGCGTGCGTTGGGCGGTTTGCAGGGTTCCGTTGCTCGTTGTGTGGAGCGGTTTGAGGGCGCGTTATAGCGCATTGACTGTACGGGGTCAATATATAAGTATTGCAGATTTTTGGTTGCTTTCAACTTGACGCACTGTTTGGGTGGCTTGTGGGCCTGGTTTTGGGTGAGTGCGGCTGTGTGCGGGAGGGGCGTGCCCGGTGGCGCGCCCCTCCCTCGTTTTGTACCTCGCTTTTAGGTGCCGGTTTTAGGTGCCGGGCTTTTAAGGTTTTCGGGGTTTGAGGGTGCTGATGGGTTCGCGGTGTGTTCCGGGTTCGCCGCAGATGGTGTATTTGATCCAGGCGGGTAGGTTGCCTGCGTTGAGGTGTACATCGAGGATGTTGAGGTCCTTTCCGAATGTGTGGCGGTGGGCTTCTTGGCGGAGCATGCGGGCGTAGGTGCTGTAGCCCTTGTACCAGTTGGCCCAGGCTTGGGTGTTGCGTAGTTCGGCGTATTCTCCGTCGGTGCTGTGGGGTGTGAGCAGGCTGGTGAGTAGTTCGAGTGCGTTGAGGCGTGCCCAGTGGGGGCTGTCTAGTTTTCCTTTGAGGGCGTTGAGGTAGTGGGTGTAGACGGCGTGGTGTTTGGTGAGGTATTCGCTGTTGGTGCAGCTTTCGTCGATTCGTTGTTTGAGGTTTTCGAGTTTGTTGTGGGCGTTGTGGTCTTTGGGGTGTTCCTCGAGGCGTGGGAGCAGGTCGCGGCTGATGGTGTTGAGTTCGGCGGCGCTGGCGAGGTCGGCGGGGGTGAGGTTTTCGAGTGCCCAGCCGTTGAGGTTGGTGTGCTGGTTGCTGCGGTTCTGTTGAATGCTGCGGCTCTGCTGAATGGTGCGGTGGGTGCGGCGGATCCAGTCTTGCCATTGCACGCATTTTTCGGGCACGGCGCGTACGTGTGCCTGTTCGGTACCGGGTGTGGCGCTGAGTGCGTGGGTGAAGCTGGCGGGGATGTAGGTTTTGCGGGTGATGCGGGTGCCGTAGCGGGGTGGTTCGAGCGGCGCGCGGTCGGGGCTGGGGTATTCACCGCCGAAGGCGTGGTAGGTGTATTGGGCGGAGTAGTGCAGGTAGGCGAGCGCTTTTTGGGCGTGGTTGAGCCCGTAGCCGGCGAGGTAGGTGAGCATTTCGGCGGTGATGGGGTTGAGGGTTGCGGGTGCGATGGAGGCGCGTAGGTGCCCGGCGATTTCGGCGGGGATGAGTTCGCGGAGTGCGTCGCCGATGGTGGGCGCGTCACCGGTGATGGGGTTGCCCGCGTTATCGACCGGGTGGGTGGTGAGCAGGTGCGCGGCGGCGTTGATGGCGGCGTCCCAGTAGCAGAGGTCGATTTGGGCTTGGCGGTAGATGGTGCGGACGCCCTGGCGGGCTTCGTCGTGGCGGGTGGTGTGGGTGTGGTCCCAGAGTTCTACGGCGTTTTCCCAGTCGTGGCGGGTTTCGGGGTTGGCTGTGGGGTCGGTGTCCCAGGGGCTGTGGGCGTAGTTGTGCTGGGCGGTATCGGCGATGGTGTCGCCGTGGCGGGTGAGCCAGGTGTAGTAGCTGCTGTGGCGGATTTCTTCGATGGGTGCGAGGAGGGTGAGCGTCTGCTGTTCGGGGTTGAGCGCCCAGATGCTGGCGCCGCCTGCGTAGATGACGTCTTCGCAGCGTAGTTCGCTGACGATGCGCGGGTCGTGGAGCAGGTGGAGCCATGCGTTGATGGGGATTTGGGTGTCGACGTCCTGTTGGATTTCTTCGATGGCGGCAAGTTGCGTCGTGTTGGGGTGCAGTTGGCGTTGGCGTACGGTGTTGTCGCCGTCGATGATGATGGCGTAGAAGCGGGTGAGGGTTTCGCCGTTGTGGTGGGTGGGGAGTTTGGTGAAGGTTTCGTGTAGGAAGTCGGCGCGTTCGCTGTGGTTGCAGGGTTCGTCGGGTAGGTTGACGCGCAGGCTGGGGCCGAGGGTGTCATCGGTTGCGGTGAGGATGATGAGTGAGTGGTCGGGCCAGTAGCCGTGCTGGTGGAGGGCGCAGCTGAGCACGTCGTATTCGTTGCGGATGGGCGGGGGCGTGTCGTAGCCGCTGTGGAAGTGGTCGCTGTTGGGGGTATTGCCGTTGGAGATGTTGTTTGCGTTCATGCCTTCACGGTGGCATGGTTTGCGCGGGTGCGCAGGTTATACAAATAAATCTGTGGATACTTCGGTTCATGTGTCCGAAGGTTCCACAGATTTATTCGTATTGTTCGTTTGTTCACCGAGGTTTGTCCACAGCGGTGCGGGGTGCCGCGTCATAATCTGTCACGCAATACCTGTCACGCAGTATCTGACGGGCGGTATCCCCTACTGCGCCCACCTATTGTTCGTCGAGGAACCGCTCGAAGAGCGCACCAATCTCGTCGCGGCTGGGCACGTTGTGCGCGTCGCGTCGCGAGAGGGGAATCGCAATGTCGGAGGTGCGGAAGTTCTCGTCGTAGTTCTCTTCCATGGCCGTGATCATGCGACCGATTTCGGGGTTCTGCTTGACCTGATCGTTGATCTGGCTGTGCACGTGGCGTGCGGCTTCGCGCAGGTTCTCGGTGGGTAGGGAGAGGTGCGCCGCCATGCCCACGTGTTCGAGGGCGGTGAGGGTGCCCTGCGGCAGGTCCGCCTCCGAAATGTACTGGGGAATGTTCACGCCGAAGCCGACGGTGTCGATTCCGTTTTCGGTGAAGAGCACTTCCAACAGGTTGGTGACGGTCGCGTGCACGTCCGCGCTGGGCTTCCACGGGGAGATGCCGTGAATCAGGTCCTTGCGGGAACCGTGCGCGGTAATCGGGAAGGGGCGGGTGTGCGGCACCGGCATGGGGAATGCGGAGACCAGCACGACCAGGGATGGCTTGACCCGCTGGGCGATGGTCAGCACCGCCTTTTCGAAGCGCTGCCACTGCAGATCCGGTTCGGCACCGGTGAGCAGCAGGAACGGCTTGTCGAGGCTATCTTCTACGGCGTAGAGCTTCAGCTGCGGGTATTGCGGCTGTTCAAAGTGGTCTTTTTCGTAGCGAATGTAGGGGCGGCGGGCACGGTAGTTGTGCAGCTGGTCGCTGTCGAACTCGACGATTTCAATGTTTTTGAGTTCGCTGAGTAGCACCTGTCCGAGCTGGCCGGCGGTGGAGCCTGCGTCTTGCGGGCTGGAGAGGGCGATGACGAGGGTTAGCCCGTGCATCCTGGGGTCGTCCAATATTTTGGTGTTGGCTAAGTAGAGATCTTCGGGGTTGAGCATCGTGCCTCCTCACTTCTGTCTGGTTCGCGCCGCGCACAAACGTATCTCAGCAGTTCTGTGCTCGGGGCGAAGGGGCGTCTTCTGTTATCTGACGTTTTCCTTAGTCTTTCATTTTATGCCACTACTGCCCTGTCTCGACAGTGTGCGGGCTTTTCTCGCAGTAGGTGAACTTGCTTGGTGTCTCGTCGACGCTCTTAAGACGCTACGGCTCGGCTTCTTGTGTGTTTTTCTGCCCCGCAAGCTGTTTGGGGGTGAGATCTGAACCTCACGCCCTCTTACATATCCGTGTAGAGTAGAAGCAGTAGTCCGCGCGGCTTTGCGCGGCGGTATTCATCCTCACTCTTCGAGGGCCTACAGTTGAGTTTTTCGGGCGCGAGGATGTGCCCCGACTATTTTGAGAAGACATACGCAAAGGAGTAACGATGTCTCTGTCTCTGTCTATTCACAGCACCGACCTTGAAGCGCTCGAAGCTGACGTTCTGATTCTGGGCGTTCTGAAGGGTTCGGACGGTGCGTACCTGGCGCCGAGCTCCCTGTCTGAGGACTCTGTTGAGGGTATTAACGAGTTGCTGGAGGCGCTGGGCGCTTCGGGCGCACCCGATCAGCTGCTGCGTCTGCCCGGTCTTGAGGACACCGGTGCCGGCATTGTGGCGCTGGCGGGTCTGGGCTC
>CAUUAD010000119.1:0-4903 GCA_963542785.1 Rothia mucilaginosa
TTCGACCACTCCCCCGTTTCTTTTACCCCTGATTCGGTGCAGCATTCTGTGGGTATTTTGCTGGTGCATGGTTTTACTGGTTCGCCGCACAGTATGCGCCCGGTGGCGCAGCGTTTTATGGAGCTCGGCTATGCGGTTGAGATGCCTGTGTTGACTGGTCACGCGACCCGTTGGCAGGATTTGCGTAATAGCACGTACCAGCAGTGGCTGGCTTCTGCCGAGCAGGGGTACCGCCGCCTGACTGATCAGGGTCTGCAGGTGGTGGTCATTGGCATGTCGATGGGTGGCACGGTGGCGACTCATCTATCAGCGCGCCTGCCGGTGGTGGGCACGGTGCTGATTAACCCCTACATGGTGGATGTGAACCCGATGATGCGCCACGCGGGCAAAGTGGCTAAGGTTCTGCCGGTGCTCAAGGCGGTTGGTTCCGATATTGCGGTTCCGGGTGTGAGTGAGGGCGCGTATTCTATCGTTCCGACGGCGGCGGTGTATCAGCTGCATCTTTTGGGTGCTGAGACTCGTGCTCTGATTCCTCAGTTGAAGTCGCCGGTGCTGTATTTGCGTTCACTGGGCGATCATACTGTGTCGGATAGCTCCCACAAATATTTTCTCGAACATTGTTCAGTTCCTGTAGAATTTAGGTGGCTGACCCGCAGCTACCATGTGGCAACGCTCGACTACGACGCAGAGTATCTGCTCTCCACCATCCAAGATTTTGTCGCATCCCTAAACCACTAATTCTGCGGCTCCACTCGCTACAACTGGCGCAAGCATCACCCGCCGTAGCGAGTAGAACAACAGATAGATATTACGGCTCCTTGGGCCATCGAGGGCACCCCTCGGTACCGGATTCGCCACGGGTCCACGCCCTGATTTGAAAGGCGCATTATGAAAGTCTTCTCCACTCCCGCTGAGGTTATTGTCGACCCCTCACTGAATCTGACAAGCATTGTTGAGCGCCACCGTGCCGATAGTTCCAATCCGGTGCTGTACCGCCGTCAGATGTCTCCGGGTAACTGGCAGCCGGTTCGCGCCCAACAGTTCCACCAGATGGTGACCGACCTGGCTAAGGGCATAATTGCTGCGGGTATCCGCCCGGGTGACCGTGTGGGCATTATGAGCCGCACCCGTTTTGAGTGGACTGTCATTGACTTCGCGATTTGGTATGCCGGCGCTGTCTCCGTGCCGGTGTATGAGACGAACGCTGCCGCCCAGGCGGCGTGGGCACTGTCCCATTCTGAGGCTGTCGCTATCTTTGTCGAGGATGAGAAGCTCCTGAATCGTGTGGCTGAGGCTGAGGAATTCGCCTCCACGACTGAGGAACCCATGCAGTTGAAGCACCGCTGGGTCATTGAGAACGGCGACCTTGACGTTTTGAGCGCTCGCGCGTCCGAGGTGAGCGATGAGCAGCTGGAGCAGGTACGTTCCGCTGCCGGTTGTGATGACCTCGCGACCATTGTGTATACCTCCGGCACGACCGGCCGTCCCAAGGGTTGCGCACTGACTCACGGCCACTTCCTAAACCTGAGCGTCAACACCAAAATGGTCGAACCCGAGATTGCGAACCCCCGCAACTCCTCTATTCTTTTCTTGCCGTTGGCGCACGTTCTGGCACGCCTGATTCAGGTGCTGGCGTTGGATGCCGGCCTGGTCATTGGTCACTCCCCCAATATCAAGAACCTGACTGCTGATTTGGATAGTTTCAAACCGACCATGTTGCTGGTGGTGCCCCGCGTCTTTGAGAAGGTGTACGAGGGAGCCAAGGCGAAGGCAGCTAAGGGCGGTAAGTTCAATAAGTCACTCTTTGAGCGTTCCACCGACATTGCGGTGCGCTGGTCGCAGGCAAAGGTTGAGGGTCGTGTCCCGCTGAAGCTGGCGGCGCAGTACGCTCTGTACGACAAACTGGTCTACTCGAAGCTGCGTGCGGCTCTGGGCGGCGAGCTACGTTACGCGGTCTCCGGCGGCGGTCCCCTCGGCGAGCGCCTGGCGCACTTCTTCCACGCGGTGGGTGTGCAGGTGATTGAGGGCTACGGTCTGACCGAGACCTGCGCCCCTATAGCTGCCGGACGTATTACCCCGTACCAGATTGGCATGATCGGCCCGCTCATCCCCGGTGCTGAAGGCTATATTGCTGAGGACGGCGAGCTTCTGGTTCGTGGCGTAGGCGTAATTAGTAGCTACTACAAGAACCCCGAAGAGGACGCTCAGGCATTCACTGAGGACGGTTGGTTCCGTACCGGTGACCTGGCTCGTTTCGATGAGCGCGGCTACCTGAAGATTGTGGGCCGCAAGAAGGAAATCATTGTCACCGCCGGTGGTAAGAATGTGATTCCGGGTATTGCGGAGACTCATCTGCGTACCTCTCCCCTGGTTTCTCAGGCGATGCTGGTTGGCGATGAGAAGCCGTTCATTGCGGCTCTGGTTACCCTGGATCCGGATACCCTGCCCGAGCAGTTGGAGCACCTGGGTCTGCCGCGTTCGCTCTCCATTCCGGAGGCTGCTGTTCACCCGGCGGTTCGTGCAGCGGTTCAGAAGCTCGTGGACGAGGCGAACCAGCTGGTTTCCCGCGCCGAGGGTATTCGCGAGTTCCGCATTATGAACCGCGACCTGACCGAGGCGGACGGCTATCTGACTCCTTCGCAGAAGCTGCGCCGCGCGAAGATTCTGCAGGACTTCTCCTCCTACGTGGATGAGATGTACGGCAAGGTTTCCGATAGCACGTCGGGTTCTTTGGCTCGTCTGCAGGAGTACGCGGCGGAGCAGTCTGAGAAGTTCGCTGAACTGCGTGAGCAGGCGGCAGAGCGTCTGCACGAGTACGCGGACCACCAGGCGGAGCGTCTGGCCGAGCTGCGCGAGCAGGCGGCTGAGAAGTTTGAGGAGCTACGTGAGCAGACTGCCGAAATGATGCAGAAGGCGGAGGCTAAGGACGACGCCAAGAAGCCTGGGAAGGCGGAAAAGGCTGAGGACTCTTCCGCTGAGGCTCCCGATGAGAAGCCCGCACAAGCTGAGAAGAAGACTGTTGCAGAGCAGAGCCCTCAGGAGTCTGACAGCGACAAGGCATAACCGGCTCTGGCCACCAATAACGAGAGGAGGGGGTCGTACCGCTTAGGTACGATCCCCTCCTCTCTGTTTGTTCGCTAGAAACCTCGATTTTCGGACGTTATCTAGCCGTCGTTAGATGGCGGGTTCTTAGTTTGCGGGCTCGTCGAATTCCAGACCGAGTAATGCGTTCTCAACGACTTCGGTCAGTGCCGGGTGGATCCAGTACTGGCCGCGTGCGAGGGTGCGCGCGTCCATGCCGAAGCTCATTGCCTGCAGTAGCGGCTGGATGAGCACGGAGGATTCTTCACCGACCAGGTGTGCGCCGAGCAGCTCGCCGTTGTCCTTGCGGGCAATGAGCTTGCACAGGCCGATCTTGTCTTCCATTGCCCAGCCGTAGGCGGTGTCGCCAAAGTTCTGCGCCTTGACGGTGATCTCAAAGCCTTCACGTTCAGCCGCCTGGCGCGCCTGCTCTTCGGTCATGCCGACCACGGCGATCTGCGGGTTGCTGAAGACCGCAGCCGGTACGTAGCGGTGGTCGCTGGCACGCAGGTCCTCGGGGTGGCTGAGGTTGTGCTGCACAACGCGTGCTTCGTGGTTTGCCACGTGCTTGAGCTGGTAGCGGCTGGACACGTCGCCGAGGGCGTAGACGCCGGGTACGGGCGCGCCGTTGTAGAGTACGCGCTGGTACTTATCGACGCTGAGCTGACCGCCGTCCTGCACATCGAAGTAGTTCTTCGCGTTGAGGGTGTCGGTGTTGGGGCGGCGGCCGGTTGCCACGAGCACAGCGTCTGCCGGGATTTCGAGCAGTTCTTCACCGTTCTCGGTAGTGTGCTTAGCTACGACGGTTACGCTACCGTCGGCGTTCTCACGGATTTCGGAGAGGGACGCATCCTTGACAATGTTCCACTGCTTGCTTGCGGCTTCTTCAAAACGTGCCACAACCTCTTCGTCCACACCGCGCAGCAGGCGGGAGGAGCGGTTCAGCTGGGTTACTTCGGTGCCGAATGCGGAGAAAACGTGGGAGAATTCTGCCGCAATCACGCCGCCGCCGATGACGACCATACGGGCGGGCAGCTCGTCCATGCGCATAACGTTGTCGTTGGTGTAGACCTTGGAAGAGTCGATACCGGGCACGGGAGGCAGCACGGCGCGCGAACCTGCCGCAACGACAATCTGGCGGCCCTGCAGGCGGGTGCCGTCGGTCAGTTCGACGGTGTGGGAGCCGACGAAACGCGCGTACTGGTCGTAGAAATCGACGTTGGGCAGACCGGCACGCCAGTTGCGGCCGCCTTCAACAATCTGGTCAATGCGGGAGGCAAAGATACGGTCACGAATCTGTGCCCAGTGCACGGCGTCTACGCGTGCGTCAACGCCCAGGTGCTTGACCTCGCGGGTCTTCTGCGCGATGGTCGCCGGGTAGACGTACATTTTGGTGGGGATGCAGCCAACGTTCAGGCAGGTGCCGCCGAAGATACCGCCGTCGATGAGGGCGACCTTCTTGTCGTCCCATTCGGGGCCGATGAGGGTGTTGCCGGATCCGGAGCCGATGACGATGAGGTCGTATTGTGCTACGCCGTCAATGCGTTCTACGTTCTCGATGCTCATGTGGTCCTCTCGTTGTTGGTGTTGAGGCTGGGCTCGTTCCCAGCGTGCCCCTCGATAGCGGGGTTATTTCTGTTACTGCCACTATAACGCGTGGAGGCTACCGGCTATTCCCACTTCTGGTGTCAATGTTGACGGATATGCGAAAATGCGCCGTCCCAAAGAACACAGCACTGAGAACACAGCGCTGAAAATACAGAGGTTCTTTGAGAAGACGCACTCAAGCGTTGAGACCTCAAGCGTTGAAACTATGTGAGCC
>CAUUAD010000120.1:0-4782 GCA_963542785.1 Rothia mucilaginosa
GAATGCCGGGTGCAGGAAGGAGGTGAAGCTACCTTCGATGGGGTACCAGGGCTTGGACATGGTGACCTTCACGTGGCGGGAGTCGCCGTCGACTTCGTCGATGCTTGCGACCTGTTCCCACAGCGGCGAGGGGGTGATCTGGTAGTCCTTACCCTCCGCTGCGCCGCGGTAGATGGTCAGGTAGCTACGGACAGCTTCAATGTCGATGGGGGTACCGTCGTTGAAGGCTGCCTTCGGGTTGATCTTGAAGGTAACGGTCTGCACGCCGTCAACGGTCTGCGCCTTGTATTCGGTGACGTAGTCCTCGTTCATGTGCGCTTCGCCGCGGAAGTCGGCGTAGAAGCCGCCGGTGAATGCGGAGTTCATTGCCGCCTGAATGTTCAGGTTGCCGGCGGTGTAGCCGTTGGTGTTGAGGATGTTGAAGTTCGGGCCGATGCCGTCTGCGCTCAGTCGCAGCTCGCCGCCGTTCTTAAGGGCGGAGCGGTCCTTCTCATTGAAGGAGACTGCCTTGGACAGGTCGCCGCCAGCGGAAAGAGCGTTGTTCTCGTTCTTGGAGGAGTTACCGCCGCAGGCTGCGAGCAGACCAACGGTGCCCAGGGCGACAGTGCCGGTGAGCAGGGTACGACGGTTGAGGGTGAAAGTGGTCATTAGTTTTCCTCAGTTAGGTGGGATGCTGCTTTGTTGTACGCGGGGGAACACAACCCGCACACCTTTGTGACAGCACGCACATTTTGCATTGGCAATAGTATACACACATTTCCCACGCACTATGACCCAGTTCACCGTTTCAGGGAAAATATTTCAGCTAATTCCCGAAACCACCCCACACACAAAACCATCCCTCAAAACACAGAAAAGTCCCGCGACACCCTGCCTCTGAGGCGAAATACCGCGGGACTTCACCCTTCCGGAGCTCTATGCCGGCGCCTCCGAAAATTCAGAAACTACCGAATAGGAATCCAGAAAATTAACGTGTGGCTTTAGTTCTGCCAACCCACATTGACCCAGCGCTTGGGGTCGGTGTAGCTGGTTGCGAAGAGGGAAGGACCGTAGTTAGCCAGCTTCTCCTTCACAGCTGCATAGCTGGGGCCGTTACCGTAGGGGAAGTAAATAGCAACCTTCTCCATGTGCCACTTCTCAGCCTCAGCAGCCATCTTCAGCTGCTCCTCGTGGGATTCATTCTCGTAGATGGACGCGATGAACTTATCCAGTTCAGGATCACCCACACCCTCGTTGATTTCGCTGGTGTAGAAGTACTGAACGCTGTCTGCGGGGTCAGCACCAATGCCCCAACCGGAGAAGGCGCAGTCGTACTGCTTCGAGCCCATCACGGAGTTGAACTGGGACTGCGGCTGGTTGTCCTGCTCGAGCTTAATACCCGCTGCCTTGAGCTGCTGCTCGAGGTTCTGGAACTGAGCCAGGGAGGTTGCATCCGAGCCGAAGTAGGTGATGGAGAAGCCTGCGGTCTTGCCGTCCTTGGCGTAGTAGTCGCCGGACTTGGAGTAGCCCGCTGCCTCCAGGATCTTTGCCGCAGCCTCGGCACTGGGGTTGGTGGGCATAGCGTCCTGGTAGCCCTTCTGGAAGGGCATAGCAATCAGGGAGCCGGTCAGAGGCTCTTCCCAGTTGATCTGGCTGAACTTGACCTTAGCCAGCTGGGAGCGGTCAACCGCTGCGAAGACCGCACGGCGCAGGGCGGTGTCGGTCACGCGGGTCGGGTTGAACTGCAGATTGACGACGCCGACGTTCTGACCGGAGCGAATCTGGACACCGGGCTGATCCTTGACGGCATTGTAGGTTGCCAGGCCAGCGAAGCCAATGCTGTCCAGCTCGCCGTTCTTGAACGCCGCACGCTCTGCTTCGTCGCCCATTTCGCGCCAGATAATGCGATCCAGCAGCGGCTTCTCACCCCACCACTTATCGTTGGGTACGAGGGTGAGGGTCTTAGCCGAAGAGTTCCACTCGCTGATCTTGAAGGGACCGGACCAGTACTGATCCATAGGCTTGTTCACGAAGCCGTTGTTGAAGAGCTCCTTATCGGTCAGTGCGGGGTGTACACCGAGCAGGCCGAGGGTCTCCGCGGGGTAGATCGGCTTGGTCATCACGATCTTGACGCGAGTCTTGTCGCCATCCACGGGGTCAATGGATGCTACCTGCTGCCAGAAGGGAGCGGCGATAACGTTGTAGCCGTCCTCGGGGTTGCGGTAGACAGTCCACGCGGCGCGGATTGCCTCAATGTCAACCGGGGTGCCGTCGTTGAAGACAGCCTTAGAGTTGAGCTTGAAGGTAATGGTCTGAACGCCGTCAACAGTCTCAGCCTTGTAGTCGCTGACGTAGTCGTTATTGAGGCTGTATTCGCCAGCGGGGCTCAGGGAGGTGAAGCCGATAGCGGAGGGGATATTGCAGGGGCCACCGAACGCGGTGAGATTCTCGGTGGTGTAGCCACTCTGGGTCAGAATATTGAAGTTCGGGCCGATTGCGGAGACGCTAGCACGGAACTCGCCACCCTGCTTGAGGGAGGAGCGGTCCTGCTTATTGATTTGGAGGTTCTTGACGATTTCCTCAGTGCTTGATGCAGCCTTGCCGCTAATCTTATTGTCCGAGCCGCCACCGCAGGCAGCGAGCAGGCCGACGGTACCCAGGGCAACGGTGCCGGTCAGGAGGGTACGGCGGTTAATACGTAGATGAGTCATGTGTTCTCCTCATGCCGGAGGGCTCGGGTGCGTATCGCGTGGCGCACGGTGTTGTGCACCAATTTATCCAGTGGCAACAAAGCCCCTGCCGACAACCCTTGTGAGAGCCCCCACATTTTTCGTGATTGAAACACAGTATACCCCCAAAAGAAGCGGCGCAGGCCACACTCTACCCCTTATAAGAACCGTGCAGTGTATAAAAATGGCATATATGGCACCCTCAGTCCGCATGATTCCGCGAAACCCGTGCATAAAAACTAAAAAATGAAATATTATGCCCGGTCAACATGCGAGCGCGTCGCGCCCAATGCTTTGCTTTGAGAATCATTACATATTAAAAGCACCTCGACGGGCAGTCAAAGCGCTCTGCACCCTCCACAAGAAAAAGCTCCCCTCCCCTATACGACACTGCGAAAACATATAGGGGCGGGGAGCTTAAAACTGCGGCTTATGCCATCCAGCCAACCGAAGACCAGTCGTTGCTCTTGAAGAGGAACGCACCGTAGTTAGCGAGCTTCGGGCGGCATGCCTTGAAGTCCGGGCCATTGAGGAAGGGGATGAAGAGGCAAACCTCGCTCATGTGCTTCTTCTCAATTTCGTTGCACTTCTCGGCGCGCTTAGCGTCGTCGAGGATGGTAACCATCTCGTCGACCATAGCGTCAATTTCGGGGGTGCCGACGCCGTCCCAGTTCTTGGAGTGGTAGAAGTACTCGGCAGCACTGGTCGGCTCAGAGCCCACGCCGAAGCCCGAAATGCTCACGTCGTACTCGCGGTTACCGACAACCTTCGAGAATTCGGACTGTGCACGCGAATCAAGCTCGAAGTTAATGCCGATTTCCTTCATGCTCTGAATGAAGGTCTGTGCCTGACCCTTGGTGGTGGCGTCATCACCGAAGGTAGTCAGCTTCAGGGTGATGGTCTTGCCATCCTTCGCGTAGAAGTCGCCAGACTTGGTGTAGCCTGCGTTCTCCAGGACCTTGCGTGCTTCCTCCGGGCTACGTGCCGGGTAGTTGTCACGGTAGTACTGGGAGGAACTCAGCAGAAGCATCGAGCCGGGAACTTCTTCTTCGTAGGGCAGACCCTGGAAGCGAATCTTTGCCAGAGCACCACGGTCGATACCCAGGAAGATTGCCTTACGCACGGCAGTATCGGTGATGTGCTGTGCGTTCAGGTTCATGCCGCCGGCGAAGAGGCGGCGACCGCGGCGGATTTCAGAGTTCGCAACGTCCTTCATCTCGTTGTAAGCACTGAGGGTACGTGCTTCCACGACGTCCAGTTCGCCGTTCTTATAGGCGGCGCGAGCTGCAGCGTCTGCCATTTCACGCACGACGATGCGGTCCAGCTTGGGCTTGTCACCCCACCACTTGTCGTTGGGCACAGCAGTGAAGGTCTTCTCGGAGGAGTTCCAGCCGTTGGGTGCCAGGGTAAAGGGGCCGCAACCGAGCTCGGGGTGGGGGTTGTCCACGAAACCTTCATTGAAGAGGTTTATGTCAAGCATTGCCGGGTGCAGGATTCCGCCGAAGAGCAGACCCTTGACGGGGTTGTGCGCGGTCTTGAAGACAACGCGTGCGTGGTAGCGGTCGCCGTCGATAGCTTCAACGCTTTCGATGTATTCGTAGATGCCCGCTGCGGCAATCTTGTATTCGCCGTCGGGGTCGCGCTGAATCTGCCAGGTTGCCTTGAGGGCGTCGATGTCGATGGGGGTGCCGTCATTGAAGACTGCCTTGGGGTTCAGGCGGACCTCTGCGGTGATCTTGCCGTCTACCTCCTTAGCTTCGAAGCCGAGGCAGTAGTTGGGGTCAAGCTCGTCTTCACCCTTGAAGGTGCTACGCCAGATGCCGGCACCGGCGATAATGCCCATAGTTTCGGAGACGGAGGTGCTGGAGCCGTTCTGGGAGAAGCGGTTGAAGTCCGGGCCCAGGGAGTAGGTGCTCAGGTTTAGGGTACCGCCCTGCTTGAGCTTCGAGGGGTCCTGCTCATTGATTTCGTAGAACGGGGTTTCGCTTGCCTTGTGCTCGGTCTTGGAGGACGAGGAGCCACAAGCGCTCAGTACGCCGGCAGCAGCGACGGCGGTTGCGCCGCCGAACAGTAC
>CAUUAD010000121.1:0-4739 GCA_963542785.1 Rothia mucilaginosa
GCGGCCTCTGTACTTTGGGGGAAAGACACGGTCATTTCTTCTCCAATGTGCGAGTGTAAATATCAACCGTCTGAGCAGCCATCTGCTCATTCGAAATCCAGGTGAAAGGCTCAGCCTCACTCTTCTGCAGCTGCGCACGCATAGCCTGCAGAACATCCTGAGTCAGGGTTGCACTCTGGCGGTCCACCAGCTCGTCGGCACCCAAAATCTCCGGGTTACCACCCACAGCGGTAGCGACCGTCTTCAGGCCAGCAGCCTTAGCATCCAGCAGAGTGTAGGAGCAGTTCTCCCACACCGATAGCTGAACAATCATGTCGCTACGGCCCATCGCCTCAATCGGGTTAACAAAGCCGCTGAAGGTCACCGAATCACCCAGGTTCAGGCGCTGAGCCTGAGCCTGCAACTCGGACGCCAAATCACCAGAGCCCGCAATCTCAAGATGAGCCTGCGGGTAATCAGCACGAAGCTGCGCAAAAGCATCCAGCAGCACGTCGATGCCCTTCTCAGGGGACAGACGAGACAGCGAGAGAATACGCGGACCACCCTCAGAGGGTACGCGCTGCTGCTCAACAGCCGCATGTACCTCGGGGATATCCACGCCGTTATACACCAGCTCCACGCCACGAGCGCCCCACTTGGCACGCATCTGATCAGCGGTAGAACGAGAAACAGCAATCGCCTGGTCGGTACCCCACAGGCGCACACGGTGCACGGTCTCCATGAGCTTAGAACGCCAGGAGCTACCGTGGTACACCGAGTCATTACCGGCAATACCGTGTTCAGTGGTCAGAAGCTTCGGCACGCAGGTGCCACGCTTGATAACGCTACGGATGCGTAGCACGTTGACCACAGCGGTCGCTACAACATCCGCATACGCCAGGTGGCTGTGCACAATATCCGGGCGGAGCTGCTCAACAGCCTTCTGCAAAGACACAAAGGAAGTCTTAAAACCGTAGTCGGGGCCGAATTCAGCCTTGATGACGGTGACGCCCAGTTCCTCAAGACGGCTCGTGAGCTTACCCTCGGGCGCGAGAACCACCAGGTTAAAGCCGGGGAGCCCGGCACGTGCCATATCGACAACGTGCCGAGCTACTCCACCAAAATCGGGAACCGGAACGACCCATAGAGCCGTTGGTGTAGAGGTCATGCCTTAGTCAACTTTCGAGTGAGGAAAGAACGGAAGGATGCAGAAACCTTAGTTTCAATGGAAATATGCACCAGGTAGGCGAAGCAAATCACTAAAACCAATGCGATGATGCGTGCTCCCCAGGGACCAGCCACCGGGTAGAACATATCAACAAGCATATAACCGACCATAGCGTGACCCAAGTAAAGGGGGTAAGAAATACGTCCCAAGAAATTCAGCGGACCCTTCGAAAGTACCGGAACGTTCTTCAGGTATACAACGATGAAGAACACCAGACTAATCAGTGCCACACCGATTCCATGAGCAAGATCATGCATCAGCGCTGCGTTGAGGGAAGCCAGAATCGCAAAGTACGGAATATGCCAGGTGAACTTTCGATCATGGCTGTACATGAAGAACATCATGCCCAGACTAAAGAGCGAAGAATGTTCCGCAACAGCAGCCCATACAATCATCTTGGGTGCTCCACCAAGAGAAGCCTCCGGGTGGAAGAGCAGGCACAGAGCCGTACCGATAACCGACCAGGTGAGCAGAATCGTAGTCAGCTCCCCACGGTAAATCTTTCCCTTCCGGATAATCAGGTACAGGGCAACCATCACGTAGAACTGCAGTTCCACTGCCAGCGTCCAGTACACCTGATCCACGTTATCCACACGCAGGAAGCGTTGCAGCATCGTCGTGTTAATCAGGGTCTGCGGAATCGTAATATGGCGTCCGGGGTTTCCGTAGATGAAATACACCAGAGCCGATACAGCCAGCGCAAACCAGTAGGTCGGGTAAATACGAGAAAAACGCGAAATCGCGAACTTCAGTGCCGACCCGCTCTTGATGGCGCTGAGCAGAATCACAAAACCAGAAATGATGAAAAAGAGCTGGACACCCAACTCGCCCAGGGCGATGTCATAGGGTGAAGGAGCAGTCCGCGGATAATTCTCCGTAGCGGGAACGCCCAGGTGATAAATCACCACGGTAATAGCAGCCAGGCCGCGGAACCCGTCCAGCTCCCGGAAACGCCCGGGAGTGATAAAGTCCTGATCTAGAACTTCACCCTCCCGAGCTTTTACGGTCTGAGACTTGGCCATAGACGCCGGTCCTACAGCCACTTCTCGAGGCGGTCCAGTGCGGTGAAGAAGCCCTCACCGTTGTTGATGTGACCCTGCCAGATTTCGGGAATGAAGGATGCCTTCGGTGCCAGCTCACGCAGCTGCTTGCCCAGGGATGCCCAGTCGACATCGCCTTCGCCGACCTGAACGCCCTCACCGTCAACGCCGGTGCCGTCTACCAGGTGCAGGTGGATGGACAGCGGTGCCAGCTGCTCAACAGCCTCCGACAGCGGAATGTTCAGGAAGTTACATGCCAGCATGGTGTGGGAGATGTCCAGGCAGAGCGCGGTGTCGAATGCACGCGAGAACTCTGCGGTGTCCTTCGGATCCAGGAACAGGTTGTGGTACTGCTGACCACCCATCAGCCAGGGGTACGGGGGCAGAGTCTGAGCAGCCAGGCGAACGCCGGATGCGTCCAGACGCTTCAGCGCCTCACCGATACGCTCGTACTTCTCGGCACGTGCAGCGGCGGGGATGTGCTTGTCCTTGGTGAAGCCACCCATGGTCACAACCATAACCGGGTCCTCGTCTACGGTGAAGTAGCGGGTCAGGTCACGGGTGATGTCAATGGTGCGCTGAACTTCAGCGATGGAGCGCTCCCACACCTCGGGGTCCTTGGACGCGAGGTCCACCAGGAAGTCACCCGCGAACAGGTCGGGCAGGTGAGTGGTGAAGCCCATGTCCAGCTTGGAGTCAAAGACGTCGTCGATGTTGATCTCGAGGTCCTTGTAGGAGAAGTGGAACTCCAGGAAGTCCGGCTTTGCCTCTTCAATCAGCGGCTTGTAGTCGTGGTAACGAACCGGCAGACCCCAGGGACGGTCAAACTTGAAGTCGCGGCGGGTCACCAGGTCGTCCTTCAGGTCGCCCTCGAAGAAGAACGAGCCTTCTTCAACGTCGCGCTGCATGGTGCGGCCCAGCAGCTGCGGCAGGTAGTTCGGCTGCAGACCGCGGCCGGGGGACTTCACAGCAACGTCAGCCTCGGTCACGACCTCGCCCTTAGCAATGTGGCGGGTAGCGACCAGGGACTTAGCCAGGTTCACGCGGTTCATCAGCTCACCGGTGGACACCTCACGAGGAGCAGCAGAACCAATAGCGGTCTCAACCTCACGGATCTGCTGGACCATTGCCTTGAATTCCTCAGGCAGCAGGGAGACGGTGTGGTCGTTACCCTCGAGGGTCTTGTCGGTGGTGAAGTGCTTCTCAATGATCTTCGCGCCGCGGGCAACAGCAGCAATCGGCACGTGGTAGCCACGCTCATGGCCGGAGTAGCCGACCAGGCACTGGCCAATCTCGGCCAGGCGGTCCATGTAGGCCAGGTTGACGTCCTTGAAGGGTGCCGGGTATGCGGACTGGCACTGCAGCAGAGCGTAGGATGCGCCAGCGTTACGCAGCAGGGCAACGGACTCGCGGATTTCCTCTTCGCGGCTCATACCGGTGGAAACCAGCATGGGCAGGCCGCGGGAAGCCACGTCGCGCAGCAGCTCGTGGTTGGTCAGGTCAGCAGAAGCAATCTTCATGCCCTGGATGCCGTAGTCAACCAGTGCCTGAACGGAGGGTGCGTCCCAGGGGGTGCACATGATGTCCATGTCGTGCTGCTTGACGTGGTCGAAGACCTCGTACATCTGGTCAACGGTCAGGGAGAAGCGGGACAGCAGGTCCAGGGTGTACTGAACGCCCAGGTCCTCACCTGCGGTTGCCGCACCGCGCTGGCGGTACAGAGCGTCCATGTCGCGCAGCTGGAACTTCACAGCGTCCGCGCCGGACTCAACAGCCAGGTCCACCAGTTCCTTAGCGAAGTCAACGCTACCCTGGTGGTTGTTACCAATCTCAGCAATGATGAAGGAGGGGGAGTCCTCGCTGATGGTGTGCTTGCCGATGCGCAGAACATCCTGCTCGTCCATTGCCAGCGCCACGAGGTGACCGCGCTCGTCGGTCAGCGGCACGTGGTTGATACCCTTCGCGAAGTATGCGCGCAGGGTCTCGGGATCAGCGTTAGCCGGTGCGGTCTGCGGGTTGGTGTTTGCAGCGTCCAGGGCGCTGGTTTCCAGGGATGCGGTCGGGTTAGCAATCAGCCAACGACGGAAGTCGCCGTCAGAGAGCGAACCGCGCAGGATACCGGACTCGTTCACCAGGAAGATAATGCGCTGGCCGTTAGCAGAAATCTTCTGCAGAGCGTTGAGAATCGGGTCTTCAGCGAAGACCACGTAGGGGGCAATATTGCGTTCAATAATCACGATTTTGACCTTTTCGTTTGAGTGTTTAGTTGAATGCCTGAGTGCCGGTCAAGCCGGGAGCGGCAGACGAGGTACTGCCGCTGGTGAAGGCTACTTGCCTTCGGCCAGGATCTGAGTGAGCTGGTGCTCTGCCACGGAGAAGTCAATCGGTGCGTCAATGTCGACGCCCTCGACCTCGTCCAGCATGAACAAGTCAATAGTACCGCCGGGGTAGCCCGCCAGGCGGTTGTGGTGGTCCATGTACACGTGGGTCTT
>CAUUAD010000122.1:0-4698 GCA_963542785.1 Rothia mucilaginosa
GCCACCCTACGGCGGCTCGGTTAAAGGAGCGGCTTCTTCAAGCATCAGATATCAGAACCTGAGTGATTACTCAGCTGTGATTACTCAGCTTCCAGCTCTGCCATGACCTCAGCAGAAACGTTAGCGTTCGAGTAGACGTTCTGAACGTCGTCGAGCTCTTCAATAGCGTCTGCCAGCTTCATGAACTTCTTAGCACCCTCAGCGTCCAGGTCAACCTGCATGGTCGGGCGGAAGACCGGGTCGTCGTTGTTGTACTCCAGGCCAGCCTCGTCCAGTGCCTTACGGATCTCGGGCAGGTCGGTCGGTGCGGAAACAACGGTGAACACGTCGCCCTCGTCCAGAACCTCTTCGGCACCTGCATCCAGAACAGCCATCAGAACGTCGTCCTCGGTCAGGCCGTCAGTCTTGGTGACCTCAGCAACGCCCTTACGCTCGAACAGGAACGCAACCGAACCCTGGTCAGCCATGGTGCCGCCGTTACGGGTCACAGCCAGGCGAACCTCAGACGCTGCGCGGTTACGGTTATCGGTCAGACACTCAATGTACAGAGCGGTACCCTGCGGGCCGCGTGCTTCGTACATGATTTCGGTGTAGTCAATGGTCTCACCGGTCAGGCCAGCGCCACGCTTGATTGCGCGGTCAATGTTGTCGTTAGGAACGGAGTTCTTCTTCGCCTTCGACACAGCCAGGTCAAGAGCGGGGTTACCAGCAATATCAGCGCCGCCCATACGTGCTGCAACTTCAATTGCCTTAATGAACTTCGCGAAAGCCTTCGCGCGCTTAGCGTCGATAGCAGCCTTCTTGTGCTTAGTAGTCGCCCATTTAGAGTGACCGGACATTCGTATCTCCCTTAGTCAAAACCTCTGTGCGGACACGGCGAAACGTCCCACGCACCGTACTGTACTCACATAACTATACCGTAGCGGAGGCGCACACCACCTCAGAAAGTGCACGCCACCGCCAGGAATAGGCTAGCGGGGGCGGGACGCAGCCGAAGCGCGCGCCTTCTCCACCAGCGAGTCGTCAATAGTGTTCGGCGTGAACTCGCCAAACTTACGCTTAGCCGCCTGCTCAATCAGGTAGTCCGAAATCTTCGGGTTCTTCGGCAGCAGCGAACCGTGCAGGTAGGTGCCAATCACGTTGTGCACGCGCGCACCCTCATACGCATCGGTCACGTTGTTACCCTCACCCTTAGTGACGGTAGCCAGCGGGGTGCAGCCGGAACCCAGGTAAGTCAGGCCCGAGTGGTTCTCAAAACCAATCACAGTGCCGAACTCCTCAGACTCCTCAACAATGTTGCCAATCAGGCGGTCATCGCCGCCAACCGTGTGCGCATCAAAAATGCCGATACCCTTCAGCACCTCACCCTCACGGGTGCGGAATTCCTTGCCGAACAGCTGGTACAGGCCACAAATGACGAGCATCGGCACGCCAGCCTCAGCCAGCGAGCGCAGCGTGTCACCGTTAGCGTGCAGGTCATCCTGAATCACGGACTGACCGGAGTCCTGGCCGCCGCCACCCAGAATAATGTCAACATCCTCCGGGAAAGGCTGACCGGGGTTGTGGTCCAGAATCTGCACGTCAAAGCCGTGCGCCTGCGCGCGACGAGCCAACGCCAGGGTGTTGCCCCAGTCGCCGTAAATGTTCATGTCGAGCGGGTACAGCTGCAGAATACGCAGAGTCTTACCGTTATTGGGGCCGGAAGCGGGGGTGCCCTCAAAAGTGTGAGTTGCCGTCATTAGGAGACCCTCTCAACGTCAGTGATCTTTGCGAGCTCTTCACGCAGAGCCAGCATTGCGGTGTAGGTGCAGAAAATACGCATGGGTGCGTTACCGCTGGAGGCAATGAAGCCCTTGAGCGCATCGGCGAGGTTCTCGTTGACCTCGTCAACCTTCACGCCGTCATGCTCCAGGCGCAGCGCCATATCCCAGGCACGCACACCCGAAACCATCTGCACGCCGGTCTTCTGCAAGCTATCAAAATCAACATCCCACAGCCAGGACACGTCACGACCGTCAGCGTACTGGTCGTTAATCGTAATCATGGTGGCGTAGTCGTCAGCGTTCGCGCTCGCCAGGGACAGGCGGAAACCGCTCGGGTTCTTCACCAGCAGCAGCTGCAGCGGGCGGCCGTTCACGTTCAGGGTCTCACCGCGACCGAAGGCGGGGGTAATCTTCGCCAGCTCCGCGATGAGCTTATCTTCGTTGAGCTTTTCGCCCATGACGGCGCGGGTCAGCGCCATAGCGCCAGCCGCGTTGAAGATGTTGTAAATGCCGTAGAGGTTGATCTCGCCGACTCGCTCCACACCCGCCAGGTCGAAGGTTGCGGAGGTGCCGGAGAACGCGGTCAGGGTGACGTCTGCCTCGGGCAGGGTTGCCTTCGCGACGGTGCCGCCGCGCATCTCATCGTCCGAGGGGAAGTACGAGCGCAGGGACTCATCCAGGCCGTAGTACTTGACGGTCACGCCCGGCTGCACGTTCTCAGCGAGGGAGCGGATGCGCGGGTCCTCACGGTTGAGCACCACGGTACCGGTCGTTGCGGAGGCGACGGTCGCCAGCATGCGGCGGGTCGTGTCAATCTCACCGAAGCGGTCCAGCTGGTCACGCAGAACGTTCAGCAGCAGTGCGTAGTCGGGCTTGACTGCCTTCACAAAGTGCACGGCGTGCGCCTCGTCCAGCTCAAGCACAGCAATATCAGCGTCAAGCTTGCCGCCGAGGGTCATCTCGCCCAGCAGGGCCGCGGCGACACCGCGCACAAAGTTCGAACCGGTGCGGTTAGTGAAAACCTTCAGACCCTGAGCTTCAAGCAGCTGCACAGCCATCTTCGTGGTGGTGGTCTTACCGTTCGTGCCGGAGACAACAACCACGCCGTAGGGCAGCTTCGCGAGCTCTTCAGCGACGAAGTCGGGGTGCAATTTTTCCATGACAAGGCCGGGGAAGGCGGAGCCACCGCCGCGAAGCTTAGTCGCGGCGCGTACGCCCTGGCCGAGAAGACGAATGAGGGGTTTGGACATGCTTACCATTTTAGTACACGCACGCCAGCGGCTGAATGGTCCGCCGGGCTCGTTCGCTCATGCCGGACGGGGCGGCAGACGGCGGTATTAGAACAGAGAACCCTGCACCCTCACCCGCGTGAACTCCTGCGCCGGCTCCACCAGCACGTTCCGCCACGCGGCAGTATTCACCAGGAACGCCGCGTCAGCATCGCCGGTGTGGGCGCTCAAAAACTGACCCGCCACACCCGTGCAGAAGAAACCAGCCGACCCGATCTCAGTTCCGGAACCACCCAGGCCAGGATCACCCAAACCAGGATCACAGGGCGCCAGCGGCTCGGGCGATTGCGCGCGCAGAGCCGCGTACGGGCGGTTCATGGCGAGCGACGGAATCCACGGCTCATCCAGGGCGGTGAGCGGCACCTCCGGGTCGGTGCGCGCCAGTTCGGCGAGCGCTTCGCGGGCGCGGGCGACCGCCTCCTGATGGGCTGTGCGAAGCTGCGCGCCGGGTAGCGGGTTCGTCCAGGCGCGGTACTTGCTCGCTACCTGCTTGACCTGCGGAATCTTCGCGAGAGCGGTCACGGCGTCTTCGGCGCGGCGAATGGCAAGGCCGTCGGGTGCGAGCGCAATGTAGGTGGCGGTGGCGACCGCCTGCTCATCCAGGCGGCGCGGGGTCGAATGTAGGGAGCTCGTGCCGACCTTGTGCGCGCCGTCGGGGAATGTCGCGATGTAGAGGCGGTGCTCCAGCATGGCGTAGGCGCGCATGGATTCGGTGAGCGTTCCGGGGTACAGGTGCGCGCTGTGCAGGGCGGTAAATTCGTCGCGGGCGGTGCAGCGCGGGCACTGCTGGCCACGCTGGATGCGGGTGCCCTCGGGGCAGGGTACGCGGCGGATTCCCGCGGATTCGGGGGCGGCGTCATTGCTCGTGCCGGTGGTGTATCCGGCGCAGTAGCGGTATAGTTCCCCCTCGCTATCGCGCGGAATGCGCAACCCCAGGTAGGCGCCGGGAGTCAACGGAATCTGGATGCGAACCCCGCTCGGAACGCCAGGCTGCGCGAGGCTTCTTTCCTGGTTAGGGGTGCTCTCCCCCGTCATATGGGGCGCCCCCGCCGCTTGAGATGCCCGGTTATGAGCTCCTTCAGCGACCCCTCCGGGCACGACCGGTTCCACCTCAATGAGCGGGCGGCGGTTGGACCAGCGAATCTGCCTCCAGATGAGTAGCTGCGGCGCGCCTGCAGATTCACAGGCGGCGACGTCATTACCGGCACCGGCACCATTACCGGCGGTGGGCGCAGCGCTAAACTCGTCGAAAGCAGTCTCAAGCAGGTTGGGGTAGTCCATAGCATTCCACTCTAGCGGGTCTGGCGGGTTCTTTCTCGTGGGTTCTTTCTCGCGGGGTGCGGTGCATCCGGGTATCGCACCTTCGGTGGCGCTTCCTCATGCGTTCGGTACAGGCGCGCATCCTCGGAAAGCAAAAAGAGGCCAGCGTCCTTCACGCTGATCCGCACCCCTCGCAGTGTTGCCGTGCGTTCACGCACGACGGGGTGGGTTCTCAGCTGAGGCGCTGACCTCTGTGGTTGAGGCAGGGCGCTTACCCTGCCAAGCCCGAAAGCGATCGGTGACCGCTATTTTTCGGTGAGCTATGCGGTGTCCATGGAAGCCGGAAGCTTCCCCGCAGCCTTGCTGCATTTAAAACTTTGCCATAT
>CAUUAD010000123.1:0-4653 GCA_963542785.1 Rothia mucilaginosa
CGTTACGGTCGTAGAAGCGTGCTGCCTTCATGGGATGGAGCTCCTTAGCGTGGTTATGGCGCTCACTGCGGTGTGTGCTTGCCGGTACGGTTCGCATCGCTAGCGCCGGTTGTAGGTGGGTGCGGCTGGATTGTCGCTCCCTTGTGCTTAACGCTACTCCAATGAATCAAAGATTCCTAGGATATATACAAAATTTCTTTTATGTGACACAAATTTCTTTTTGGG
Organism: Rothia mucilaginosa; assembly: GCA_963542785.1. Lineage (GTDB taxonomy): Bacteria > Actinomycetota > Actinomycetes > Actinomycetales > Micrococcaceae > Rothia > Rothia mucilaginosa_G. Next base: position 226 of record CAUUAD010000123.1, read on the forward strand.
TGTTTCCGACTCCATCACGCCCGAACATCTAGCGCCCGGCGAGCGCAGACGGTAGCGTAGAAGCATGACTGACGCGAACGCACAGGGCACCGCCGCCCACACCCAGCCCACTTCCGACAACTCCGGTCGAACGGTACCGAACCGACCCGCCGCAACAACCCGCCACTACGACGCACCCGATGCCGATTGCGTGCGCGGTAGCGAGTATTCCGAGATCCTTGCCCTTGAAACTGAGCAGCGTAAGCGTGCCGCTGAGCACCGCCGCAAGCGCGGACACAAGCACCCCGACCATGCGCATCCCGAGCAGGAACGTAGTCACGGCAAGCATCACGGGCACCGCCTCGACGATGACAGCGGACTGGCGCATATTCGCCGCGACCTCGCCGAATCAGTCGCCACTCGCGCGGATTCTCTGACCGCAATTCTCAAGGCGATTCACGCGCATCCCGAGACTGCCTACGAGGAGTATTTTGCCTCCCGCACGCTCGTTGACGCCGTCCGCGAAGCCCACCCGAACCTTAGCGTCGAGTACCCCGCCTTCGGGCTGGATACTGCCTTTAAGGTGGAGCTCGCCAGCGCCGACTACGACCCCGCCAAGCACCGCACCATCGCGATTCTCTCCGAATACGACGCGCTGCCGGGCATCGGTCACGGCTGCGGCCACAACGTCATTGCGGTATCCGGGTTGGGCGCTTTCCTTGCCCTGGCGGATGCGCTCGCCACCGGCCCCGGGGCGTTCAGCGGCAGGGTCCTCTACTATGGCACGCCCGCTGAAGAATCTGATGCCGGTAAGGAGCTGATGGCGCGCGCCGGTGCGTTCGAGCGGGTGGATGCCGCGATTATGGTGCACCCCTACTTTATGGATGTGGCTGATCAGGCGTGGTTGGGCCGCCGTGAATGCCGCGTGACCTTCGCAGGCGTGAGTGCGCATGCGTCCTCGCACCCGTTTATGGGTCGTAACGCTCTGGACGCGGCGAATCTGGCGTATCAGGGCCTGGGTTTGTTGCGTCAGCAGATTCCCGGTTCTGACCGTATTCACGCGATTATTGACCACGGTGGGGACGCCCCGAACCTGATCCCTGCTTCCGCGAGCCTGCACATTAATATCCGTTCTAAGCACGCGCCGACTCTGCGTGCTCTGTCGCGACGGGTTGAGGAGGTGCTGCGCGGTGCGGCGCTTATGGCTGGCGTGAGTGCGGAGGTGACGTGGGATTCTTCGCCGATGACCATGCCGGTGCGCACGAACCGTCCGCTGTTGAAGCGTTGGGTTTCGGCTCAGCGTTCGGTTGGTCGCCACCCGTACCCGCCCGGTACGGTCAGTGACACCCTGGCGGCTTCTACTGATTTCGGTAATGTGAGCCTGCGCGTGCCCGGTATTCACCCGCTGATTCAGATTGCGCCCGAGGGTACCGGTATGCACACGGTGGAGTTCGCGCACTGTGCTGACACTCCGGCGGCTGTGGATGCTGCCCTGGATGCGGCGTTCGGTTTGGCGTCTGTGGCTTTGGACTTCCTGGTCGACGACGATCTGGCGGATGCTGTTCGTGCTGATTTTGAGGCTTCCGGCGGTGCCGTGGATGTGGAGGGCTACTTTAGCAGCATGTGAGCTTGCTCAAAAGGTCAGAACGTCATTATTTGGTTTTGTGAGTGAAAAACACCCCTCATAGCCCATAAAGTCACCAGCACCCATCGAAAAAAGCAAAATAACCCAACACAAAACGCAGAATCTGCGGCATAATAGGGAGTAACGAAGCGAGCCCACCGGGGAAGAACGCCCACACCAAGGAAATTCACCCCCGAGGCACACACCCGCTTCCTTATAAACCACGCGAGAATCCTCTCGCACCACACGGATAACTCTCACGAAAAGAGGGCATACAGCAATGAACGGTGTCAACAACCCCACCAAGCTCGGCGTCATCGGTGCAGGCGGCGTCGGTAGCGCAACCGCATACGCAGCTATGGTCCGCGGCTCCGCAGACGAAATCGTCCTGTACGACATCGACGGCAAGCGCGCACACGCTGAAGCACTGGACATCGCACACGGCGCAATGTTCGCACACGAAGCAACCGTAACCGGTGGCGACGACATCGAACTGCTGCGCGACTGCGACATGGTTATCATCACCGCTGGTGCTCGCCAGAAGCCCGGCCAGCCCCGCCTCGAACTGGCAGGCGCAAACGTCGCAATCCTCGAGAAGCTGCTGCCGAACGTTCTCTCCGTAGCGCCCAACGCAATCATCATGCTCGTCACCAACCCCTGTGACGTTCTGACCGTTGTCGCACAGAAGATTACCGGCCTGCCCGCAAACCGCGTGCTGTCCTCCGGTACCGTTCTGGACTCCTCCCGCCTGCGTTGGCTGATTGCTAACAAGGCTGGCGTCTCCATCAAGAGCGTTCACGCAAACGTTGTTGGCGAGCACGGCGACTCCGAGTTCCCCGTCTGGTCCGCAGCAAACATCGGTATGGTTCCCCTGACCGAGTGGGAGCAGGACGGCAAGCTCGTCTTCACCGAAGAGGTCCGTGCAGAACTGGCAACCGAAGCTATGCGCGCAGCATACAAGGTCATCGAGGGCAAGGGTTCCACCAACTACGCAATCGGTATCTCCGGTGCACGTATCGCTGAGGCATTCCTCGGCGGCCAGAACGCAGTGCTGCCCGTCTCCACCACCATTGCAGGCGAGCTGTACGGCTTCAAGGACGTTGCACTGTCCCTGCCCACCATCGTGAACCGCGAGGGCATCCAGCGCGTGCTCGAGGTCCCCATGAACGAGGCTGAGCTGGCACAGCTGAAGGCATCCGCTGAGGCAATCCGCGCATCCGCAGCTTCCCTCGGTTTCTAATTCTCTCGGGCTCATAACCCGTAAGAAGCAACCATTCAGTAGGCGCAGCGTCAAGCTGAGCTAACCGACAGAAGAACCCGCCGCACCCGGCACCCACTCCTTGAGGAGTAGGGAAGCTGGGGACGGCGGGTTCGCTGTGTCTGGGGTGATGTTTTTATGCGGTGCTTTATACGCCGCGTGCGTGCTTTGCTTTACCCTACTGGCTTTACCGCTTTGGCTTTGGCGTTCTCTATTATTGCCGCAATTTTATCTGCCACTTTACCTGCCGCGCCCGTTCATAGTTCCGCGTTTAAACCGCCGTATGACCGCCCGGCGCACACCATAGGCGCGCAGGTAGTAGAATAATGGCATGAGCAATGATCCTCGCACTGAACTCACCCGCCTCCTTGACGCGCTGGAGGCGCACCTGACCGCCGTTGTTACCCGAAGCGGCGAGCACGACCCTGCCGTCGATGAGGCATACGTAGAAATCGCCAACGCCTTCGAAGCATACGAAGATGCCCTCTTCGAGGCATACAACGAGGTCACCCCCCTGAGCGTCTACGGCGATGAAGACGAGGACGACCTCGAAGAAATCCTCGACGATGAAGACGACATCGACGACGATATTGAGTACGAGGACTAAATAGCGCCTCACCCATACGTTACGGACCGACCCCTGACCGGTACCCCCTACGCGGGGTAATACGGCAGGGGTCGAACCGTACCCGCAACACCCCGCGTAGCTCTTGCCCTCAGCGTCTACCGGGCGCCTGCCAAACATCTACTGAGAACCTACTGAGCATCCACCACACACCTACCGAGCATGTACCGAGAACGGAGACACCCGTGAGCGAACCCCGCACCTGGCGCGATGCCGCCCTCATCCTCCGCACCCAAAAACTCGGCGAAACCGACCGCATCATCATCATGCTCACCCGCGACGGCGGAATCACCCACGCCGTCGCCAAGGCCGTACGCAAACCCACCTCCAAGTTCGGTGGGCGACTCGAGCCGTTCATGCACACCGACCTGTCCTTCAGCCGCGGCAGAACTAACCTGCACACCATCACCCAGGCGGCAACCCTGCACGCCTACACCGCACCGATTATGGCGAACTACGATGCGTACACGTGCGCCTCCACCATCGCCGAACTGGCAGAAGCACTCACCAAAGACACCGACAGCACCGCCGATATTTACACCCTCACACACGGGGCGCTTGCCGCACTCGCGCACGGGCAGCACGTGCCGCAGAGGATCCTGACCCGCTACCTGGCGCGGAGCATGAACGCCGCCGGCTGGCCGCTCATCGGTGAGAATTGCACCCGATGCGGCAACCCACTCGTGAACGCCGATAGCCGGGGCGATAACGGCGCAGATAGCAGCACCCCCGGCACTACAGGCGGAAGCGGCAGGTACATTTCCTTCCACACCGCCCACACCTACGGGCACCACACGATCCTCTGCCCCCAATGCGCACCCGCCACCGACACACCTCTGACTGGCCTGCGTGCCGAAGAGCTCGGCTATGCGCTCGCTACCACATCAGCGGATCCGCGCGCCTGGGCGACTATTGACGCGGCGCCGGTGCCGGTCGCCTCCA
>CAUUAD010000124.1:0-4643 GCA_963542785.1 Rothia mucilaginosa
GTCGTATGCGCTACATCGGTATCTTCCTCTACGATGCAGACCGCGTGACTGAGGCTGCTTCGGTCGAGGATGAGAAGGACCTCTACGAGGCTCAGCTGTCGCTGATGCTTGATCCTTCGGATCCGGCTGTGATTGAGCAGGCTCGTAAGAACGACATCCCCGATGCGTGGATTACTGCAGCTCAGAAGTCGCCCGTGTACAAGCTGGCGAAGGAGTGGAAGGTGGCTCTGCCCCTGCACCCCGAGTACCGCACCATGCCCATGGTTTGGTACGTGCCGCCGCTGTCTCCGATTGTTGATCTGCTCAAGGAGCAGGGCCACGATGCAGAGAACAGCAACAACCTGTTCGGTGCTATTGAGTCTCTCCGTATTCCGGTTGAGTACCTGGCTGAGCTGTTCACCGCAGGCGACACTGAGGTTGTTACTAACGTTCTGCGCCGCCTGGCTGCGATGCGTTCGTACATGCGTGATATCAACCTCGGTGGCGAAGGCAACGAAGAGATTGCTCAGGCTGTTGGTATGACCGGTCAGCAGGTGTACGAGATGTACCGCCTGATGGCTATCGCTAAGTACAACGAGCGTTACGTTATTCCGAAGGCTCACATGGAGGACGCCCACAACCTTGAGGAAATGGGTTGCTCCCTGAGCGTGGATGGCGGACCCGGCATGTACGGCGATGCGTTCAACGACATGGAGGGTCGCCCGACCCCCGTGTCCACCGGTGTCTACGAGGCTAACAACAAGGTCAGCTTGTTCAGCTGGGACGGTTCTTCCCGTCCTGACGGCCTCTTCCCGAACACCACCGGAAAGAAGTAATAAGTGGCTGGATTCTTTTCCAAGCTCATGGGCAAAGCCGGTTCCGAGGCTGCTGTCTCGGAGCCGGCTCAGCCGGAGAACCCGTTCGATATCGATTACGGTCCCGGCGAGGATAAGGACTCGGTGATTTACCAGGTGAGCGGTATGCTCCTGGGCTACCCCGATGAGGAGACTCTGAAGGTTCTACCTGAACTGGTGGAGATTACCGCTTCCACCCAGGATGAGGCTTTCATTGCTGCCGTTGATGCGGTTCAGCAGTGGCTGACTTCTAAGGACCTGGAGGATGTGCAGTCCGAGTACGTGCAGGAGTACGACCTTTCGCGTCGTCATTCTCTGCATCTGTCCTACTGGACCGATGGTGATACCCGCCGCCGTGGTGAGACTCTTCTGCGTTTTAAGCAGATGTACCGCGACTCCGGTATGTTTACTGTTTTGAATGGCGAGCTTCCGGACTACCTGCCGCTGGTGCTGGAGTTCTGTGCGTTGGTGGATCGCCGTAAGGGCCGTTCCGCTTTGCAGGCGTACCGTCCGTCCCTTGAGCTTCTTCGTCTGTCCATGAAGGACGGAAATCTGCCCCACTACGGGTTGTTGCAGAGCATCTGCGATACCCTTCCTGGCGTCTCTCCGCAGACTCAGGAGGAGGTTCAGAAGATGGCTGGCTACGGCCCTCCCGTCGAGACTGTTGGCTTGGATGGTTACGCTGATCATCAGCTGCTCCAGCAGGCTTCGGCGCGTTCTAACTAGTTTTATCCCTTGTGAGGAGACAACACGTGTACGTACTTGCTTCTGAGAACGCAGGACATGCTGCACAGGCTGTAGCCGATCCGGGTATTGTGGACATCCTGCTGTGGGGCGTTCTGCCCTATGTTGCGCTGGTCGTTCTGATTGGTGGCACCATTTGGCGTTACCGTACTGACCAGTTCGGATGGACTACCCGCTCGTCCCAGGTCTATGAATCGAAGCTGTTGCGCATCGCTTCGCCCCTGTTCCATTACGGTCTTGCGGCCGTTTTCCTTGGCCACGTTGGTGGTCTGGTGGTGCCTAAGGCATTCACCGACCTGGTCGTTTCGGATGACACTTACCACATTGTGGCGCTGGTCGGCGGTTCTGTTGCTGCGGTCGCAACCATTGTTGGTATGTTCGTTCTGATTGGTCGCCGTGTTTCGAACTCTCGTGTGCGTTCGGCTACCACTCGTAATGACGTTTTCATGTATGTCGTTTTGGTTCTGGTGATTCTCGCCGGTACTGCGGCTACTCTGATTTCGGCAGTGAACCCCTCGGGCGGTTTGCCTCCGGTGAATGGTCACGAGGTTCACTTCAACTACCGTGAGACCATTTCTGTGTGGTTCCGTTCGCTGTTCTACTTCCACCCTGAGGTAGCTTTGATGGTGAATATTCCCGTGGCTTTCAAGATTCACATCGTGGTGGCTATGGTTCTGTTCATCATTTGGCCCTTTACCCGCCTGGTGCACGCACTGACTGTGCCCCTGCACTACCTCTTCCGCCCCTACACCGTGTACCGCACCCGTGGCGGCCAGCGTGTTGGTGCACGTCGAGGTTGGGATCCGGTAGGTACTCTCCCGCGTGAGCGCGCCGACCGCTAATACACATATCCATATTGCAAAAGAGGAAATATGAGCACCCCTGTTGCACCGAGCTACGACCTGAAGAATGGTCAGCTCCGTAACGTTCTGCTGGCAACGTTCATCTCGACCATCGGCTTCTGGGCTTGGACTATTGTTGGTCCGCTGGCCAAGCTGTACGCCAAGCAGATGCACTTGGACGCTGGTATGACCAGTGTTCTGGTGGCTATGCCGATTTTTATCGGCGCTATTGGCCGTATTCCCGTTGGTGGTCTGACTGACCGCTACGGTGGTCGTATTATGTTCACCGCTGTTCTGGCGATTAGCGCACCCCTGGTCTTCCTGGTTGGTGTTGCTGGTCAGATGAACTCGCTGCCCATGCTGCTTGTTGTGGCGTTCTTCCTGGGTATTGCGGGTACCGTGTTCGCTGTGGGTATTCCCTTCAGTTCCGCATGGTATGACGCTTCCAAGAAGGGTTTTGCGACCGGTGTGTTCGGTGCCGGCATGGTGGGTACTGCAATTTCTGCATTCGCTACCCCCCGCCTGGTGCAGGGTATTGGTTACTTCCAGACTCACGTTCTGATTGCTGTTATCTGTGCTGTAACCGCTGCTATCTCTTTCTTCTTCTTGAAGGATTCTCCGGCAACCATCGGCCGTGAGGTTACTCCGCTGATGCCGAAGATTGTTCAGGCATTCAAGGTGAAGACCACTTGGCAGCTGTGCTTCCTCTACGCTGTTGTGTTCGGTGCGTTCGTGGCATTCTCGAACTACCTGCCCACTTACCTGAGCAACATCTACAGCTTCAACGCTAACGACGCTGGTATGCGTGCGGCTGGCTTCGCGGCTGCTGCCGTGATTGCTCGTCCCTTCGGTGGTGTTCTGGCTGATAAGTTCGGTCCGAAGATTATCTCCCTCATCTCCCTGGGCGGTGTGGTGATTCTGGCAGTTATTACCGCGTTCCAGCCTGATGCTGAGCACGTGTATGGTGCTGTCTTCATCCTGATGGCTGCTCTTCTGGGTCTGGGCCACGGCTCGGTCTTCGGCTGGGTGGCTCGTGCGGCTGATCCGAAGAACGTTGGTGCGGTGTCCGGTGTGGTTGCTGCTGCTGGCGCTCTGGGTGGTTTCTTCCCGCCGCTGGTGATGGGTGCAACCTACAACCAGGCTGAGAACAACTACTTCATCGGTCTGATGCTGCTGGCCGTGACCGCGTTCCTCGCCTTTCTGTCGGCATTCCTCGTGCCGCACGGTGGCAAGCCCAACCACGCTAAGTAGGGTCTTCTAATACATCCTTCTGCGGGATGTATGTGAAGTTTGCTTTGACTGAGTCCGGCTCGTTTTCTCTTCGGAGAGAACGAGCCGGGCTTTGTGCGTTTCTGCTGTTTTTCCTCTAACAGGGAGGGAGCTTAGCGGGGCAAAAGACTTTGATGTTTAGGCATGTCAAATGTTGGTAAAGCTAGCAAAACTTTGTGGAGATGTGGGACACTTAAGATGTTCGACTCGTCGCAATAGCGCGACGTGACCCCTCTACGGTTTGCGCCGACCAATAGGAGAACCCTATGTCCTTTATTGAACGTCATCTCGGCCCCCGTTCCGCAGACGCAGAGCAGATGCTCGAAACCCTCGGATATTCTTCCTTGGATGCGCTGATGGACGCTGTTGTCCCCTCCCAGATTCGTCTTGACGGCGATCTGCAGTTGCCTGCTCCGCTGTCGGAGCATGAGGCTCAGGCAAAGATTGCCGGCTATGCAGCGAAGAATAAGGTTCTTGCCCAGATGATTGGTGCCGGATACTACGATGCTGTAACTCCCGCGGTTCTGCGCCGTAACATTCTGGAAAACCCCGGTTTCTACACTTCTTACACCCCGTACCAGGCTGAGATTTCTCAGGGCCGTCTGGAGGCTCTGCTGAACTTCCAGAACACCGTGATGGAGCTGACCGGCCTGGAGATTGCAAACTCCTCCCTGCTGGATGAGGCATCCGCGGTGGCTGAAGCAGCTGTCATGATGCACCGTGCAAACCGCAAGGTGAAGAACGGCTTCTTCGCTATTGACTCCCGTTGCCTGCCTCAGGTTATTTCGGTGACTCGTGGTCGTGCAGAGATGCTCGGCATTCCTTTTGTGATTACTGACTTCTCCGAAGGTCTGCCCGAGGGTGACCTGTACGGTGTCATCCTGGCGTATCCCGGCAATGAAGGCGATATTCGCGATATTGAGCCGCTGATTAAGGCCGCTAAGGAGCGTAACGC
>CAUUAD010000125.1:0-4623 GCA_963542785.1 Rothia mucilaginosa
GGGTTACTTTATGAATAAAATAACCTTTGTGATGCAGGTCATTTTATGCATAGATGAGTAAAACTTAAATCACTACTTTAAGTCGCGAGAATATTCCGACTAGGCATTTCTTTATCTGCATTTATATGAAAGAAAAATCTCATTATTTACGCCACACTATCGAGTTTTAGCCGCTTCACACATAGGAAAAGGTGCTAGGATATCGATATCTCACCACATAAACCACTTCCGAAGAGCTCCCGCACGGGGGTTTAGAGAAAAATACACATCAATGCAGTGATGTGCATTTTCTTTTTCTATTCGCTCCTCACAAGCAAATACACAAAAGAATGCAGATATTTTCTCAAAGGTGCATTTATGTGAGTGGATGACCAACCCGCTTGCCGCTTCCGGCACTCACATACGCAAAGGACCCCGATGTCTTTTACCACTCACCCCTCAGCGCGCGGTGTCGCACGCACCGCACTGAGCCTGGGTACTGCAGCAACACTCGTCGCAACCCTGGGCGCCCCCGCATCCTTTGCGGCACCCGCACAGGCCAACAGCGCCGAACGCGCAAAAGCCCACACCACCATCTCCTCCCTCAGCTCCGCACAGCAGAAGGCAGGCTTCAACCGCTTCGTTATCACCTACACCGATAGCGCACTGAACGCAGGCGGCATCAACTGGGCAAGCCCCGCAGGCACCCAGGTTGCCACCTGGAACGACGCCCTCTACCAGGGCCTCACCTCCGAGGTGAAGAGCGTCGACGACCTCTTCAAAATCAAAACCAACTACGTACGCACCACCGCCCAGAAGGCAACCGTGGTGACCCTCTCCTCCAAGCTCACCGCAGAGCAGGCGGAGAAGTACATGGCAACCCTGAGCTCCAACCCCTCCGTCGCATCGGTAGAACCCGACCTACTGCGCCGCTCCACTGCACGCGCTCGTGGTGCTGCCACCTCCAAGGTCGCTCAGGTAGCTCAGGCATCGAACCAGGCTGTAGCACCGAACGACACCCTCTACCCGCAGCAGTGGAACCTGCACGGCACCAAGGGTCTGGCTGCACCCGAGGCGTGGAAGACCACCCAGGGTGCCGGCGTGACCGTTGCTGTGATTGACTCCGGCATCGTCAAGCACCCCGACCTGGACGCTAACGTCCTGCCCGGCTACGACTTCATCACCGAGCCCTCCATTGCTCGTGACGGCAACGGCCGCGACTCCGACCCGACCGACCAGGGCAACTGGGAAGAAGCGGGCGTCTGCGGTGCTGATGCAGAGGCAAGCGAGTCGAACTGGCACGGCACCCACGTTGCCGGCTCCATCGCGGCGATTATGAACAATAAGCGCGGTATCGTCGGCGTGGCACCCTCCACCAAGATCCTGCCCGTGCGTGCCCTGGGCATGTGCGGCGGCTACGACTCCGACATTGCGGATGCAATGGTTTGGGCGGCCGGCGGCACCGTTGAAGGCGTTCCTGCGAACTCCAACCCCGCCAAGATCATTAACCTCTCCCTCGGCGGCGAAGGCACCTGCCCCGCAACCTACTCCAAGGCTATTGCTGAAGTGAACAAGCGCGGCGCGATTCTCGTTGTCGCTGCTGGTAACGATGGTCAGGACACTTCCAAGGTCGCTCCGGCTAACTGCGGCGGTTCGATCGTGGTGGGCGCTACCGACCAGAACGGTAAGCGTAGCGACTTCTCCAACTACGGCAAGATTGTTGATGTGAGCGCTCCCGGCAGCAACATCATGTCCACCGTGGATCTGGGTACCACCGTGTCCACCGGCGCAGGCTACACCGAGTACGACGGCACCTCCATGGCAGCACCCCAGGTTGCTGGCGTGATTGCTCTGATGAAGTCCGTGGATCCCTCGCTGAACGCTGAGCGTGCAAAGCAGATTCTGAAGCAGAGCTCCAAGCCGCTCACCTGCGATGTGAACGGTTGCGGTTCCGGCATTGTGAACGCCGCGAGCGCACTGGCTATGGTGCAGGGCAAGAAGGACCCGAACCCGCAGGCAAAGCCCTGGCCGAAGCGTGCACCCAAGCACCCGACCCGTGCGGCTCGTGTTGGTTACGTGACTAACCCGGCTGTTAACCACAACCCGCCGTTCCTGATTACTGCTCACGGTCTGATTCCCGGTCAGTAATCGGCATGTTGCCAGCTCGGAAGCCGGTGAGCCAATAGGCTTCTGAAGGATGCCACATACAAAAAGCCCCCGTTGAGTTTTCTCAGCGGGGGCTTTTCGTGAACAGAAACGCTGCGGCTTTTGGTGCTGCAGCTTGCTTCTCCCACCCACCCTCACGACTGACAGGTGGGAGAAATCTTGGGGTACGCCCCTAGCGAGCTGGACGCTAGGGTAGACGAGCTAGGGGCGTACCTGGGAGGCAGGCATTCCAGTACGGATACCGGCTGCCTCCATGCGAGCCGACTCGTAGCTCACCGCACGCAAGCCGGAAGAGGCGGCGATTGCTTGAGCCTTTTCTCGCGTATTTTCCTGACGCTGGGTGGGTAGAAAAACCCAGCGGCGCTGAACCGCGAAGCTGATCGGAATCAGAATCAGTTCGGTCAGGATTTTGGCGACCAGCAGGGATGCACCCAGGCCGGTCAAAGCTTCCATCAGAGCCGCGTTAGTGGCGAGGATGCCCACCGCCAGCACGGCGTACCGCACCAGCGAGGAGGATGCCGAGGGGCGTGTGCCTCCGTCATGCATGAGCATTCGGTTGACGGTGAAGTTCGTCAGCGCCGAGATGATGCGGGCACCGACCACGGCTACCAGTAGCGGAGCGCCCATGCCCACCAGGACGAAGAGGGCGATAGCATCCACGAGGAAGCCGGTCAGGAAAGACGATGCCAGGAAGGCAAGCAGCGGTGCGTAGATGAGTGCCGAGTCCTGCAGGGGCCTAAAGTGGCTGGTCGGGTTGCCGGGCTCGTAGACCTTCACGATGGGTACCTGCACCAGTTCCACGTCTGCGCGGGTTGCGCGTAGCAACATGGAGAACTCGTACTCGTACTTATCGCCGGGAATCTGCAGCAGCCAGTCCAGGATCTGCGGGGTGAAGCCTCGCAGACCGGTCTGGGTGTCTGCCACGCGGGCTCCGGTCGCCAGGGCGAAGAAGCCTACGGTTGCGCTGTTGCCAATTTTGGAGCGCAGCGGCACCCTGGTGCCTTCTTCGCCGGCGTTCGGGTCGGGCTTGGTACGCACGCCGAGGATGATGCTCCGCTGACCTGCCACCGCGGCGGTTTCGGTGCGCACGCCCACACGGAAGATGTCCCGAGGTAGGTGCTGGCCGTCCGCGTCGGCGGTGACGATGACCTCGCCAGGGCGGTTTGCTTTCGCCCAGGCGATGCCGGTGCGCAGTGCCGCGCCCTTACCCTTGTTGGCGGGGTGGGTCTGCACGGTCACGCCATCGATACGCAGTTCGGTAAAGATCGGTGCGTAGGTGCTGCCGGATCCGTCGTCAATCACGAGGATTTCGGCGTCCGGGTCCTGTGCGTGCAGGGCCCGGGCAAGGCGGACCAGTGATTGGTCCGGCTTATAGGCGGGTATCAGGATAATCACGATGCGCTCCCTGCAATGTAGAGGATGTCGCTGGTGCCACGTTCCTTGGTGCCACCCTGCGGGCGGTTGACCAGCTTGTTGTTGAAGACCATGGCGGAGGAGCCGCCGCCGTCCAGGTTGTAGGCGCTCACGCAGCCGAGGTCCTTGAACATCTGGGCGAACTCGGGCATGGTCACGCCGCGCGAGTAGTTGGTGGAGCGGCCGTCGACCACGATGAAGACCAGGTGGTTGGTGCCGAGCACGCCCACACCGGTTCGCGGCTGGTAGCCCTGGATGGAGTGGTTACCGAAGTTGGTGTCCACTTCGACGCTGTCGATGCCGTCGACGATTGCGGAGTCCTTGACCAGTGCGGGGCCGAAGGAGAGGGTGTTCCACACGCCCTCGTTGACGAGGGTCTGGGCGTTGGTTGCGGTTTCGTCGTAGAGCTTGACGGAGCCGTCGCGGTAGAAGGCCAAACCCTCGCGAGCGCCGGAGTCACGGTAGACAACACCGTTTCGAATCACGATGCCGGTGGTACGGAAGCCGTAGTAGTCACCGTTGATTGCCCAGATGCCGTTGTGGTCAGCCGCCATGTTCGAGGGGGTGTCGATGATGTTCTGGCCGAACTTGTTGTTGGCGAAGGCGCTTCGCAGCAGGGTTGCGTTGTCGAGCTTGATGTCTGCTACGAAAGAGACGACCGCATCCGAGCCGCTGCCGGTGGTGTCGGAGGTGATGGTGATTGAGCCTTCGTTAGCGGTGAGGCTCTGACCGTTGACCTTCACGCCGGTCAGTTCGGTGGGGTCTGCGGTGGCAGATCCGGAGGCGCTTGCGTTTGCCTGGGCTGCTGCCGCCTCGTAGGCGGTGGTGTCCTCGATTTCGGTGTGCTCTGCCAGGTAGCGGTTGTATGCCCAGCCTGCGCCGCCGCCGACTACGGCGAGTGCGCCGAGGCCGCCGCCGATGAAGATTCGACGGGTGAGCTTCTTCTTGGCTAGCTTCTGCTCTGCTGCGGTTTGTGCGGCGGTTGCTTGTTCTGCCGCGGTCTGGGTGGTCTGGTCAATGTTCTGAGTCATGTTCTGTTCGTTGTTCATGTCTCTAGAATGCCGG
>CAUUAD010000126.1:0-4597 GCA_963542785.1 Rothia mucilaginosa
ACCCGGACCTGCACGCGAAGACCTTCCCCATGGATCTGCGCCCGCAGGGTCACGACATTATCCGTACCTGGCTGTTCTCCACCGCTGTTCGCGCGGAGACCCTGGCGTCCTCCGTGCCGTGGTACAACACCGCGCTCTCCGGCTGGATTCTCGACCCGGACCGCAAGAAGATGTCCAAGTCCAAGGGCAACGTTGTGGTCCCCAACGAGGTTCTGGAGAAGTACGGTTCGGACGCTGTGCGCTACTGGGCTGCTTCGGCTCGCCTGGGTGCTGACACCGCCTACGACGAAGGCCAGATGAAGATTGGCCGCCGCCTTGCCATCAAGCTGCTGAACGCATCCAAGTTCGTGCTGAACCTGGGTGCTACCGAGAAGTCCGTCATCACTTCTCAGGCTCAGGGCCGCGTGCTCATCAACGCCCTGGACCGCTCCTTGCTGGCTCGCCTGGCGTACCTGATTGAGGAAGCAACCGCCGCATTCGAGAAGTACGAGTACGCTCGTGCCCTGCAGATTTGCGAGAGCTTCTTCTGGTCCTTCACCGACGACTTCGTTGAGCTGATTAAGGACCGTGCGTACGGTGCTCGCGGCGAGCAGGAGCAGGCTTCTGTTCTGGCTGCTCTGGCAACCACCCTGGATGCTCTGCTGCGCCTGTTCGCACCCTTCCTGCCGTTCGTGACCGAAGAGATTTGGTCCTGGTGGCGTGCAGGTAGCGTGCACCGCGCCGAGTGGCCGCAGGCACTGCCCATTCTGGAAGGTACCCTGCTGGCTGAGTACTCTGCACAGAACCCGACTGCTGGCATTTCTGCTCAGTGGGTCCTGGCGGACGCTGACCCGGCTCAGATTGAGTCGCTGAAGCAGATTCTGCCGGATGTTGCTGAGGCTCTGGGCGGCCTGCGTAAGGCTAAGAGCGACGCGAAGGTTAAGCAGCGCACCGAGGTTGAGTCCGCAACTATTGCGGCTCCCCAGGCTCAGCTGGACCGCATTGCTGCTGGCATGGCCGATCTGAAGGCTGCCGGTAACGCTCGTGAGCTGTCCCTGGTGGCGGCTGAGGGCGAGCTGGAGGTTCGCGATGTGGTGCTCGTTGTTGAAGAAGCAGCTGAGTAATTTCGCTTCATTTTGAGCATTCTTCGCTTAAATTTATGACGCTGTTTGAGCGTTGAGGACGGGGCGGTACCGATTGATGGTACCGCCCCGTTTTCTGTGCCTGTGTATGTGTGTCTTCTATTTTCTGGGGTATTTCTAAAAGCCGCCGACTTTGGGTTTTATTGCATTTAACTATTCTTTCGCCTCGCATGCGGAGCCCAGGCACCCAATAGAAACGCACCTCCGAATATGTGGGTTTAGGTCCGTTAGACCATGGAATATTCAACTCGTTTCAGCCTTTTTCAATAGACATACAGGATAATCAACCTTATGAGATTGACTGTCACTTATGTATGATTGTTGATGCGAGGGTTTTACCATCGGGAACAACCCTCTATTCAACTTCAGCAACAGACAAATCACCGGTACGAGCAAGACATACCCCGACCAACCGCACGACAGAAACCACCCGTCAGGTGCAGCGATGCACCCTGACACTGACCCGCGCCAAAGTAGGCGCACCCCATATCCTCATGAATTCATACTCATCCTCTTCCGGATTACCGAACGAACCCCAGGCGAGGCAGAGCTCAACCCCGAGCTCACCGCCAGGAGCGCAAGCAAACATTTCCCCCGATCAACTTCAGCACTACCACGCAAGCCTGAACGAATACATCAGCCAGGCACGCGAACACGCCCGGGCACTACGTGACAGCTACACCAACGAGGTGTACGACCTGTGGCATCAGCACATTTCCACCAGCGCCGCCACCGATGAGGCGAGCATCGCCTCCGGTTCTTTGAGCGCTCAGCAACTTGAGGAGCTGACCCGCAAGTGGGTGCGCCTCATGCGTGAAAGCCGCGACATGCTACATCACGAAAGCTCTATTGCGGCGGCACGCGCCGCTGTGGAGGCTAAGCCCCTCCCCGAATAGGAATTCCCACTGCTGGGAATCCCCGCACAGTACATCCCCGTGCTCCCCTTCCCTGCGCTGGGAAGATACAAACAGGGTTAGCACTCCCCCTGTTTCTTCTGCTGTTCATTTCTCCCGTTATTCAACGCATTTTCAGCTCACGCTCCGCGCGTTGAAACAGCCCGTGATTCTGCGGCAGGGCAATCGAACCAAGCGATTAAGCCCTGCCCAGAATGCATACATCGCGCAACCTGCCCCTTGCTATAGTTATGGATATTCAAAGACCCTAACTATGTTGCAGAAAGGGCGGGAATGTCCCACCAAAAACGCGTCCTGCGGCCTATACGTAGCGATGTTGCTCCCCCAGTTACCTCGCCACCGGTCTACCGTGGTGATATTGACACGCGCGGCGAGGCGCAAGACCTCGTCCCGCGCAGCTTCTGGGTTGATTTCTGGGACACTCTCTTCTTCATCTTCGCCGGCATCGCGGCCCTCGTGCTGACCTTCATGATTCTGGCGAATACGGTCGGCCACTCTTTTTGGGGTTTCCCCATCGCTTTCATCTTCTGGGCGGTCACCGCGTACCTGACGCTACCGCGTTTTCACGCCATCATGACCCGCATCTACGTGCCCGACTACTTTATTGGGCGCACCCGCACCCCGGACGGTCTGCTCGGCGACCCGGTCAATATCGGTCTGATTGGTACCGAGGAGCAGATTCACCAGGTCATGCAGGACGCGGGATGGACCCGCGCTGACGACGTCACCCTCGTCTCCTCCTGGAAGATTATTCTCTCCACCATCACCCGCCGTTCCTACGCGGAGGCGCCCGTCTCCCCGCTGAAAATTTTTGGTAGGACGCAGGCTTTCGCCTACCAGAAGGAAGTGGACGGCAACCCCGAAAAACGCCACCACGTGCGCTTCTGGAAAACCCCGGACGGCTGGTTGTTGCCGGGCGGTCACCAGGTGGATTGGTTGGCGGCGGGCACCTACGACTCCGGTGTGGGTTTCAGCTTCTTCACCCTGCAGGTCACGCACCGCATTGACGCTGAAACCGACTTTGAACGCGACTACATTGTGGAGTCCATCCAGTACGCTCACCCGGAAACCCACGTTGAGATTCTGCACGATTTTTCCTCCGGTTATCATGCCCGTAACGGCGGTGGCGACGCGATCCGCACGGACGGCGCGCTCCCGGTCATCGTGCTGAACAATGAGGGACTAGCCCCGCAAGAGCAGGAAGAAATTCACCTCTCCAGCGCGCACGACTTGGCGTACCGCATGCCGCTGAACCTGCTGATTGGTTCGGGTATGCTCATTGCCGTGACCCTCGCAGACATTATCAACAGCGTCATTCTGGCGCTCAGCCGCCCGGCAATGCGCGCCAAGCTGCTGGAGGAAGGCTCCGGCAACGACGTTGAGTTGCTGAACCTTTTCGATCAGGTAGATAGCGACGTGCTGCTGACTATTACCGGTACGGTGCTGGTTGGTTTTGTGGCGATTTATTCGGCGGCGCACCTGTTCCTGCTGTGGAGCACGTTGCGTGGCTCGTCGAAGGCTCGCCGACTGGCTCTGCTGTTGACGGCGCTGAACTTCGCGGCGATTACCGGCGGCGTGCTGTGGGGGCACCAGTCCCTGCCGCTGTCCACGATCTTCTTCCAGCTGGGCGTTGCCGTGTTTGCGATGCTGGCGTTCACCTCGGATGCGGCGGTTCAGTACACTGCAACCCGCACCTTCCACATGCGTGATACGAAGATTGTGCAGCGGGCAACGCACCCGAAGGTTCTGGAGCACAGGGCACAGCGCAAGGCTCAGAAAGCGCAGAAGGCGCAGCAGACACGCAAGGCGGCTACCGCGAGCCACCGCCGATAGCCAGTAGCTCTGCATAGTTTGGGAAACAAAGTACCGCCCGGTCAGTTCATGACCGGGCGGTACTTTTATGCTCTGCGACCTCAGACTCTACCGAGCCTCAGCGCACTGCAGGGCTCTCAGCGCGCTACAGGGTTCTTAGGCTTCGCCCTTTTCGCCGTGGAAAATCGGGCCCACGTTACGGGGGCGCTTGAGCTCAAAGAAGCCGGGGTAGGATGCCAGCGCCAGCGCACCGTCGAAGAGCTTACCTGCCTCTTCACCGGCAGGGCTCGGGGAGATGACCGGGCCGAAGAAAGCGGTGCCGTTGATAGAAATCAGCGGAACACCAACATCGGTGCCGCCCACGGTCTCCAGTGCCAAATCCAGGGAGGCGCGCATCTGCTCATCGTACTGATCGGTGAAGGCGACATCCGCCAGCTCTGCGGGCAGGTTGACCTCCTCCAATGCCTTGACGATTGCGTCGCGGTAAGAATCAGCCTTGTTACTGTTGTGGTGAATCTGCTCGCCCAGAGCGTCGTAGAGGGGCTTGATGACCTCGTTGCCGTGCAGCTCGCGCACAGCGGTGATAAGGCGGGTCGGTGCCCAGGACTGGTCCATCATTGCCTGGTAGTCGGCGGGCAGCTCGCGGCCCTGGTTGTGCATGGACAGGGAGAAGGGGCGCCAGGTCACCTCAACGTTGCGGACCTTTTGCACCTCACCAATCCAGCGGGAGGTAATCCAGCACCAGGGGCA
>CAUUAD010000127.1:0-4569 GCA_963542785.1 Rothia mucilaginosa
CCTTGGTACAGCAAACCCCGACTCCCCCGCTTAATGCGGTGGTGCCGGGGTTCACTATGCGTTAGTTACGCGGGGTGACGCTTACACTCGGTGAGCGTCGTAAGCCTATTGGGGCTTAGAGGGATGCCACAACCTTGTTGGTGAACATCACGAGGCGCGAAACGTAGCCGTACTCGTTGTCGTACCAAGCGATAACCTTCACCTGATCGCCGATGACCTTGGTCAGCGGTGCGTCGAAGACGGTGGAGATGGACTCACCCTCGATGTCCTTGGAGACGATGGGGTCCTCGTTGTACTTGATGATGCCCTTCATGGGGCCCTCAGCTGCTGCCTTGACTGCTGCGTTGACTTCCTCAACGGTGACCTCGCGCTCAGCGGTGAAGGTCAGGTCGGTGATGGAGCCGGTGATGGTGGGAACGCGGACTGCGAAGCCGTCCAGCTTACCCTTCAGCTCGGGCAGAACCAGGCCAACAGCTGCTGCTGCACCGGTGGAGGTGGGGACCATGTTCACAGCTGCTGCGCGTGCACGGCGCAGGTCGCGGTGGGGAGCATCCTGCAGACGCTGGTCAGCGGTGTATGCGTGGATGGTGGTCATCAGACCCTGCTTGATGCCGAATGCGTCGTTCAGGACCTTAGCCATCGGAGCGAGGCAGTTGGTGGTGCAGGATGCGTTGGAGACGATGTGGTGGTTAGCTGCATCGTACTGGTCGTCGTTCACGCCCATGACGAAGGTGCCGTCGATGTTCTTACCGGGAGCGGAGAGGATAACCTTCTTAGCGCCAGCCTCGATGTGGGCCTTTGCCTTGGTACCGTCGGTGAAGAAACCGGTGGACTCGAGGACTACGTCAACGCCCAGGTCCTTCCAGGGGAGGTTCTGGGGGTCGCGCTCAGCGAGGATCTTGATTTCCTTGCCGTCAACAACCAGTGCGCCTTCCTTGACCTCAACCTCTGCGTTGAAGCGACCCATGATGGAGTCGTACTTCAGCAGGTGTGCCAGGGTCTCAACATCGGTGAGGTCGTTGATTGCGACGATCTCGAAGCCGACGCCCTCGGTCTGAGCTGCGCGGAAGAAGGTGCGGCCGATGCGGCCGAAGCCGTTGATTGCTACGCGTACGGTCACTGGAGTATCTCCTTGTCAGTGCGTTGGTGGCGGTGTACGAATCCGATGCCTTGTAGGCTCTGGTTTGTCGGATTCGTCCGTGCTCTATGTTGCCCGGTTCGTTCCGCCGTTGTTGGTAACAATCCTACCTTAGTTTGTGTGTGTTTTGGTGTGTTCCATCAAGAAATTTTTGTGAGTTGCGCCATAAAAACCAACAAAAACCCGTTGTTTTCTGTTGTTTTACGTTGTGTTCGCCTCTAGAAAATGTTGCGATACGGTCAGGGCAACATAAACACACACGAAACACACATTTGCTAAAAACCGCGCCATATCAAGGCAAAATCTGAGGGTAAAAAATACCCTTTCACCTGCGAATGGGTTTCAATGACACCCAATACGCTCGCACACGGTGCAAATTCTCACCCAAAAACAGACGACCCCAAAGTAAGACACACCACAGCCTTAAAGAGGGCTAAATACGCTCCCGATGTACAAATTTGCGCATATTTCGTGTCGCATTTCGTGTCGCCCGCGGCGCATCATACGAAAACACCGCACAAGAACACTGCACGAGTGCACTCGCAGACACACAACACGGGGTCAGCATGGGCACATCGGAAGGCGGCTAGTGCACGATCCTAATAAACGACCAGCGCCACAGCACCCAAACCCGAATGAGCCGACAACACCGGCGGTAGCGCGCTCATCAAAAACTCCGGCGCCGAAGAATCGGCAGCATCATGAACGAGGGAGCTCTCCCCCAACATCTGCTGAACCTGCTCGTACAGTTGCACCGCCTGCGCCGCATTACCCACATGATGCACCGCAACCACCTCACCGCGTGGAGTTGCGTTGAGAGAAAAACTGGCGGGAGAAGAATTCATGTCAGGTGCAGCCGCAGAGGTGAGCGCCGCCGCATGCCGATGCTCACGGCAGGTCTGCACGGTCACCTCCACCAGGCGCTCCAAGGCGCGCGCCGCAGTACGCGGACGCTCCACGTACGCCAGCTTGCCCTCTGTAATCGTGCCAATCGGCTTAATCTGGAACATCTGCCCCACCATCGCCAACGCCGGGGAGACGCGACCGCCGCGGCGCAGCGCATCTAGAGTCGGGATATAGAAGTAAAGCGTAGACTGCTCGCAGATGGACTGGATATAGTCCACCAGCTGCGCGGGGGTCGGGTAACGATCATTTTCGGCGGATGCAGAGTTCAGCACCTCCAAGGCACGCACCACCGCATGACCGTATGCACCCGCGACCGTGCGGCTATCCACCACGCTCACACCCGTAGAACCCAGGCGACTCAGGCGGGCACCGGTGCGTGCCGCTTCCACCGTGCCCGAGAGCTCACCGGACAGATGCACCGACACCACATGCGTAAAACCTCGCGACGCCAGCTCGTCATACACATCAGCAAACACGCCCGGCGCGGGCCCGGAAGTGCTCACCGTCTGACCCATCACGTGCGCAAGCATAATCGCCTCATCCACCTCAGCGGCGGTCAAATCCTGCAGCTGACGATCCGGCTCACCGGGCGTGCGAATAGTCACCGGCATTGGAACCAGCACAAAATTACCGCGAGCGCTCAGGCGCTGCACGAGCTCCGGGTCGAGGGCGGCGGCGCTATCGGTCACCACGGCAATGCGGTTCTCGGCGTTGTTCTCTCGCTCCATATTCCGACCCTTCTTCCGGTTCGTCAGTGCATGATTCGATGACGAACCCTCTCCTAGCGTTCTCTGAACATTATGGCACTCATCACTAGTGCAGTACAGCAAAGCCCCGCCGCGCCTCCGGGTTCGTTCCGTTGGACGAACCGAAGCCACAGCGGGGCTTGTACTTTAGCTGCAAAGCTTAGTTAGCTACAAAGCTTAGATTACGATGTTCACGAGCTTAGGCGCACGCACAATCACCTTGCGGATCTCGGCGTCACCAATCGAACGCTGAACAGCGGCATCCGCCAGAGCCAGCTCCTGAAGCTCCTGCTCGGAAATATCCTTCGCAACCTCCAGGCGAGCCTTGACCTTGCCCTTAATCTGCACGATAGCGGTGACGGTGTCATCCACCAGCAGAGCCGGGTCAACCTCGGGGAAGCCCGCGGTCAGAACCGGGGTGTCGTAGCCGAGAGCATGCCACATATCCTCAGCGGTGTAGGGTGCGTACAGAGACAGCAGAATAGCGACAGTCTCAGCAGCCTTACGGACAGCCGGGTCAGCCGCACCAGCACCGGAGTCAATAGCCTTACGGGTAGCGTTCACAAGCTCCATGGTCTTAGCAACAACCACGTTGAACTTGCCGTTATCCAGCAGACCCTGAACCTCGTGCACGGTACGAGCAATCAGCTTCTGCAGCTCCAGGTCACCGGTGGTTGCGTCAACGCCGGGTTCGCTAGTGACGTCCTGAGCCACACGCCATGCGCGAGCCAGGAACTTCTGCGAACCGGACGGGGAAACATCCGCCCAGTCCACGTCATCCTCGGGCGGGGACGCGAAAATCATGGTGGTGCGGATAGCGTCCACACCGAACTTGTCGAGCTGCTCACCCAGGTTCACGCCGTTACCCAGCGACTTAGACATCGCCTTACCGCCGTTGAGCACCTGACCCTGGTTCATGAGCGCCTTGAACGGCTCATCGTGCTTGATCAGGCCCAGGTCGCGAACAACCTTGGTGAAGAAGCGTGCGTACAGCAGGTGCAGAATAGCGTGCTCCACACCGCCAACGTACATGTCGACGGCACCCCACTCGCTCATAGCCTGCGGGTCGAAGGGGCCCTCATCGAAGTTCGGGGAAACGTAACGCAGGAAGTACCAGGAGGAATCCACGAAGGTGTCCATGGTGTCCGAGTCACGACGAGCCTGCTTGCCACACTCGGGGCAAGGCACAATCGCCCAGTCATCGGCAGCGGCAAGAGGCGACTGGCCCTTAGGAGCCAGCTGCTCACCGCGCAGGTTATCGGGCAGCAGCACCGGCAGCTGATCCTCAGGAACCAGAACCTCGCCACAATCCTCACAGTGAATCACGGGGATGGGGGTACCCCAGAAACGCTGGCGAGACAGCAGCCAGTCACGCAGACGGTAAATGACCTTGCCCTCACCGGTGCCGGCAGCCTCAACCAGCTCAATAGCCTTAGCAATCGCCTCAGCCTTCGGCAGGCCGGTCAGCTCACCGGAATTGACGAGCACGCCGTCACCAGCTGCGGCAACACCGCTGGTAGCCGGGTCCTCAGCACCCTCAACGTCCAGAACCTTCACGATGGGCAGGTCGAACTTCAGGGCGAACTCAAGGTCACGCTGGTCGTGCGCGGGCACAGCCATAATCGCGCCGGTACCGTAGTCGGCGAGCACGTAGTCAGAAGCCCAGACGGGCAGCTTCGCGCCGGTCAGCGGGTTAATCGCGTAGCGGCCGGTGAACACGCCGGTCTTCTCGCGGTCGGAGGACTGGCGGTCAATATCGCTCAGTGCCTTAATGTCTTC
>CAUUAD010000128.1:0-4523 GCA_963542785.1 Rothia mucilaginosa
GCAATCGCATCGTGCGGGTTCAGCACGTTACCGCCGTTGCCGAAGCTGTAGTGCTCGGCGTTCCACGCCTCATCGGTAAACTGCGCGATACCCTTAGCGCCCTGGTGGGACACAACGCCCACGCGCCAGTGGCTCTCGGTCTCAATCTGCGCGGCCATCACGCCGGGGCGGAAACCCGACACCTTAGAGCCCTCCTCAAAATCGGATCGGAGAGCCGCCGGAGCATACGAAAGCTCCGTCATGCCGCAGTAGTCGTCATAGGTGGCCGCCAAACCGGCGACGCCGCCACCTAAAAGAACCGCAGAGGCGATAATCTGCCAGTGCGCGAGAGCCCCGGCCAGAAAGCGAAGCGGGAAAGCTTTACGCGGCCGCGGGGAAGTCTGTGCGTCCGCCGAGGCGGAAGTGTGGTTGGAGGCGCTCGTAGCGTTACGCTCGGAAGGGGCGCCCGAAGTGCTATGTGCCATCCATCCAGACTAGCGCACCCGAGCCGCGGATGCCGACAAAATACCCACGGATGAGGCTAAAAGCATAGTCAGCGCGGGATGCGCACCCCGCCCCAATCCGGGCAAACGGCCCTGCCGCCCGCCTGCGAGAAAGGAAGGATCCGCCCGGAAAGGCCCCCGGGTAGCGGAGGGCCCCGCCGCGCGCATCCGAGGATGCACCCGGCGGGGTCAGCCTCTTACGGGGCGCTAGAAGCGTCTAGCGTGAGTGCTTAGCGGGCGACCACTACTAGCGGTCAGTCACCACGATCTTGCCGGCGGCACCGCGCTCCATCTCCGAGAAGGAGTGGTTCACGAACACGTAGGTGCCAGACTCCAAGAACTGCATCTCCACGAAGCCGCCCTGAGCGGGCGCCAAATCCAGCGCCTGGCTGTGGCCGTCACGGCTACCGAACGCATCCACACCGCGGCGCATCAGGTAGCCGCCCTCCTTGTAGACCGTGTCGAACTGCGAACCGACCACGTGGAAGCTCGTGCCATGGTTCGGGCCAGCCGCCATCACCCAAATACGGATACGCTCGCCCTTCTTCACCTGCAGCGGCTTCGCCTTGTACTGGGTTGCGTGGCCGTTGAACATGGTCAGCGTGGGGGTGCCCGCCGCGATCAGCTCCGGCGAGTTCTCCGCCAGCTTGTTGCCGTCGGAGGCGGTCTTGCCGGTGTCGTGCAGGTACGCCTCGCCCTGAACCATCACGTACTCGTGATCGACCGGGTCGAGGTCTGCCGGGTCAATGATGACCGCGCCGTACATGCCCTGAGTCATGTGCAGGCTCAGCGGGGCGGTACCGCAGTGGTACAGCCAGATGCCGGCGGCCTTCGCCTCGAAACGGTAGACGAGACGCTCGCCGGGGGCGATGGTCTTCATCGTGTTATCGGGGGAGACCATGCCCGCATGGAAGTCCAGCGAGTGGCCCATCGTGCCGTTGTTGACGAGTGTAATTTCAAAAATGTCGCCGACCTTGCCGCGCAGAATCGGTGCCATGTTCTGCCCGTTGAACGTCCACATGTGAACGGTCACGCCGGGCGCTACCTCGCGGTCGACTTCCTGCACGTCCAGGGTGACCTTGCGGACGGTCTTGCCGTTCACCTTCTCGGCGGTGTTCGGTGCCGGGATGTTCGGGTCGCGGTACTTGTAGCCGCTGCCGGGCGCTGCGGACATGTCAATCCTGCTGTTCGCAACGGTCATGAGGGTCGGGGTGCTACCCGACGCGGTGTGGTCGTGGGTGCCCGCAGAACCGTGGTTGTGGCCACCCTGCGCCACCTGGTTTGCGGAGGCGCCGGTCGCCTTCACCTTGAACACCATGCCCAGGGAGCGGTGACCCGCCACGGAGCAGTAGCCTTCCTGGTCGGCGGTAATGACGCCGGCGTCAACGGTTTTCGTTTCGCCGGGATTGATGGTGCCGGTGGTTGCGCCGTTGTCGAAGGTCAGGTCGTGGGTCATGCCCTCGTCGTCGTTGGTGACCTCGACGACCAGGCGGTTACCTGCGGGGACCTCCACCTCGGCGGGGGTGAAACGGTAGTTGCTGGTCGCCTTCACCTGCACGGTGGTGGTCTGACCGGTCGCAGCCACGGAACCTGCCGAGGAGAACGACGGCAGGTTCAGCGCGGACGGGTTCACGGCGAAGCCCAGCAGGAACGCCATAGCCACCGCGAGTGCCGCCTGGAAGCTCTGCTTGGCGTGCGGGACGGGCTCCGGGGTGAGCGCCTCCTGGTTGAAGACGGGCTTCTCGCCGCGGGCGCGTGCTGCCATCATTTCCTTGCGGGTATTCACGGACGCCTTCACGCCGCGCACCATCAGCGGAATGAACGCCATGAGCGCCAACGCACCCACGATAGCGACGGCAATCTTAATGGACTGGCCCACCATGGAGCTGGGCATCATGAAGATGAGCAGCGCCAGGTTCACGGCGGTTACGCGTGCCGCCGCGAAACGGCTGAACTCCTTGTTGGAGGCGCGCACCACCGCAGGGCCACCGCCCATACGCTGGGGGAGCAGGTAGCTCATTGCGCCGAGCAGCAGCTGCAGCAGGAAGCCGACCACAAAGATGGGGGTCACAGCGCGCATGTCCAGCTGCGCGAAGGGGACGGTCGCCACCAGGTAGGCGGTCGCTGCTACACCAACAATCAGCCAGAGGAAGCCCATACCCACGCTCATCGGCGGGTACTCGTTCGGGCGCTTGGTGCGCAGGGTACGCACCATCACCCAGGCGACAATGAGCAGGCCGACCAGGTAGACGACCAGACCGGCTGCGGCGAGCGGACGCATCCCAAAAATCGCGCCGACAAGGGTCAACACCAGGCCGCCGCACATCAGGTACAGGGCACGCAGGCTGTGGGTGAGCGCCTTATCGACCATCTTCGTGCGCAGCATGGTCGGCCAGAACGTCACCAGCGTACCCACCGCGGTAATGCCGACGAAGCCGAGCACGTTCACCGCCTCGTGCGCGAGCAGGAACTGCGAATGCAGGGTGCCGGACAGGTTCGGGTAGGCAATCATGCCGCCAAACGCCGCACCGAGGGGCAGCAGCAGCGCCGCAACAATGTAGAAGCGAATGGTCACACCGAACCGCGACGGCAGAGCCTGACGCACCTGCTTCAGCAGGTAGATGCCGTGCCAAGCGACCATCGAACCGACGATGAGGGCACCCACCACCGTGGCGGCGTACAGTCCGGGCACGCTCAACTGACCGACCATGCCGATCATGAGCACGAGAATACCGGCGTTCAGAATGAAGATGCTGCGCACCTGGGTGCCGCGGTGCTCGTCCGGGATTTTGATCTTCATGAGCGCTTCGGTGAAGTGCTGCGACCAAATCAGAATCGAGTTCGTAATCAGGCCGAGGGTGACAATGTGCACCATCAGCCAGCCGCTATTCGGGATAAACCTGTGCAGCAGAAGTACGCCGACAAGGGTAAACATCCAGTGGGAGACGGGCTTGGAGGCGCGACGATGCCACGTACCGCGACCGGATGCGCGGCGTGCAATTTCTTCGGGGGTGAGGTTCGCGCCGGGCGCATCAGCCGGACGCGCGCCAATGCTCAGGCCGGAGGAGCCGCCTCCGGAGACGTTTACGCCTGCGGGCTTGCCGCTCGTGTTCTCACCTTCGGGTGGGGTGCCGAGATGTTCACTCACGTGATCACTGCTTTCACTGCTGGTTGTTCGTGGACGTCGGTGTGCGGGTCGGCACCGCTTGCCCCTGCGTTGGGGTGGCCCCTGCGTTGGGGCGGGTGCCAATAAGCCCATTATATTGCCCGAGTAGTACCAATTTTGAAGACATGACGTGCATATGAAGGCGGCTCATATCGTGATAGTTGTGCTTGTGCGCTCAAGTGATTCTTTCTCTGCGAATCTCCCCTGTGAATCTTCTCCCCAATGCACCCTTCACAGGTGCACACGATAAACTATTAGGATTCCAAAATCAGATGCCCGCGCACCCTAAGCGCGCGCATCCGCCGGCACCAAGGTAAGGACAAGCACCTCGTGACAAGGACTGACTCCACCACCCCCATCTGGGGAAAAATCGCCATTGCGGCACTTATCCTCATCATTGGCGGTGGATACGTCGTCAAAATGCTCACCAACCCCTTTAGCGGTATGGACTTCTCCATTTACCGCCTGGGCGCGATGACCATTTTCGATAACGAGGGCTTCACTCAGGATTTGTACTCCCCGACGCTGAACGATCACGGCGTCATCAAGCCGCCGTTCACGTACCCGCCGTTCGCCGCGATGCTGTTCCTGCCCTTCGCGTTCATGCCCCTTGAAGTCGGCAAGGTCATTATGGTTGTCGGTTCGGCTGTGGTGGCGTGGTGGATTTCTACCATCATCTATAACTACGTGAATGTGCGTGGCCGCGAACTGCCGCTACAGCAGTACTTTGGTCGTGCGGGCACGATTGCGGTGCTGACTATTCTGGTGGTCTCGGCGGGCCCGTGGCAGCGAACCCTGGATCTGATTCAGATCAACCCGTTTATTACGGCGCTGATTCTTGCCGATTTTGTGCGCCCGGCGACCCGCGTGCCGCG
>CAUUAD010000129.1:0-4518 GCA_963542785.1 Rothia mucilaginosa
TCTCATCCACCACGGCACTCACGAATGCTTCATCACCGGCGTACTCGTCCAGGGAAGAATCCGTTGACGCAGCGGGAGCAAAGCCCAACCAACCGCGCAGACGAGAGAACAGGCCACCAGACTTCTGAGCCGTGCGTGCCGGCTTCTCATCCTCGTACAGGTAGCTGCGGTCGTGCTCCTCAGCGTTCAGATCCACGGTCTGAGTCGCATCCGAAGGGCTGTCCTTCGCGGAGGTTCGAGTCGTGCCGTTAGGCTTCTCACCCAAAGCCAAACCGACCAGGTGCAGGGTACGCGGCACCACCTGACGAATCGGAGTGTTCGTCAGCACCATCAGACCGGCAATACCCAGTAGCAGGTGAATCAGAATCTCAACGAACGCAATACCGCCGCTCACACGCACAATGGGGGTGCCCAGTAGCACACCGACCACGCCACCACCAGCCCAGACGGCGTCAAAACCATCCGCGAAGGTCGGGTGACCCGCATGGCGTGCAAAGAACAGGGATGCCGCCATCAGCATGATGAAGGACCCCACCGCCACGCGGTTATTACGTTTAATCAGGTCGGGTCCACGGAAAACGCACCACGCCATGATGAGGCAGAACACTGGAATCAGAAGGGCGCCCTGACCGAAAATACCGCCCAGCATGGTGTGCCAGGCATCCAGCGGCGCTCGCAATAAACCGAGGGAGGTGTGGGCACGCCAGTTGTACCACTCCACCCCGGCGCTAATCATGCCGAACAGCAGGATGGTGAGCGCGCCACCGTCACGGCGGTCTTCGGGCGCAAGGTCGGTGCGCACCGCGCCAATGGAGCGGAAGAGCCCACCGATAGCGTGAGCAATGCTCAGCCAGACGGAGGAGATAGCGCCCGCTACAGGGTTCGCCGCGTTGGCACCGCGCTGGGCACCGCCTCGGGAGGTGGTGCGCTTGCGGGTGGTCTTCTTAGTGTTTGCTTTAGTAGAGGTCGTGTTACGACCCTTCGTGGTCCGTGGAGCCATACCTTTTAGGGTATCAACCTTCCTGTTAATGTACCGATTCTTTCGTTATCAGTGAGCTAAAAAGTGCGCCCCGCCGGTGCCGATGAGGGCATTGATAGGGCCGCTAATGAGAGGAACCGTTGAGGCGCTTCTCCCCTACTGCGCTCGCTTTCGAGCAGCTTTCGCGTAGCTTTCACTCATAGGTTCTGCAGATACACAGCAGGCGGGGCCGACACAACGTATCGACCCCGCCTTTTCGCTATCGCCTTTTTGCTATGGCAGGCAGCTCGCCTCGCGCAGAGTATTAGTTCTTCGCGTTAGTTCTTCGTAGCCTTCGAGGTGTTCTCAACAACCACGGGAACAATCATGGGCTTGCGGCGCAGACGGCGAGAAATCCAGGCACCGATGGTGCGGCGCACAATCTGCTGCAGCTGCTGCACGGTGTGCACCTTCTCGGGTGCGCGGTGCAGAGCATCCTCCAAAGCAGCGGTAATCTTCGGAACGATCTCGTCGAAGACCGAGTCGTCCTCAGCGATACCGCGAGCGTGAATATCCGGTCCGGTCACCACGCGCTTAGTTGCGCGGTCCACAACGGTCACGATGGACACGAAGCCCTCTTCACCCAGGATGCGGCGATCCTTCAGGTCGCTCTCGGTCACCTCACCGACGGAGCGGCCGTCAACGTACAGGTATTCGCAGGGAACCTCGCCCACCACGGACGCCACGCCATCGCGCAGATCCACGACAGTACCGGACTCACAGAGCAGCACATTCTTCTTCGGAACACCGGTCTCCATCGCCAGGTCACCGCTGGCAATCAAGTGGCGAACCTCGCCGTGAACCGGCATAACGTTCTTCGGCTTAAGAATGTTGTAGCAGTACAGCAGCTCACCGGCGGCAGCGTGACCGGAAACGTGAACCTTCGCGTTGCCCTTGTGCACCACGTTAGCGCCCAGCTTCATGAGGGCGTTAATGATGCGGAAAACGCTGGTCTCGTTACCGGGAATCAGCGAGGATGCGAGCACCACGGTGTCGCCGGGCTCAATCTGAATCTTGTGGTCACCGTTCGCCATACGCGACAGTGCCGCCATCGGCTCGCCCTGCGAACCGGTGCACATCATCACGATCTGGTCGGGGCGGTAGTCGTCAACCTTCTTCAGGTCCACCAGCACGTTGGCGGGAACCTTCAGGTAGCCCAGCTTCTCAGCGATGGTCATGTTACGCACCATGGAGCGGCCCACGAGCACGACCTTGCGGCCACGCTCAGCGGCTGCGTCCAGTACCTGCTGCACGCGGTGAACGTGCGAGGAGAAGGACGCCACAATGATGCGGCCGCTTGCGTCACGGAAAACGTTCGACAGCACCGGACCGATGTGCTTCTCGGTCGGAGTGAAGCCGGGAACCTCAGCGTTGGTGGAGTCCGGCAGGAACAGGTCCACGCCCTCCTCGCCCAGGCGAGCGAAGTGGCGCAGGTCGGTGATGCGGCCGTCCAGCGGCAGCTGGTCCATCTTGAAGTCACCGGTGTGCAGAACCTTGCCTGCCTTGGTGCGGATGTAGACAGCCAGCGCATCCGGAATCGAGTGGTTCACAGCAACGAACTCGCACTCGAACGGACCAAAACGCTCCACCTGGTGCTCCTTCACCGCGAGGGTGTAGGGCTTGATGCGGTGCTCGGCGAGCTTCGCCTCAACCAGTGCCAGGGTCAGTTCGGAACCGACCAGGGGGATGTCGGGGCGGCGGCGCAGCAGGTAAGGAACCGCGCCGATGTGGTCCTCGTGGCCGTGGGTCAGCACCATGGCGACCACGTCGTCCAGACGGTCGACAATGTAGCTGAAGTCGGGCAGGATCAGGTCCACGCCGGGCTGGGACTCTTCGGGGAAGAGCACGCCGCAGTCAACAATCAGCAGCTTGCCGTTGATTTCGTACACGGTCATGTTACGACCGACTTCGCCCAGGCCGCCCAGGGGCACCACGCGCAGGGTGTCCTTCTTCAGGCGGGGAGGCAGGGGAAGATTCGCTTCAAAGACGCTCATCGTGTGTCTCCTCTTTCTTCTATGTTTTCTTGTGATGTCTGTGATTCGTAGGCGACGCTTCGTACCGCAAGCGCTCCCGCCGGTTCGGCTCTCACATGCCGAGGAGGTGGGGTGCTGCCGGTGCGTCCAAATCACCGAAAGTATTCAAAAGTATTCGGGGGGGCGTAGTGCGCGGGTGCCTCTACCTAAGCTGGGCCCCTGTCTGAGTGGGTGGCCGAATCATTGGGCGGTAAACCGCGGCAATACGCCAGAGCGGACCCCTCACCTAGTCTTAGGTGTGGAGTCCGCGTCCGTTGGCTACATCATGCGCCCCAAAAGCGGGGTGTAACGGTAGCCGAAGTCCTCTATATATACGCTCCCCGCACTATTACGTGCGGCGGGTAGGCGTCAAAGTTTAGGCATTCTTCAGGGTGTGAGCGATGCTCGAGGAGAGCAGGTCAGCTCGCATAGCCTGGGCAACCTCCGGTTCGGAGAGTACGTGCGGCAGGCGAACGACGGGCTCATCCAGCACACCCTGCCAGGAGAGAATTTCCTTGGCAGCAACGCAACCGGGGGCACGGCCCATGGTTGCTCGGACAATCGGAGTTAGTTCCAGGTGAAGACGCTGAGCCTCCACCAGGTCCTGTGCAACGACAGCATCAATCAGGGCACGGAAGAGTGCGGGTGCCACATGTGCGGTCACCGAAACGAGGCCGACGGCGCCCATTGCCATCCAGGGAAGGGTCAGTCCGTCGTCGCCGCTGTAGTAGTGCAGGTCGGTGGTTGCCATGACCTCGGTTGCGGCACCGAAGTCTGCCTTGGCGTCTTTCACCGCTACAATACTATCAATTTCTGCAAGGCGACGGTAGGTTTCGGGTGCGATGGGGATGCCCGCACGACCCGGAATATCGTAAAGCATGACGGGGGTCTCAGTTGCCTGCGCAACGGTCGCAAAATGGGCGTAGACACCCGGCTGAGTCGGCTTGTTGTAGTAGGGAGTCACGACCAGCAGGCCGTCCACGC
The DNA here is from genome assembly GCA_963542785.1 of Rothia mucilaginosa. GTDB lineage: Bacteria > Actinomycetota > Actinomycetes > Actinomycetales > Micrococcaceae > Rothia > Rothia mucilaginosa_G. Next base: position 4,015 of record CAUUAD010000129.1, read on the forward strand.
CAACCTTTTCGGCACGGTGCGCCAGCTCAATAGTATGCGCGGTGTCGTTCGAACCAACACCGGCAATAATCTTCGCGCGAGAGCCAACGGTATCCTTCACAATCTGGAAAACGCGCTCGTTCTCGTCATCGGTCATGGTGGAGTACTCACCGGTGGTACCGCAGACCACCAGGCCGTCGTGGCCGTTCTCCACAAGGTAGTTCGCCAGGTCTGCGACCTGCTTTTCATCAACGGAGCCGTCCTTCGCGAAGGGGGTCACCATTGCGGTCAGGAGGCGACCGAAGACAGGCTCAACAAAAGTACCGGGGTTCGAAAGGTTCTCAGACATATGTCTAGAGTACGCCCGAAATGCAGATTTTTCCGTTAGAACGCATAAGTTTTCATACGTTTTCTACTATTCGGACTCTTTCAAACCCGCGGTACTTCCACGAGAGCCTATGAAACCGAGCACATAGCCTCGGCGTTATCAGTCTCATACCGAAAATAAATGTGGCATTGACTAGG